>NZ_AP025281.1:3982851-4289224 GCF_024347195.1 Aliamphritea hakodatensis
GCCAGATCAATCTCAAATTCCTGCCCCTCATCCCCACAGTTTGAGGACTCTGCAAAGGCATAGCGGATATCATTTGCACCCTGTAATCCGGGAATATCAATTAAATGAAAGCTGCCGGTACCGACATCCGTATCCGGACCGGAACCGGAACCGGTTTTCAGGGTTACCGTATCAGTTGCAGGATCAAACGGTGCACTCAGGCCGGCAGAAAAATCAAATTCACTGAAGCCGGTAGGGGTATCCGGATCCTGAGTCCCTTTACAGACCATGACCGGAATCAGATCACAGACGCTGGCACCGCTGCCAAAGCCTGCAACCGCCGTTGCACCGACAGGTTTGTCGTCAACTCCAACGACCTGCACCAGATAGCTGGTCAGTGGCACCAAAGGCGTCGCAACCTTAATATAGTTAGGCTCACCCGCAGTTGCAGCCACAAAGGAGCCGGGCGTTAAATCTTCAGAAAACGTCACCGTCGGTACCGGTGCATGAGACGTCAGTTCATCAGAAAGGTTGGCGTTAAAGGTTGCAATTGCAGCCGCCCGGGCATCATCCATTGGCGCCGCGCTGACAGACAACTGTAACGTTCTTGCTCCACTCAGTGCTGCCGCATCAACGGCATTCTGCAAGCGGGTCTTATTCAATAACAGATGTCCTGTATCCAGTGCCAAACCCACCATAGCAACCAGCGCAATTAAACCTACAGCCACAACAACGGTCACGATGCCCCGCTGTTGCTTTGCGCCGGTGACCGCTGACCGGGCACGGGTTCTGTGTTTGCTACAGGTATTCATAATCAGTTACCTATATTTACCTGAATTTCTTTTTTAACTTCCCGAGGCTGACCCACTGCCTGGCGGTAAGTCCGCAGGATATGTACACCGCTTTCGCCATCCAGTGAGTTGCCGTCCCGGCTGGCGTTTTGCTGGGTCGCTGCCGGGTTATATGTCTGCTGTTCTGTCATCGCCCGAACGCTGCTGCCCAGTTCAGGCCGGGGCTGGCTGCTACAGCCACCAATCACCAGTCCCATCGCTATAATCATCAGGGTTTTCATGATGCTGTCTCCTAGTTAATCGAATGACCGTAATTATTTTCCATGCCGCCGGAGTTACTGTTGATCTTAGGCAGAGGCGGTACCGCAAAGCTGGTCGCCGGTACCGGTTTTTTATCGTCTTCGTTATCCGCAATTGCTTCATTGAGCTGCGCACTGTCCGACGCTGATGCAACCTGTTGAGACGATTCAGACTGCTCTTCAGGATCCCCCAGGTTCTTACCCAGAATGTAGAATTCAAAGTCGGAAGGCTCGACAAAGTTGTCTGTCGGTAAGGCGATCTCATCGGTATTCAGAGGCTTCGCCAGCTGTGGCGTTACCAGAATAACCAGCTCGGTTTCACCCTTTTCAAATTCCTGACTGCGGAACAGATGACCCAGTACCGGAATATCACCCAGACCAGGAAATTTATTGACGACCTCACGCATGTTCTCATTCAGCAGACCGGCAATACCGATAGTCTGACCATCAGCCAGCTCAACGGTAGAGCTTGCAGAACGCTTGGTCAGGGCCGGCACAAAGAAACTGGCATTGGTGTTACCCGGTGTAGCAGAGACACTGGCAGTTGAGGTCAGCTCACTGACGCTGATATTCAGTTTCATGTTGATTCGCTGGGAATCCAGCACGACGGGTAAGAATTTCAGACCGATACCAAATTCTTTAAAGTCGATCGTAATCCCATCCTCGTTCGGAACAGGAATCGGAAACTCGCCACCGGATAAGAAAGAGGCTTCCTGGCCAGTCAGGGTTGTCAGGGTTGGTTCAGCCAGAATTTTTGCAGAACCATCTTCTTTAGCCGCATCCAGCGCCATGCTAAACAGGTAATCCCCACCGATATAGCTGGCAAACAAACCTTTATCGGCAATAGCCAGGTCACTCGGTGCAAACTCATCAATTACCGGACCGAATATGCCACCATCGGTAAATACCGGGGTACGGGCACCGGAGGCTCCGGCCGCCAGGTCAGTAAATACTGCATCAGGAAAGGTCGCACCACCACTGACAGCACCAAACTGAAAATTGCTGCCCGAATTGACCGCGTTGAACTTAATGCCCAGACGGCGGGCCACCCGGCGGGAAACCTCAGCGACGGTTACTTTCAGCATGACCTGCTGTGCGCCACCGACGCCCATCAGGTTGACCACACTGGAGATGGAATTATCTTCAGAATCATCTTTGGTGGGGACGGTAAAACTTTTAGCAATTTCAACCGCGGTGTTCATTCGCGTCAGGCTGCTGACTTCACCGTTTAATACAATAGCCCCCTGGGAAGAATGCACTTCTATATTCTCTTCAGGCAGCAGCTCGTACAGCTTGGCTTTAAGGGTATCCAGGTCGTGGGTAACCTCAATATCGAACGCGCTGATCAGCTTATTCTTGCCATCCCACAGGAGTACGTTCGTCGTGCCCAGCCCCCGGCCCAGTACATATAACTGGCCGGACTGCATAATCAGGATATCGGCAATATCCGGATTACCGATGGAGATCTTTTTAACTGGCTTATTAATCCGCAGAATATGCGATTTATAAAGCGGCACCCAAATGGTTTCCACCTGACGGCTATGGTCAGTTAGCTCATCAAACGTCTTTAATGTTGTACTGCGTGCTGTTTCCTGCGCGACGACTGAACTGGCGGAAAACAAGAACATCAAGACAATCAGAGCCGTAACAAGCTTAACGGGATATTGTATTGAATATTTCATAGTGACTTCCTTTCTTCTGTCTGTAGCGGCTCCACACTCGGGCCGGAAGCAGACGATTCAAAGCATTCGCGCAAACAGACGCTTTACAGCCTTACCTTGCTTTTCTGCACATTCGTGCCGCGAATAATGGTGACGTACGAGCCACTGCTGACCCGACGTACAGCCGGCTTTTTAATCACACCGCGATCTTTAGGGTTACGCAGGCTCAGCTGAATAGGGCCTTCATCACGGGCTTTAACAATGTCTTCTGCCTGCAGCGGTGAGACTTCTAAGGTAACTGCACGGACAATCACCGGATCTTTCTCATCGGTACTGGCGGTCTGATCCACAGCTAATACCTTAAGGTCGCTGAGAATGGTTTTAGTCGTGGTGCGTTTTTTCACCGTACGGCTGGCCAGAACGTCTACGCGGTTACCTGGTAACAGGAATCCACCCACCCCCACAACATCATTTACCCGTACGGTTACCGCACGCATATTCGGCTCAATCAGTGACGCCAGAGTGCTGCCTTCCAGGTGTTCACTGAAACGGGCCTGCATCAGAATTTCACCAGGCAGAATATCGGCATTGGCCACCATGCCTTCCAGTTGCTGGGCGCTGCGTACTGCACCGTCCGGCGCCAGTCCAACCGGCATTTCAAGACGTTTCAGATGTCGGGATTCAATTTTCTTGCCATAAGGGATTTCCAGCGCAGCAGTCATCACAACTTCGGTTTCAGTCACCACTGTTTTTTCGACGACCTGTGGCTGTTGCCTGGCTAACCAGTTATTGGCTACAAAGACTGCCGCCACCGCCAGCAAACCTGACAGCAGTAACAGCAATAGGGTTCTTGATTTAATCATAATGACCTCCTGACAGCTTGCCGGAGCCGGCAAACTGGTCTTCTTCCTGATCAAGTTTTACGAAGTAACTTTTCCAGGCCCAGTCGATCAACTCTTCAGACAGTTTTTCGGGGTCAGCGAGATACAGCGCCTTGTCCTGCGCTATTCCTAGTATGTCTCGGGGGTGACATGGCAGTAAAGGTCGCTGCTCTCGCTGATAATGCTCCTCGAAAATGTATGTCAGTAATGTTTGATCAAACTCGATCTGTTTTTCGATACAGACTTTTTTCCAGATTTCCGTAAAAGCAAACTTGTCCAGCGTATCGAAAAAGATCTTATGGCCGATTCGGCGTAAGAAAGCCGCATCACCCAGTTCCAGTGGATTGATGTTAGTGGAAAAAATAAGAATCTCGTCAAACGGCACTTCAAAACTGTTACCGTTTGCCAGACTCAGCAAATCTTTGCGTTCTTCCATGGGGTAAATCCAGCGGTTAAATAACTCCACAGGACTCACCCGCTGACGGCCCATATCATCAATGATGTACATGCCGTTATTGGCTTTAAGCTGTAAGGGGGCACGGTAAATCTTGGTGCTGGGTTCATATTTCACTTCCAGCATATCCAGGGTCAGCTCCCCGCCACTGATCACGACCGGACGTTTACACAGCTTGTAACGCGGGTCATGGCCTTCATTAAATAAAAGGTTTGGTTTACCGTCTGTGCCGGATGCCTGATCGGCAGCTTTATGTACCAGAGGGTCATAGAGCTGGATGATGCTTTCATTCACAGAAATTGCATATGGAATCAGGCAGGCATCGGTCAGTAACCGGGTCAGCCGCTGGGTAATATAAGTTTTACCGGTACCCGGCGGCCCATAAATCACAATTGAACGGCCAGAATTCATCGCAGGTCCCAGCTGATCCAGCAAGGTAGGCCGGATAACAATATCTTCAAAAGCCTGCTGCGTTTCTTTCTGCTTAATAATGACCCGGTGAACCGACTGCGCCTGAACCACTTTCTCATATTCAGAAACAGGTACCGGCGCCGGGCCGATATAACCGTTTTTGTTCATCGCCTCCTGGCCGGCAATCCGTCCTAAATCGGTCAGGCTGTAATACAGCTCCTTGCTTTGCCCTAAACGGGGCAACACTTCCAAACGACTTTCCTGACGCAAATAATTGAGGATCTCTTCAATAATTGAACCGGACAGACATACCCTGTGGACCAGCTGTGAAATGGTCAGGCCGCCGGCGTCATAAAGGTGTTTGCTGACAAGATCAACCAGGAACTGTTTGTTCAAACAGGTTTCTTCAATACTGGTTGGCCGTGGGGCCAGCATTCTGAAAGGTGATACGACATTTCCACTACCGTTGCCGTTACCGTTAACCCCGGATGCGGAGCCACCACCATTCATTAAAGGATCTTGCTGGTGCTTTTTCATAAGGCACCGCCTGTGAGTAATTCACGTAAGTGAACAAACCCAAGTTGAGACTGATACGCCAGCGCCAGTACCGTTCCGGTTACAATCGCCAGTGCATAAGGAAAACGTAACGCTGCTGCTTCGCCTTCCTGCGGTTTGATATAAATAAACTGACGGGTAAAAAACAGCGTTTTAAAAATCATGAAGTAGCGTTTCAGCAGTGCTAATAGGTCACCTTTACAGGCCACCACCAACAGTGCCAGAAACAAACCGGCAACCAGGCTCAGCCCTGCTGCAAATATCGCTGTCGCAGGACCAAGCATTGTTGCTGCAGCGGCCATCAGTTTTACATCCCCGGCGGCCATGCCGCCGACAATATAAAAAGGAAGAAAGAAGAGCAAACCCACCAACAAACCGCCAAGAGCGGTCATTAATCCACTCAGCCCTATCATTTCCAGTTGGAAAACAACGCCACATATAAGAATCATCAAATTCAGTACATTCGGAATAATATGCCGCGTGATGTCACTCACTGTTACCGCTAAAAATAGGAGCAGCAATACCAGCATGGTGAATTCGCTGATCAGCGTAACTTGCATAATATTGCCCTCCTGTTTGATACTTTTTATATTACTGGGAGCAGCTTCGCGCTCCGGATTTCAATGCTCTTTTATTGAGGAGCAGGAGCAGCTGCTGGTGTGATTGCATCTTCAAGATCGCCAATCGTAGTTCCTACCTGGGTCCCCAGGTCGGTAAATGCAGTTACGACCGCAAGACCTACCAGGCTACCGGCTATCGCGTACTCAACTGTTGTCAGGCCTTCTTCATCTTTAAGGAATGCTTCCAACTGAGTTTTTATTTTTTGCATGTTCATAGGACATTACCCCGTGTTCGTTATGGCATGCAGTGCATACCTTAAATTCATTTCACTTTCCCTTTTTGGACTCCGTTGCGGTTCGCAAGAAGTCGCTGTACATCAAACTTAGGAAGCCACAAAAAATAGGGTTAGGACTATTTTTTAAAACACTAGGACTATCTTTGCAGTCAGGTTTTATTTCGCCTGTAAGCCTGTTGAAATTGCTGAAAGTTATGTTTGGCAGGTGTTTGTTTTTTGATCTAAGGTTAAGTAACGTATTTATTACACTGTGTTACACAGGGCTTACAGAACAGCGCTGAACAACACAAAAAAATAGCCAGGGAACGGGTGATAGAAATGGTAAAGTGAGGCTTTTATGCACATAGCCACCATGCTCTGGGTTGACCTTAGAAACCAGTCAAATCAATCATGTTTATCAAGCAGTTTTGATGGAATCTGTCATACGCAGACGGTCAAGCAATCCTCCACATGTCCCCGTTTGCTGAACACCGCTGAAGCGGACCTTATCTGTTTTGAGTATGATTATCCGGATATACAGAGTTTGCACCTGTTACAGCAAACCCGGCAGTCAGACCCGGATCTCCCCATTCTGATGTTCACCGAACAACATTCCGAAGCGTTGGCAATCTGGGCATTTCGTACCGGGGTTTGGGACTACCATGTAAAACCGCTTTCTGAAGCAGACATGGTACATATCACCGACTCACTGAAAACCGCCAGTGAGTTCAGAGACGCCATTAAATTACGTAATATTCGCTGTGACAGCGAGCCCCTGCCAGAGGAAGTGCGATTCCGGGCGCCCACCAGTGGTGAATCAACCTTGCAGCATGCCGTCAATTACGTGCAAAACCATTATCCGGAAAAAATTCTGGAGTCTGATATGGCTGAAATGTGTGGCCTGACGGTCAATAAATTCTGCAGGTTATTCAAACAAACTTACGATCTGACCTTTCAGGAATACCTCATTGGTTACCGGCTGAAAGAATCAACCCGTTTACTGCTCAATCCTGTCGCCTCGATTGCTGATGTGGCTTTCACCGTAGGCTTTAATGACCCGTCTTATTATGCCCGGGTATTCAAAAAATATATGGGGCTGAGCCCGTCAGAGTGCCGTCAGTTACTGAAAGAAAAACGTGAAATCGGGAACATAGATACCCGGATAATGGAAATGAAAATACCGGTGTAAAGACCTCCTTAAGAGCAAAAAAATACCCGGCTATACCGGGTATTTTTTTTAGAAGGGGTAGAAAAACCGTATATTTTTACCCTTTATCGCCAGCCCTTAACCACCGGATTTACACCTTAACTATTCCGCTTAAACCGGTCAGGGTAACCAGGTGGCCATGACACACACGGATCGGTGAACCTCACCATACTGACGCCGCTCTGACCTGGCTGCACTGGGCCATTCAGCATCACAGCAAGGCCCTGTTCCGGTCAGTCATGTCCCAGACGTAAATGCCGGTTAAGCTGTTGCAACTGGCCAAGTAACTGTTCAAATTCAGGCTTTTTCAGACCGGTTGAGCAGGCAACTTCCTGCTGAATAGCCGCGATTTCGGGGGTTAATTCACGGGCCTGAGCGGTCAGGCTCACCATAACCTTCCGTTCATCTTCAGCATCACGGTAACGGTGGATCAGACCGGCCTGTTGCATACGTTTCAGTAAAGGAGAAAGCGTACCTGAGTCCAGATACAGACGTTCCCCCAGCGCTTTAACGGTGATTTCATCTTCCGGCGTTAATGCCAGAAACACCAAATACTGAGGGTAGGTCATATTCAGGCGACCCAGTAAGCTTTTATACTCCCGGGTTATCGCCTGAGCGGTCGAATACAGCGCAAAACACAGGCGCTCATCGAGTAAAGAAAGGTCATCATTTGCAGTCATCTGCGGATCTATTCCAACACTGAGGGCGGCACAAAAAGCAGGGGCCGCGCCCTGCTACTTTGTTCAGGAATATACCACGAAGCAGGGTCTGCCGGTATTTATTGCTCAAGCACCAGGCTAAAACTGACCGGCACTGTATAGCCGATATAATCCAGCCCCGCCAATGATTTCAGCTTATCAATCCCCGCCGTAAGGCCATAGGTTTCAGCTGTCAGCACCACAGGCTGGCTGCTGCTGGCCAGTACCTGTTTACCGTCAGACAGCAGGCTGACTTTCACTTTCAGGGGTTTTTCCAGACCATGAAAACTCAGTGAGGCATCCACTTCAGCATTCACAAAACCGCCATTTTTCACCGTTTGCATAACATCGGCGGGTAACTGGCTGTTCAGAGTGGCGGTTTTAAATTTAGACGTTTCAAATAAATGTTCCCGCATGCGCTCGTTACGGATGCCGATATTGGTCTCGATACTGTCCAGATCCAGCTGTACTGACAATTTGCCACTGTCGCTGAGCTGGCCGGCTAACCGGGTAATATGAAAGGTTTCAGCGATATGTACTTTCTTGACCGATAAGAAATTCAGGCTGGACTGCTGATTATTCAGTTGCCAGTCTGCCTGTACACTGACACTGGCTGCCAACATGCCCGCAGCAATAGCAGATACAGGCAACAGGCGGGTTAACATTTTCAGATTCATTATTTTCTCCTTAGATTTACAATTCAGATCCGTTGTCTGACAAAGGCTGACCGTACAGCTCCCTGTCAGCCCGTATATCAGACGATCTTCAGTACAACATCAACGTTATTACGGGTAGCATTGGAATACGGGCATACCTCATGGGCAGCACTGACCAGCGTTTCCAGTTCTCCCCGGGACATTTCAGGGACGTCAATATTCAGCACCACACTGATATTGAACCCTTTACCCACTGGACCGATACCTACCTCGCCATTAACCTTAGCTGCAGAATTGAGGGTTTTCCCGTTACGCTGGGCCACTACCTTCATCGCCCCGATGAAGCACGCGGCATAGCCTGCAGCAAACAGTTGCTCCGGATTCACACCAAACTTACCTTCACCGCCCAGGGCTTTAGGAGTAGTCAGCGGCATATCCAGCGCACCGTCATCCGAACGTATATAGCCTTCACGCCCACCTGTTGCTTCAGCTTTAGCCACATATAAAGTTTTGTCTAATTGCATGCTTTTTCTCCGGTAGCAGTGTTCAGTGGCAATCAAAATATTACACAATTAAATTGCGCGCAATTAATATTTTTATTTTTGCTCTGAAAACATCTGCCTTGCTAACAGAAAAAGGCCGGTCAGAGACCGGCCTTTTATCAGCAAGAATGCGCCGCACTCACTGTTTGAGTGCCTTATCAGCCTGTTCTGCCAGCATGTTCCGGTAATCCACAACCGGCATACCGCCGATCCCCCAGTCGTCCAGCGATACTTCATCGACCACCACAAATGTCGTAGCCGGATTTTTATTCAGCACCCGGGATAACAACTCTGTCACTCCGGCAATCAGTTCCGCTTTCTGTGCCGCTGTCGGGCCGCTGTTATCCGGGCCACCTTCTTTTGTAACTTTAATATTTACGTAAGGCATACATCTTTACTCCGCTTAAACAGTCTCTGTCTGAGATACATAGGAAAAAACTTTACTCATGATCCGCCAGCCATGCTGGTCACAGGTGAGCGTGAGAAAATCCAGATACTCCCGCCCCATCATGGTCATGGATGCTTTAACAAAGGCCATCCGTTCACCGCCAAACTCAACCGAGATAATCCGCTCACGGCGAGTGTCCCCCCGCACAGCCGGTGGAATCCGTTTTTCCACCGCGGAGAAATATTCAGCCAGTGACTTATTCATGTAGTCACCTTCTGTCATGTTCACGTAACGGGCATCCGGATGAAATACACCCGCCAGAACACCGGTATCTGCCTGATACAGCCCTTCAAGGTATCGGGACATCAGATCACAGATATCCGCCATGGCACGATCTTTCACAGCCATCAGACCAGCCCCTCAGCCTGCAGCGCCGCCTGCACAGCCGGTCGCTTTGCAATCCGCGCCGTAAACTCTGCTACCAACGGCCAGTTCTGCAGATCAATCCCCACAAAGTTCGCCCAGTTACTGACCACAAACAGATAAGCATCTGCCACAGAAAAACTCCCGCCCTGCAGATATACCCTGCCGTCAGATAACACTTCATTCAGATAGGCGAATTTCACATCCAGGCTTGCCCGGGCATTCTCCTTATCAGCCTCCGTGGCAGATGCTGAGAAGAACGGGCCAAAGGCTTTATGCAGTTCAGAACCGATATAGTTCAGAAACTCCTGCACCCTTACCCGTTCAAACGTGCCCGGGGCCGGTATCAGCTGGCCCGGTGCAAACCGGTCTGCGATGAACTGCAGCACAACAGCACCTTCGGTCAGCACCTCTCCCGAGGCGAGCTGCAAGGCCGGTACATATCCCTTAGGGTTCACGTCCCGGTAATTATGATCTGACGCGGTACGGCCACTGTCGGTATCAACAGCTTCCAGCTCAAAATCAGCACCGGCTTCACGCAAAATAATATGCGATGCCAGTGAACAGGCGCCGGGTTTATAAAACAGTTTCATGGCTTATCCTCTTTCATTGCTTAATCAACGAAAGCAAGCGTATCGCGAGAAACAAACTATAAATAACATTGTTTTTTCAATATTATGATTCAAAAAACAGATCAGGTTTTATTAGCGTGACATACGAACAACTCTTGGTTCTTCAGGCAATTGTCAGTGAAGGCACTTTCAGGGGTGCAGCCGAACATCTGCATAAATCCCAGTCGGCAGTGAGCCACATGCTGAAAAAACTGGAAGAGGATATTGGATTTTTACTGTTATCCCGGGAGGCTTACCGCCCGCAGCTGACAGCCAAAGGGGAAGTATTTTACCGGCAGGCAATCCGGGCTCTTGAACAGATGCAACAGCTGCGAACAACAGCCCGAAACCTGAATGCCAGACATGAAGCCTCAGTTTCACTGGCCGTCACCGCCACTTATCCACTGACACCGGTGCTGAATGTCATCAGCCAGGTTAAACAACAATACCCGGCAACAGACATTCACCTTTCCCGGGAAACCATGGCCGGCCCTCTGGAGCGGCTACTGGAACAACAGGCGGATATAATTATCACCACAATGGACGGTGTTCCGGCGGATCAGGTCGAAGCCATTCCCTTTGCCAGCATCACCATTGCTCCCGTTGCGCATCCCGACCATGAAGCGGCGCAACATCCCCGGCTGAAAACCATCAGGGAGATGCAAAGTTATACCCAGATCATTGTAGCGGACAGCAGCTCTGGCAGCGCCAGACAAAGCCGGGACCTACTGCCCGGAGGACTCCGCTGGACGGTATCGGACTTTGCCGCCAAGAAAGAAATCCTGCTCGCCAATCAGGGCTGGGGCGGCATCCCCACCCATATGATTGAAGATGAACTGTCCAGCGGCAAACTGGTGCCCCTTAATGTTGAAGGCTATCCCCCCCGCCACTCGCAACTTTTCCAGATCCGCCGGCGTGATGCCGATACGGGTATCGTCGCTCAGGCGATCTGGCAACAGCTGACAGAACTGCAAACAGCGCCCTGAAAGGGCCTGTATGCCACCTTCTCTTTCGCAGACACATAACGACCTTTTCCCGGGGTTATAAAGCGCTGAGCCCGACGAGCGTCCTCCTTTTATTAGTTTTACTTATCCCAGAAACGAAAAAAGCCAACCTTTCGGTTAGCCTCTTCTGTTTTTTACGTTGGTACCGAGAGCCAGATCTTAGCTGACGACCTTCGCCCGGGGTTATAAAGAGCTGAGCCCGACGAGCTGTTCTTAAATTACCTACCCCAGAAACGAAAAAAGCCAACCTTTCGGTTAGCCTCTTCTGTTTTATCACGTTGGTAGCGGGGGCCAGGTTTTAGCTGACGACCTTCGCCCGGGGTTATAAAGAGCTGAGCCCGACGAGCTACCACGCTGCTCTGAAGATAGATCTCAAATTTCAGGCATAAAAAAAGCCTATCTATAAAGATAAGCCTCTCTTTTTTACGTTGGTAGCGGGGGCCAGGTTTTAGCTAGCGACCTTCGCCCGGGGTTTTAAAGAGCGAGCCCGACGAGCTGTTCTTAAAACACCTACCCCAGAAACGAAAAAAGCCAACCTTTCGGTTAGCCTCTTCTGTTTTATCACGTTGGTAGCGGGGGCCAGAGTTGAACTGGCGACCTTCGCCCGGGGTTATAAAGAGCTGAGCCCGACGAGCCACCACGCTGCTCTGAAGATAGATCTCAAATTTCAGGCATAAAAAAAGCCTATCTATAAAGATAAGCCTCTCTTTTTTACGTTGGTAGCGGGGGCCAGGTTTTAGCTAGCGACCTTCGCCCGGGGTTATAAAGAGCTGAGCCCGACGAGCTACCACGCTGCTCTGAAGATAGATCTCAAATTTCAGGCATAAAAAAAGCCTATCTATAAAGATAAGCCTCTCTTTTTTACGTTGGTAGCGGGGGCCAGATTTGAACTGACGACCTTCGGGTTATGAGCCCGACGAGCTACCAGGCTGCTCCACCCCGCATCAACGTGGGACGCATAGTAAGGAGTCGGTGCTGTAAATGCAAGAAAAACTTAATAAATTTAAAGTTATCCGTTTGCTTCAGCGGTTTTCCTTCTGAAACGTTAAAGATCTCTTTTTTGGTACAGTGTTCAGAACAATGGCCGATACGCTGTTCTAAGATTAGGAAAACTGATCAGTGCGGACCCCGGTTCGCTGTTTAGAAACTTTTTAGGATTTCAGGACTTCTTTATGGCTCTTATTTACGTCATGGATCCCATGTGCAGCTGGTGCTGGGCATTTCAGCATCCGCTGCAACAACTGACTGAACGTCTTCACCCGGATATTCAGGTGCTGTGTTACATGGGCGGTCTGGCCCCTGATAACGATCAGCCAATGGATCCGGAGCTGCGGCAGGCTATTCAGTATACCTGGCAGCAGATTGAAGCCCGCACAGGCACACACTTCAACCATGATTTCTGGACGCAGTGTCAGCCAAGAAGGTCTACTTACCCTGCCTGCCGGGCGGTTATCAGTGCGGAAAGCATGCAGCCAGGTGCCGGTATGAAAATGATCAGAGCCATTCAGGAGGCCTATTACCTGCAGGCAAGAAACCCTTCCGATACAGACACTCTGACCGGGCTGGCTGAAGAAGCAGGTTTAGATAAACAGGCATTCGCTGCGATATTACACAGCACCGAAACGGAACAGACATTACAGTCGGATCTGCGCTTCAGCCACTCAATCGGTGTGCAGGGTTTTCCTTTTCTGGCTTACCAGACTGAAGCAGGCATTGAGCCGCTGGCAGTGGGCTATTGCTCAGAAGAACAACTGCTGGCCAGGGCAGAAACACTGGGAATTATCACCTAGAAGCCAAACAGCAGGCACAAAAAAGGGAGTGTCTGGCACTCCCTTTTTTTTGGCTTAAAAATTAGCTACGGACGATTGAAACGTCTTCAGCCTGCAGTCCCTTATCACTCTCACGCACATTAAAGCGTACATTCTGTCCTTCAGACAAAGAACGGTGGCCACGGCCGCGAATATTACGAAAATGTACAAACACATCGTCGCCATTCTCACGGGTGATAAATCCGAAGCCCTTGGATACGTTAAACCACTTAACGGTACCCAGTTCACGATCATCATCTTCAGATGCATAATCGTCATCAGCCATGTCCGTCTGGCCAGAAGCAGGTTTGCTGAACGCACCCGCGGCAACACAACTTACTACAACAATACCAAAAATTAACACCATATCCATTACTGGCAACTCGCCTTCGCCGGATAATCCCCCTATCACAGCCAGGATTCCCACTGTTGCAAGTGCACTGACAACAACACTAACTATCAGTTGATTAACACTCATTCTGGATCTCTTATCATTATTAAAAGTTAAATTTATATAATCTGCAGATGTAAAACTTGTAACTCTGCACAATTTATATACCTATTTTGATAAAACTATTCAATACCTTAGGTATACTTAGGCCGTATTAACTGACATCTGAGCGGATTTGCACTCTTTTACCCGCCTGATTATGATGTCGCCGCAATTCACTTCAGTAAGAATACGATCACGGAAAAGCCCCTAATGTCAGAAACAGACCGCATAGCCGACCTTGAAGCCCGCCTGGCGTTTCAGGAAGATGCTCTGGATAAGATGAGCGATGTTATCGCCAAGCAGTCACAGGAAATTGACCGGATGAATGTACTGCTCAAACACATTCATGCGCAGATGAAACTGATTGGTCAGGATGCCGTCAGTGCGCCTGACGCCGATGTACCGCCACCGCATTATTAATGCAGTGGCGTATCAAGCCTCAGCCCAGCTTCTTTAACGCGTAAACATCATACCGGCTGGATTTACCCAGCAGTTGAAAACTCGGTGTAACACCAGCAAGGCTGGGGCCGGTAATTTCCGGCGCTTTGCGGGAGCGCTTCACCACCACCCGGTATTCAGCACAGTCCAGCGCGGCCCGCAGCAACGCTTCGGCATCCGGATCTTCACCGACCACATCACGGAAGACAGCCATTTCTTTCTTAACCTGCGCCGTCTTATCCGTGTGGGGAAACATTGGGTCCACGTAGACAACGTCCGGCCGCTGGCTGTCCGGTACGCTGGCCAGCCACTCTATGCTGTTGGCATGCTGTAGCTGCATCCGTACGGCAATGTCAGCGGTTTCAGGATCTTCCTGCGCAAGCTTCAGGCCGCTTTCCAGCAGGCAGTGGATCACCGGCGAGCGTTCCACCATCTGTACTTCACAGCCTAATGTAGCCAGAACGAAACTGTCCCGGCCCAGCCCTGCGGTGACATCTGCCACCGTTGGCCGGATACTGCCTTTAATGCCAACAGCCTTGGCAATCATCTGGCCTTTTCCGCCGCCGAACTTGCGCCGGTGAGCCACCGCGCCGGTGACGAAATCCGCCATCACAGGGCCCGGCGCTTTTTTTCCGGTTACCTGCAGATGTACCCCTTTCGGCCCACAGAGTAACAGCTGCGGATATTCACAGAATTTAAGATTATATTTTTTCAGACAGGGCAGGCCCAGACGTTCAGCCAGCGCCTCTGCATCCGGCTGCCAGTAAGGGTCTGTTGCAGCAACCGCCAGTTCCAGTTCAGCTAATCCGTCAGGCCGTCGCAAAATACACCGCCAGCAGGGTTACACCCAGCAACATCCGGTAAATAACAAACGGCCCCATACCGATCCGGTCGAGCCACTTCAGGAACAGGTGAATACAGGACAGCGCACTGATCGCCGCCAGCACTGTGCCGGCTAAAATCATTTCCCACTGATCCGCCGTGCCTGTTGCCATCAGATCCATGCCTTTAAAAACACCGGCCCCTAAAATCACCGGAATCGACAGCAGAAATGAAAAACGGGCCGCAGACTGCCGGTCGAACCCCAGCATCAGGCCGGTGGTCATTGTGATACCGGAACGGGAGGTACCCGGTATCAGGGCAATCGCCTGGGAGAAGCCAATATACAATGCATCTTTCAGAGTAATATCTGTCAGTTGGCGTTGCTCGGTACGGTTGCGGTCGGCCCACCAGAGCAGTCCGCCAAAAATAAGGGTGGTACCGGCAATCACCAGAATGCTGCGGCCGTAAGTATCCACCAGGCTGCTCAGCATCAGACCGGCAATCACCGCCGGCAGGGTTGCCAGAATCACCAGCCAGGCCAGCTTACCGTCAGCCCCGGCACTTCGCCCGGTACAGGTCACCAGCCAGGCCTTCAGCATGCTCCAGATATCCTTACGGAAATAGAACATCACCGCCGCCAGAGAGCCAATATGAACCCCGACATCAAATGCCAGCCCCTGATCTTCCCAGTTAAGCAGCTGCGAAGGCAGAATCAGGTGTGCTGAACTGGAAACCGGCAGAAATTCTGTCAGTCCCTGAATCAATGCCAGCGTGATTATTTGTAACCAATCCATGAATTGTCCTGCTAATCAGAGCGTGTTACTGCTGTGATTTCTTTTTTTGCTGATCAATTTTCTTCCAGGTGACTTCATCCCTCAGATACACCGGATGGGCGTCCTCAGGCGCAATGCCCTTCCCTGCGGTAAAGTCAGCAGCTGCCAGCTGAACCATGCAACCGGCCGTCGGATAAATATCCTGCTGAGGATCTGTAATCGCCTGCTGAACATCTGCCTGCATATCCGCCAGATAACTCCAGCCTTTGCCGGCAGCACACCAGTCGCCATCACCCGGCAGTGTCAGCGCCTGTGGCGGGCAGACCACTTCCTGACCCAGCCCGACCAGCACGTCATTTTCAAGCTGATAGGCACGCCAGTAGATTTCATTCATCCGCGCATCCAGCGCCGCAATCACCTGACTGACGCCCTCGGTCTGAGTGGTTTTAAGTGCAATCGCCGCCAGCGTCGAAACTGGCAACACAGGTAACTCAGCCGCAAACGCCAGCCCTTGGGCAGCACCGGTGGCAATACGGATACCGGCGAATGATCCCGGCCCCCGGCCAAAAGCAATCGCATCCAGCTGTGCGACACTGATACCTGCTTCGGTCAGAATCTCTTCCACCATTGGCAATAACTGTTTGGTATGTTGCCGGGGAATGATACGAAAATCTTCCAGCAACTCACCGTTATAGCTCAGCGCAACCGAACAGGCGTCTGTAGAAGTATCCAGGGCTAAAATGTTGGCCATTTCTCGATCCAAAGGTGGGAAAACAAAGGCCGCTATTCTACTGTCGGGCGGGATAAATTGCACCCGGCACCACCACAATAACGGCCACCGACAGGCACGCTGGCTTATTCGCCCCAACGGGGCAGAAGATCCTGTTCAATGTGCAGTTGATTAAGAATCCTGGCCACCACAAAATCAACCATATCTTCAACCGTCTGAGGTTTGTTATAGAAGCCCGGGCTGGCCGGAATGACGACACAGCCCATGCGGGTCAGTTTCAGCATATGCTCGAGATGAATTTCAGAATACGGCGCTTCACGGGGAACCAGAATTAACTGCCGGCGCTCTTTCAGCGCCACATCCGCCGCCCGTTCAATCAGGTTATTACTGGCACCGCAGGCAATGGCCGATAACGCACCGGTACTGCAGGGGCAGACAACCATTTTCGCCGGCGCACCGGAGCCGGATGCAACGGAGGCCATCCACTGCTGTTTACCGAACACCTGTATCTGCCCGTCTCTGGCATTAAAACGCTGCTGCAGATACTCCGCCTGCGCCTGGGTGCTGCCCGGCAACTGCTCATCGGTTTCAGTGGCGATCACCACCTGTGCGGCCTGAGAAATCATCACCATCACCTGACAGTTCGCCTGTATCAGGCACTCAAGCAGGCGCAAACCGTACTGTGCGCCAGAAGCGCCGGTGATTGCCAGTGTTATAGCTTCACGATAAGCCGACATGACTCTTCCTGCTATTCATAATTAAAATCATATCCCCGAACCACTCAGCCGGCCTGTTCCTGAAGCTTCGCCACCAGCCGGGTGTGAATGCCACCAAAACCGCCATTGCTCATGATTACAATATGGCTGCCAGGCGCGGCATTTACCAGTTGCTCAATGATGCTGTCCGTGGTGCCTGCCAGATGCGCGGTTACCGGGCTGGCCTCAACCACGTCCTGTAATGACCAGTCCAGCCCTTCCGGCTGATACCAGAAGACTTCATCTGCAAGCCGGGCAGACTCTGCCAGCCGGGCTCGGTGGCTGCCTAAGCGCATGGTATTTGAACGGGGTTCAATCACTGCGATTACTTTCTCATCGCCAACCTGAGCACGAATGCCCTGCAGGGTGGTTTCAATGGCCGTTGGGTGATGAGCAAAGTCGTCATACACCCGCACTCCGTTAATATCGGCAAGTAATTCCATACGGCGTTTTACACCGGAAAAAGCACACAGGGCCTCGATGCCATGTCCGGTCTGTACGCCCACATGACGGGCAGCAACCAGCGCCATCAAACCGTTATTCACACTGTGTTTACCGGTCATATTCCAGCGTACTGTGCCCTGCAGCTCACCGTTATGCAGCACCTCAAAGGCAGACCCATCCGCTTCCAGCAGACGGGCTTGCCAGTGCTCGCCATCACGGCTGAAACTGATGTCGCCATCGGTTACAGCCGTCTGTACCTGCTGCGTCCAGCAACCCTGATCAATCACATCTGCCAGTGCCGGCTGATCCGCCGGCATAATCACCTGACCGTTTTCCGGGACTATTCTGACTACGTGGTGGAACTGCCGCTGAATGGCCGCCAGATCCGGGAAAATATCCGCGTGGTCAAATTCCAGATTATTCAGCACCAGCGTCCGCGGGCGGTAATGGACAAACTTGGAACGCTTATCAAAAAATGCCGTGTCATATTCATCCGCTTCAATGACAAAAAACGGACTGCCACCCAGCCGGGCTGAACAGGCAAAATTCTGCGGAATGCCCCCGATCAGGAATCCCGGCTGCATATCCGCATATTCCAGCAACCAGGCCAGCATGGTGGCTGTCGTTGTTTTACCGTGGGTGCCCGCCACGGCCAGTACCCACTTGTCCTGTAACACATGTTCACACAACCACTGCGGACCGGAGGTATAACGCATGCCTTTGTTCAGCATGACTTCCACACAGGGGTTACCGCGGGTCATCGCATTGCCAACAATGATAATGTCCGGCTGCGGCTCCAGCTGCGCGGGATCGTACCCTTCAATCAGCTCAATCCCCTGCTCTTCCAGCTGGGTACTCATCGGCGGATAGACATTGGCATCAGAGCCTGTCACCCGGTACCCCAATTCTTTTGCCAGTACAGCCAGGCTTCCCATGAAGGTTCCGCAGATACCTAAAATATGAACGTGCACAGGGCTTTGCTCCTTGATTTGTAAACACAGTACCAGTGTCAGCAACAGAAACCTGTCACCGTTAAGCAACCGTTATATCAGTAAAAAATGGCCCATCATACCAGTTGAGGGAAGGAGTTTTTCAGATAATTTCAGGCCCCTCATCCATGCGGATTTATGCCTGCGGTAAAGCAAACTGAAAACTTTCCCTGCCAGGTGAAGAAATTCAACATATAATTTAGCTAATTTGCGTTGAATTCTGTGTAATTCGACCCGGATTAGCGTAGAATTCGCACAATTTTTTTAAACCCGAGAACGTTGCGGGACGCCATGGGGCACGGCAAAGGAAGTACCGTTTTTTAACCGGTTAATAACCTTACCGCCTGGCGCTGCGATTACACACTGTTCTCAACTCATACCAATCCAAACCCGAAGGTTTAAGCACCCATGCTACTGCTTAGTCAGTTTCTGAAACACCAAAACACACCCGATGACCTGGTCGAACTTACCGACACCCTGATGGTTGCCTGTAAAGAGATCGCCATTCAGCTGCGTGAAGGCGCACTGGCGGGTATTCTGGGTACCTCTGAAGAAGTTAATGTTCAGGGCGAGACGCAGAAAAAACTTGATATCATTTCCAACGATATCCTCAAAGCAGTGCTACTGGATAACCCTCTGGTCGCGGGTGTTGCTTCTGAAGAAGAAGAGGAGCCGGTTGCCGGCAACCCGGACGGTAAATATCTGGTCACCTTCGACCCGCTGGATGGTTCATCCAATATTGATATCAACGTTTCTGTGGGTACTATCTTCTCCATTCTGGAATGCCCGGAAGGTATGAACGGCGGTGATGAAGCAGCTTTTCTGCAGGCAGGCCGAAAGCAGGTTGCTTCCGGTTACGTACTGTACGGCACCTGCGCAGTACTGACCCTGACAACCGGCAACGGTGTGAACATGTTCACCCTGAGCCACACCGGTGACTTCATCCTGACCCGTGAAAATGTTCAGATTCCGGAACAGACTCAGGAATTCGCCATCAACATGTCTAACCAGCGTTTCTGGGAACCGGCTATGCAGAACTATGTTGCTGATCTGCTGCAGGGTGAAGAAGGCCCGCTGGGCAAGCGTTACAACATGCGCTGGGTAGCATCCATGGTTGCTGAAGTTCACCGGGTACTGACCCGCGGCGGTATCTTTATGTACCCGTGGGACAAACGTACGCCGGAGAAACCGGGCAAACTGCGCCTGATGTATGAAGGCAACCCGATGAGCTGGCTGATTGAACAGGCCGGCGGACGCAGCACCACCTGTTACAAAGATATCCTGGATGTTGAACCGGATAAGATCCACCAGCGCGTTGCGGTGGCACTGGGCTCCAAACAGGAAGTCACCACGATGATGGGTTATCACGGCGAAAAGTAAGCGCCCGGCCCACGGCTGTTGCCTGAAGAACATGACTCTCAGCCAACAGCCGGTCATAAGTCGAATACAACTCCGGAACCGGATATGTGTATAATCCGGGCCAGACGATTTAACCCGAACACTCTGCCAGACATTTTAACCGGCAGTGTTTTCTAAATATTAAGGAAGGCTAACAATGAGCTTTGAAAAAGTCCCTGCTGGTAACGACCTGCCAAATGACATCAACGTAATCATCGAAATTCCGGCTGAAAGCTCACCGGTTAAATACGAAATCGACAAAGATTCTGATGCGATTTTCGTTGACCGTTTCATGGCTGCTCCTATGTTCTACCCGGCGAACTACGGCTACATCAACAACACCCTGGCTGACGACGGTGATGCACTGGACGTACTGGTTATTACCCCTTATCCGGTGGTTCCGGGTTCGGTGATCCGCTGCCGTCCTGTTGGCGTACTGAACATGACTGACGAAGCTGGCGAAGACGCTAAGCTGGTTGCAGTACCGCACGATAAACTGAGCAAGGCTTACAAAGATGTTCAGGACATCGAAGACCTGCCACAGTTGCAACGTGACCGTATCAAGCACTTCTTCGAGAACTACAAAGGTCTGGAAGAAGGTAAGTGGGTTAAAGTTGAAGGCTGGGACAACGCTGATGCGGCTAAAGCTGCCATCATCGAAGCTCAGAAAGCTTACGAAGCCAGCAAGTAAGCATTCAGAAATACCCATAAAAACACCCGCTCATGCGGGTGTTTTTGTATCTGTCGGTTAAATTCCCCTGTATTCCGGCCAGGTCTTTCACGGCTCATCCTGTTTGGCTTTACCACTGCGTAATTCTCCCGCCTCACCGGTAAACAGCCCCGGCCCCGCCGGCGATTCGGTATTGGCATGATAGGTAAAGGGTTTAGCTGAGCAGGCCGTCAGCAACACACTCAGCCCTACAACGGCTGTTAACCTTAACCACATAATATCTTCTCCGGTATATAAAGCCCGGCTGCCGAACAGCCACAGCCAGGCTTTTGGTGCTCTGCATTCAGTCAGACAGTCATCCGTGAATGATTAAAATTTCACCCGGGCGCCCAGAATGATGGCGTCTATGTCATCGACATTGCCTGCGGCACGGTCTAACTGATAATTGCGGTATCCCAGATAGCCTTCGGTAGACCACTTATCAAAATTCTGTACCAGTTGCAGACCATAGTTCTCACCTTCATCCCCCTGGGCGGCAAGGTCATCGTTCTGGCTGTAATCCACTGACACGGCGGTTAGACCGTGAGAGAACAGTTGCATCTGATAACCCACTTTACCGTAGTAAAACGCAGGATTATCACCCGCCTTCACATCCCGCTCACCGGCCGCCAGGGTAAAGTTCAGGCCGTTATCCAGCAACAATGAAACTGACCCGTTCACCTGGCTGTCCACGGTGGTAGAATCCGGCTCGGAATACGCAACGGCAGCGGCCAGCTTTGCACCGTCCAACTCACCGGCATAGCGGACCGCGGTATCCCAGGTTTCGCCATCAATCACACTGGCGGACACCGTAAAGTTACCGAATGTCGGTGTGTCGTAGCGAATCCGGTCGCCCCGCCCCTGACCATCGAAGTTAGAAAACGCATTGCCTACCTCGGTAGTACTGAGGGTGCCGTCGCTGTTGCGGAACAGGATCGCACCGGCAATATCAGCGGTACTGGAATAGCCCACCAGATCGGTACCGGACAGGTCTACTTCAGAGGTACCGTCAGAGGCACTTGAGCCCTGCCCCAGCCATAATTTACCGTAACGCTTGCTGTCGAAATACACTTCCAGCCGACGCTGGTTAATACCATTACCGTTGCTGATATCCGTCGTCTCATTATTCTGATTCACCGCAAAGCTTGAGTTAGAAACAAACTCCGCTTCAATGGCTGAACCCACGGTCAGATCATCCGAGACATCTGCCTCACCAATGACCCGCAAACGGGTTGAGGATGAGTCATTATCCACGTTATAGGTTTCACTCTCCCGGCCATCATCGGCGTACAGCAACCCACGGTTTACATGGCCGGAAACGGTCACCCGCACGTTTTCATTCCCGGACAGAATGCCCTTTCCGGATGCCGCTTCCGCTTTGGCTTCTGCGGCCTCAGCCTTCTGTGTTGCCACCGTCGCCTGTTGTTCTAACTGATCCAGCCGTTCAGTCAGCGCCTGAATCTGTGCCCGCAGGGCATCTGTTTCGGCACTGGCCTGCGCACCGGCACTCAGCAGCGCTATACTGGCCGTCACTGCAAGCGGTAATAATTGTTTTTGTAATCCCATAGGAAAGCTCCCGTGTCTGAAAAAAAAACCGGCACATGGCGGTTCGCTCTGCGGGTTTAGTCAGGGGTAACAAACCTGTCAGCACGTCCCTCCACCGCCGGCAGCGGTTAAATAACTCAAAGGGGTACTGGTTAAGTGCACTAAAAAACGGCGAAGTTCTTGAAAATTCTTTAATTTGGACGCAAAGACATATCAATTGGACGAACGGACAGAAAATCAGCAAGAAAAGGGAAAAAGCGGGATCTTGCTTAACCGAAATACGGGGCACTAAAAAAGCGCGTCTGAACAGACACGCTTTACAGAAGACACGACAGCCATTACGGCTTACGCTTTGGCGGCAATTTTATCGAGGCTTTCCTTCAGGGCCTGATCCAGAATTTCAATCGCCCGGTCGATTTCTGCTTCAGTCACCGTCAGCGGCGGTGCGATTCGCCATACAGAACCCCGCTCTTTCCTGCGGCGGATATTCATACTCAGCCCCAGCTCAAAGCAGCGTTTCGTGGTGATCTCTCCCAGCTCATGGTAAGCCTCTTTGGTTTGCCGGTCTTTCACCAGCTCAACTCCCAGCAGCAAACCCAGACCACGGATATCACCGATCTCCTCGTACTTATCCATCAGCCCCTGTAAACGGCCGCGCAGGTAGTTACCCACCGTATGCGCCCGCTCGACCAGATTATCTTCAACAATGGTACGCAGCACTGCCAGACCGGCAGCTGCCGGCAAAGGGTCAGACACATGGCTGGTGTAATAGGTGAAACCACGCTCATGAACTGTTTGTTCAATCGCTTCAGTGGTAATGGTTGCCGCAAACGGCAAACCGCCCCCCAGGCTCTTCGAGACACTCATGATATCCGGGGTAATACCGAAATGACTGGCACCGAATTTCTCACCGATACGGCCAAAGGCAGTCTGGGCTTCATCAAAGATCAGCAACATGCCACGTTCGTCAGCGGCTTTGCGCAAACCTTCCATGTAGCACTGTGGCGGCACGATCACGCCACCGGCACTGATAATCGGCTCAACGATGATCGCCGCCGGCGCACCAGCACTGTGCATATCAAACATTTTAAAGCCCAGTTCCAGCGCAGCCATGGCAGATTCATCATCCGTGGCGCCGGGAATATGCGGCCGGTAACTGTAGGGCTCTGGAATGGCAAACACGCCAGGAATGGTCGGCCCGTAGCCACGCCGGTCACTGGCATAGGAAACACTCGACGCGGCACCGGTTACCCCATGCCAGGAGCCGCCGATCGCGATAACTTCAAAGCCACCGGTATATAACTTAGCCATGCGCAAAGCGGCTTCGTTACTTTCAGAACCGGTATTAATAAACAGGGATTTTTTCAGGTCGCCGGGCAGCCAGTCTTCAGCCAGCGTCTGTCCCAGTTCAGCAACCACATCCGGGATCATACCGCTGAACATATGGTAAGCACGTTCGCCACACTGGCGAACGGCTTCAATGATCGCCGGATGATTATGGCCAATGGTGGCGCACATCTGTCCGGAGGTAAAATCCAGAATTTCACGGCCGGAATCATCACGTACGGTACAGCCGGACGCATGGGTGAAAATGTTTTCGAAGCTGTCACCGCCGTAACGGACCAGATATTCCTTGGCTGCAGCGCGCAGTTCCTGGGTCATTGCTTAATCTCCTGAAGAGTAAGTATCTGACAACAGGATCTGCCCCGCGGTCAGAAGTCTAAAACACCATCCTCACCAATCCTGCTGAGAATAGTTTCCAGCGAGTGATCCAGATGTTCACTGACGGTCGCCAGAAACCCTGCTTCGTCACGCGCATATAACAGTTCGATCATCCGCCGGTGTTCCGCTACGGCTTCATCAATCCGCTCCCCGATATTCCACATAAAATAGCGGGGAAAGCTGTTCCATAAGTTACGTACAGCAGCCACCAGATATTCATTACGGCTGGCGGCAAAAATCAGCAGATGAAAGGCTTCATCAACTTTAACCAGTTCTTCAAACCGCCCGGCTTTGGCATAAACAGCCATGCGTTCAGCCAGCAGGTGCAATTCATCGATTTCTGCTTCTGTAATATTTTCAAAGGCCAGCTTTGAAGTCTGTGTTTCGATGATCTTACGGGCGGTGTAAATTTGCTTAATCCGCGCCACATCCATCGTGGCAACCCGCGCCCCGCGGTGTTGCTCATAATTCACCAGTCCGGCGGCTGTCAGCTCACTGAATGCTTCTCTTACCGGCGTACTGCTCAGTCCTAAATCCGCCGCAACGTCGTTCTGCCTTAGCGCCTGTCCGGGCTCATAACGGCCGATCCGTATTGCGTGCCGCAACTCTTCGGTTGCTAACTGACGCTTGGTTTGAAAGCTTACTTTCATAGTTTAATCCGGGTGATTTTATGCACTTTACATATTATATATAATATATACAAATAGATTTTATATTGCCGGTTTATCCCATATTAAGGAAGAGTTAAGGAAAACCGGCAGCACAGCTATTCAGCGCTATAACCGACTGAGAAGCAATGGGAAAAATCAAAAACTGAGGATAATTTAACCATCATGAATTATTTGCATCTGAACACCTGAAAACACAAATTTCAGATACAGAGAATCCCCGGCACACATCTGAAGATATGTGCACGTTGGTAAAGCCTTATAAGTCAGTCGGTATCAGCGCCGGCAGAAGCGGTTTCAGACGGCCCGGACATAACCTCACTGACCCGACAGACAGCTTCCTTCTGACGTTCACTTAAATTGCGGTAGGTATCCAGCAGGAAACTTTCATCCTGACTTAACGCCTGCTCTGCCACGGTATTCATGCGTTTACCTGTCAGAATGTACTGGACGTCCGCGCCTTCCACGGCAACCGCGGCAAGGTATCCGGCATCCGGTAAACGGCTGCCTTTTTCGTAGTTTGACTGTGCATTTCTGGCCACACCGCCAAAGCCGGCAAACACTGCCTGGCTCATTTTAAGACGGCGTCGCTCTTCCCTAAGTCGTGCCCCGATTATATCCATATGAATGCTTTTAAGTTGACTAGCACTCCAATGAGTGCAATATTATACCAGTAACTAACCGTTACTCACTCTTACTTTCAGGGAGTAATTATAGCCATGGACACAGGCAAAACCACCGAAAAAAATATCCGTATTCAAACCTTACTGGCACCGGCTGTTTATCGCCGGCTGCAACAGTTGCGTCATCAGGAGGACCGTTCCGAATCCAAAATGGCTGCTATCCTGATTGAAGAAGCACTCAATACACGCCAGACAAAAGCCGGCTAAACTGACTGTGAAGCTTATTTAGTTATTCAGGCAGGGACGCCATATGAACATTACACATCCCGGTTATTCTGTTAACCGGCCAGACAGCTATCAGGTCATCCGCGGTGATTCTGATGACTGGTGTCATCTGCACACCGACAGTGCTTGTCTTGAACAGCTGTGTCAGATTTCCTTCTCCAGCCCGGCACGCAATACATCACCCGCCGGGCTAACCAGAGCACTGGAACTGCTACACCATAAGCTTAATGTTCTGTTGCGCTACAGCCAGAGCCTGGAAGCATTTCTGCAGGGCACTCCGGTGCCTTTACTGCCAGGCTCAACAGCCAGCGCACATGTCATATTAATCAGTGACCGTTACTTCCTGAAACTGCTGACAGCAGCCACCTTACTGAAAAAGTTATTGCAGCTGGTTCGCCCGTCTGACTGCCGGTTACCGTTGAAACTCAGTCACGATATTGCCAGCCATTACACTTTACATATCAGACGATGTTTAACGCCAGGCTATGAGGATTTTCAGCAGCTGTCCGGGGTGACAGTCAGACACTAAAAAAACCCGGCCATCCGGCCGGGTTTTCAGTCTGCAGTTCGGCCACTGCAGTGGGCGTCAGCTGACTTACAGCTGAAATTTATCTGACTTATCAATCACCATATCCACCCGCCGGTTCAGACGGCGTCCTTCGGATGTCTTGTTATCCGCCATCGGTTGCGACTCTCCGTAACCCACAACTTCCAACCGCGAAGGGTCGATGCCGTGGACGTTCACCAGCCGATCATAAACCGCCTGAGCACGCCGCTGCGACAATCCCATATTGTACTGTTCGGTACCGATATAATCCGTATGCCCCGCGATCACACCGACCACTTCAGGGTTCTCTTTGAGGAAACTGGCAGCATCACTGATATCTTTATCGTAGCTGTTAACCAGCACAGCGGAATCGAAGGCAAACTTAGCATCCATCCGGAAAGCCAGTTTATTGCCATCAATTTCCCTGAACCGGCTGTCTGTCAGTAAACCTGCCATAATGGCTTCTTTATCGAAGGTGGTCTGTTCCGGCAGCTCCGGCGGGCAACGGCCCTCAAGATCATTACGGGGTTCAATGGCATCCTGAGCCGCTTTAGCACCCTCTACACCGGCCATATCATAGGCAGACAGTAATTGCCCTGTCACAGCCAACGTGCGCGCCTGAGCAAGCTTGAGGTTGTGCACGGTATTCACGTAGGTACGTCGCACTTCAAAATACTCATTTTCGGTATCCAGTAAGTCCAGCAGAGTACGCTGACCGATATCAAACTGTTCACGGTAGGCTACGCGGGCATCAGCGACTGCTGCCTGGTTACGGGCGATATACCGTTCCTGCTGTCGCAGACTGCCTATGTCGTTATAAGCAATAACAGTATCCTGACGCACATCCCGGCATGCTTTCTCTCTCAGCTGATAGGCGACATCTACCAGCTTATCAAACTGGCGCTGCCGGGCGGCATCTGAGCCGCCGTTATACAGGTTGTAACTCATCAGCAGCTCAATGGCCTGTTCTTCCCGGCGTTCATCAATGCCATCGGTATAATCTTCAACCTCGCCCCGCAGCCGCAGATCCAGCCGTGGCATCATCGCCGCATCACGTGCCTTTCGGGCTGCATGGGAAGCGAGAACATTTTCAATCGCCGCATTGAGTCTTGGACTGAGCACATAGGCCCGTTCCAGAGTATCCCCACGGGTATCAGGTATCAGCAGTTCAGGCAGTTGAGGGACATCCAGCTGTGCAGCGGGCAGCTCCCCCACTACCCGCTGAAAACGGGCGGTAACATCATGTAAGTTTGTCGCTTCAGTCAGTAAGTTGGCTTCTGCCAGCGCCAGACGCGCAGTGGCCTGTTCGAGGTCAACACGGCGGGCGATCCCCGCCTCATGGCGTTCTTCAATATCAGCAAAGATACTGCGGTGCTGAACATAGTTGTCTTTCGCCAGCGCTACCAGTTGCTGAAAACGCATGGTATCCAGATAGGCGCGAACAGTTTCCAGCGCTACGTCTTCCGATGTGCTGCGAAACTCATAGAAACGGACTTTTCGTAAATGATCCAGCCGGGCCACGTCATTACGGGTCGCAAAACCGTCAAACAACATTTGAGTGAGCGTTAATCTTACATTCCAGGGGTCATAATCAATTTCGGGCTGATTACTTCTGTCCAGCCATTCGTGTCCGATCTGGCCGTTCAGATCAACCCTGGGGTAATATCCGCCTTCTCCGGCGCGCTGTTCTTCTGCAGCCGCTTCAAAGGTATACCAGCTAGCCAGTACATCCGGATTTTGCACAACGGAGCGTGATATTGCTTCGTCCAGTGATCCGACAGGCGCGGCCAAAGCCGGAGATGCCGCAAGTATCATTGCGGCAAGCAAGTAGCGATATGCCATCTTCCATCTCCCTCTGTCACCAAATCAAATCCGTTTGTCTATTGATGCTTCTTTTTGTTAAGGAATCTGAAAACTTCCTGACGCTGCCCAACGTTATGCTGTGCAGCATTCCAGCCAGATCTGATACTCCCCGAAACCCGCCACACGCAAATCGTATTTTGCTAAATACAACCAGCCACTGCAGACAGGCTTAATATCAAACCGCCCGACCCCTGAAACTCATCAGGCTTATTCTTCTCATCCATCATTAATAATTTTCACCTTTGTCTAAAAGTAGTCGGTGGATGCAAGTAAGTAAAAATTTTTTCGCGTAGTTTCTTCCTTAATTTTTTTTATAATCCGCCGCTAACCTGTTCCGGCTGCAATGGATTCATGCCCCGGCTTGCACAGATTTTGCATAAAACACCTGCAGTTTCAGTTACTAAGCCAAAAACATCTGATTTTTAATTAACTTACACGGGCAATGAATCAACAATGGCATTAAAAAAACGGCTTTCCGGCCTGCTATTTTTTATTATGAGTATTTCTGTTCCTGAATATGTTGCCGCTCAGGTAGACATTAAAAAGCTGCAATCTGTGGCCGAGCAGAAATATGGAAAAACTGCATCAGAAACAGTCACTAACTGGCAGTCATTACTGGAAAACAGTTCAGACCTCAGCACCGAAGAGAAGCTTTTCAAAATTAATAACTTCTTCAATAAACGGGTGCGCTTTGAGTCTGACAGCCAGATATGGCAACAACAGGATTACTGGGCTACACCGCTGGAAACCCTGGCCAAGGCCCGGGGTGACTGCGAAGATTTCTCGATTGCCAAATACTTTTCGTTGATTTTACTGGGCATTCCGGAAGAACAGTTACAGCTCACGTATGTGAATGCCACCCGGAATTTTCCCGGCAGACAAATCAGCCAGACGCATATGGTCGTTACCTATTTCCCTGAAGATTCAGCACCTCTGGTTCTGGATAATCTGATTTCTGATATTCGCCCCAGTACAGAACGCTCTGATTTAAAAACAATTTTTAGTTTTAATAATGAAGGATTCTGGGTCGCAGGCCAGAACAGACTTGATGCACCTGAAAAAAGAATTCGCCGTTGGGGAGATGTAAAAGCACGTATGCAGGCGGAAGGTTTACTTTAAAAAATATCAAGTGAATTATTCTTGCAAAATAATTCATGTATTTTTAAATGTTTAGTTTTTTTCATCAACAAAAAAATAAAAAGCATTCCTCCCAAGCATTACAACCCAGAAAATAAGTCCCCCGACTTATCAGATAAATAGAATTAAAGACGCTGCTAATACCAAAAAGAAATATTAGCAGCTAATTTTTATACATTATTAATCATAAAATGAGTTGTTCATCCTCAGTTTCCGGCAGGATTTCCAGCTGTGATTTAAGGGATTTCCGCACCTGTTGGCGCATCAGTATTTTGTCCTGAACAGGTTCGGGTAAATCTGTAAAACGGATCTGATTCTGCTCCACCAGTAACATCACCAGATCCTCAATGACCCGGATTAACGCTTTATCCATCCGGGTCAGCTGATCATCTTCTACGGCGGCCGTCAGGCTGAAAATATCCTCACAGTCCTGATCATCCAAAAGGACAAAACCTGCCAGAGGTTCCCGGCTAACAGCGGCAATACGTTGCCGTTCATCACGCTTTACATAGATCATCCTGATACCTGCAATGCTTATTAATCTGTTATCAGCTTACCATTGTTTACCAGATCCTGAATCAGTGCAGCCTGGTCGGTACCGTTGAGATCGGTGAAAGCGGTGACAAGATCCACCCCGGACAGCTCGATTGTCTGTTCAACCACACCGTTATCAAAACCACCGTCAAAGCCTGCTACGGTACTGATATGAATTACAGTATCGCCATCATTATTCAGGTCAAAATACAGATAGTCCGTCAGGTCATTGTTCTGTTCATCAACGAGCAGATCACTGAGATCAAGTACATCTCCTTCATTGCCCGGCAAGGCTGTATCAAAGTCAGTGATGATGTCTGCTGCCGGATCCCCCGGGCTGCCACCATCGTTCAGGTTCCACACAAAGGTGTCGCTGCCTAATCCGCCGGTTAAGACATCATCTCCGGCGCCGCCGATGAGCGTATTAGCCTCTTCATTACCTCCCAGTGCATCCTGTGCGCCGGTACCGGTCAGGGTGTCCAGGGTACCGCTGACGTCTATAACGATTGAATCATTGGCTAAATCAAAGTCGTTATCGACGACGTTAAACGGTGCAGTCAGGGTGAAGTCCTGATTTTCTGACAGGTAATTTACGGTCAGTTCATCAGGAATAATTTTGTACTGCCCCTCATCGGATGAGAAAACAATAAAGGTGAATTCATCCAGCCCCAAACCGGCAGCCGTTATAGTGACTGTATCGCCATCTGTCACCTGTATAATGCCGGTTTCTCCATCAGGCAGATCATCATAGGTAAACCCATTCTGCCCGAGTAGCGCCAGCTCTGCAGGCATCACGGTATAGACGGTATAGCGCAATGTCGCTACCGAATTGCCATTGGTATCAATGCCCAGGCTCATTTCTGTCACGTTCTGATCGAAACTCATAAACAGGTGATCTTCCTGCCCACTGTCTGCGTCCACATCCTGACCATCCCCAACCCCCATGCTGTTAGCACTGGTATTCACTGTACTGAGCGTGTATTCATTGGTGTCATCATCAAACTCATAACCATAAAAGATTGTCTGAATAGGATCAGCATCCAGCCCGGATGATGACAGGCGGAAGTTGTCACTGTTACCGCCTGACAGCCCCATACCAATCAGTACATCAGTTGCTTCAGTCTGGATAGGGAAATACTGCGTGTAGGTATAAGTGTTCATGTCTTCATTAACCGTCAGCGTGAAGACGACAGTGTCATCAGCCAGCATCCCGGTAATGGTCTGTGTCTGATTATCCTGACTGTAACTTAGCGGTTCATCGTTCGCATACAGTGTCTGACTGGGGTTAAATTCGCCCCAGCTGAAACTTTGCGGTGTATCTGCCGAGGGGTCAACACTCAGCGTTCCGACAATGGTCAGCGTACCGTTGGCCCCCATACCGTCGGCCACAGAAATGATCTCCGGCACATCATCATTTTGCGTGATAACGATAAAGCCCGGATCAGATACTGAACCGTCTGAATCCTCCGCTATGACTTCAAAAGAGGTCATCGTCTGATCGCTGAAAATTGCATGGGTCACAGCCGTGATCAGGCTATAGCTGTAACTGATGGTGCCGGTATTGGCATCATATCCGGTAATTACCATTTCCTCACTGGCATCGCTGAACACGGTTAACGGCATAAGATCGGTGGCCGCCATCAGATCGGCCACCAACAGGATATTCCCGGCGATGGTCACTGAGGCCAGGCCATCCGGCGCATTCACCTTAAAACTGCCATTCGTGGTTTCACTGTTATCCGTATCAGACAGCAGGCCTACGTCATACACCGTTCCTGCACTGCCGGTCATATCCAGTGTTACCGGTTCATCAACCGGTTGTACATCAAAGGTTACGGTCGCCGTATTTGATTCCAGACTGCCGTCACTCACCGTATAGGTGAAGCTGGTGGGTGCCGGCTCGGAGCCGTCATGCACATAAGTGAAGGTGCCGTTTTCATTGAGAGTCAGGGTGCCGTCACCAATGGTGATCTGCGCTTCGCCTTGCTGATTGAACACCACCGGCTGGCCGTTCACATCCATAATGGTCAGCGGATCGTTTTCAGGGTCGGAGTCTACGCCGTCACCGGTGTTATTGGTGATGATGTTACCGCCGATCTGGCCGCCTTCGTTGACGTTGTAGTCGTTATCCGTGGCCACCGGCGCATCGTTCACCTGCTTCACGTTTAAGCTCACGGTCGCAGTGTTAGATTCAAGATTGCCGTCACTCACCGTATAGGTGAAGCTGGTCGGTGCAGGCTCGGAGCCGTCATGCACATAAGTGAAGGTGCCGTTTTCATTGAGAGTCAGGGTGCCGTCACCAATGGTGATCTGCGCTTCGCCTTGCTGATTGAACACCACCGGCTGGCCGTTCACATCCATAATGGTCAGCGGGTCGTTTTCTGGGTCGGAGTCTACGCCGTCACCGGTGTTATTGGTGATGATGTTACCGCCGATCTGACCGCCTTCGTTGACGTTGTAGTCGTTATCCGTGGCCACCGGCGCATCGTTCACCTGCTTCACGTTTAAGCTCACGGTCGCAGTGTTAGATTCAAGATTGCCGTCACTCACCGTATAGGTGAAGCTGGTGGGTGCCGGCTCGGAGCCGTCATGCACATAAGTGAAGGTGCCGTTTTCGTTCAGGGTCAGGGTGCCGTCACCAATGGTGATCTGCGCTTCGCCTTGCTGATTGAACACCACCGGCTGGCCGTTCACATCCATAATGGTCAGCGGATCGTTTTCAGGGTCGGAGTCTACGCCGTCACCGGTGTTATTGGTGATGATGTTACCGCCGATCTGGCCGCCTTCGTTGACGTTGTAGTCGTTATCCGTGGCCACCGGCGCATCGTTCACCTGCTTCACGTTTAAGCTCACGGTCGCGGTGTTAGATTCAAGATTGCCGTCACTCACCGTATAGGTGAAGCTGGTCGGTGCCGGCTCAGAGCCGTCATGCACATAAGTGAAGGTGCCGTTTTCATTGAGGGTCAGGGTGCCGTCACCAATGGTGATCTGCGCTTCGCCTTGCTGATTGAACACCACCGGCTGGCCGTTCACATCCATAATGGTCAGCGGATCGTTTTCAGGGTCGGAGTCTACGCCGTCACCGGTGTTATTGGTGATGATGTTACCGCCGATCTGGCCGCCTTCGTTGACGTTGTAGTCGTTATCCGTGGCCACCGGCGCATCGTTCACCTGCTTCACGTTTAAGCTCACGGTCGCGGTGTTAGATTCAAGATTGCCGTCACTCACCGTATAGGTGAAGCTGGTCGGTGCCGGCTCGGAGCCGTCATGCACATAAGTGAAGGTGCCGTTTTCGTTCAGGGTCAGGGTGCCGTCACCAATGGTGATCTGCGTTTCGCCTTGCTGATTGAACACCACCGGCTGGCCGTTGACATCCATAATGGTCAGCGGGTCATTTTCAGGGTCGGAGTCAACGCCGTCACCGGTGTTATTGGTGATGATGTTACCGCCGATCTGGCCGCCTTCGTTGACGTTGTAGTCGTTATCCGTGGCCACCGGCGCATCGTTCACCTGCTTCACGTTTAAGCTCACGGTCGCAGTGTTAGATTCAAGATTGCCGTCACTCACCGTATAGGTGAAGCTGGTGGGTGCCGGCTCGGAGCCGTCATGCACATAAGTGAAGGTGCCGTTTTCGTTCAGGGTCAGGGTGCCGTCACCAATGGTGATCTGCGCTTCGCCTTGCTGATTGAACACCACCGGCTGGCCGTTCACATCCATAATGGTCAGCGGGTCGTTTTCTGGGTCGGAGTCAACGCCGTCACCGGTGTTATTGGTGATGATGTTACCGCCGATCTGGCCCCCTTCGTTGACGTTGTAGTCGTTATCCGTGGCCACCGGCGCATCGTTCACCTGCTTCACGTTTAAGCTCACGGTCGCGGTGTTAGATTCAAGATTGCCGTCACTCACCGTATAGGTGAAGCTGGTCGGTGCCGGCTCAGAGCCGTCATGCACATAAGTGAAGGTGCCGTTTTCATTGAGGGTCAGGGTGCCGTCACCAATGGTGATCTGCGCTTCGCCTTGCTGATTGAACACCACCGGCTGGCCGTTCACATCCATAATGGTCAGCGGATCGTTTTCAGGGTCGGAGTCTACGCCGTCACCGGTGTTATTGGTGATGATGTTACCGCCGATCTGGCCGCCTTCGTTGACGTTGTAGTCGTTATCCGTGGCCACCGGCGCATCGTTCACCTGCTTCACGTTTAAGCTCACGGTCGCGGTGTTAGATTCAAGATTGCCGTCACTCACCATATAGGTGAAGCTGGTCGGTGCCGGCTCAGAGCCGTCATGCACATAAGTGAAGGTGCCGTTTTCGTTCAGGGTCAGGGTGCCGTCACCAATGGTGATCTGCGCTTCGCCTTGCTGATTGAACACCACCGGCTGGCCGTTCACATCCATAATGGTCAGCGGGTCGTTTTCAGGGTCAGAGTCTACGCCGTCACCGGTGTTATTGGTGATGATGTTACCGCCGACCTGGCCGCCTTCGTTGACGTTGTAGTCGTTATCCGTGGCCACCGGCGCATCGTTCACCTGTTGGACGTTCAGGGTTACTGTGGCTGAGTTAGACTCAAGAACACCATCGGTCACTGTATAGGTGAAGCTGACTTCCTCCGGCTCCTCTCCGTTATGCTGATAGCTATAACTGCCATCTTTACTGATCGTCAGGATCCCGTCACCCACAGCAATCTGAGCCTGATCCTGCTGATCAAAGATCACCGGCTGACCATTAATAGTAGCAATCATCAACGGATCATTGTCGATGTCACTGTCGATACCGTCACCGGTATCATCCCCGATTATATTGCCCGATACCTGACCACCCTCATCAACACTGTATTCGTTGTCAGTCGCAACCGGTGCATCGTTAACCGGATTTACCGTAATACTCACCGTTGCCGGATCAGAGGTATTGCCGGCCTCATCGGATACTGTATATTCAAATGAATCAGGGCCGTTATAGTTCTCGTCCGGCGTATATGTTACTGCACCGCTGACAGGATCAACACTGATGACACCGTTAGCAGGCTGGCTGATGATAACAACACTGCCTGGGTCCAGGTCGCCGTCCGGATCTGAGTCATTGCCCAGAATATTAATAACAACCGAGCTGTCTTCATCCAGGCTGACTGCATCATCCACAGCAACCGGCGGCTGCGCCTCATCTACCGGCAGTAAATCAGGCGAAATAAACGGTGTGTCACCGGCAGCAAACGTCTGGCCATTAAAGACAGAAGGCGTGGTGGTTTCTACTATCCGGGTAAGCACGACAAAATCATGACCTTCGCCACCGTTCGGACCGGCACCACCGGCGGCAGGCGCAGGCAAGACATCCGTCGGATCCTGACCCGCTTCAATGGCGGCCAGTACAGCAGCGACAGATTCGTCGCTGACCGACTCGTTTGCCGCAACATTTTCGTCATCAACACTGACCATGTTTTCAGTAATTGCCACTTCGACCGGCTGATCAAAAGACATGTATGTGCCATCTGTCATTGCCAGTTGTACAAACGCACCCTCTGAAGGTACCAGAACATCACCGTCGGTCAGAACGTCTCCGACCTGAAGTAGTCTCAGCTCGCCTTCACTGTTGCGGACAAATGCCTCTCCGGACACTGCAGATACTGTTGCGATGGGAGTATTTGAAGCCATGATACCTCTCCCCTTTAACCGTTATAAAAATTCCCAGGATGTATAAGGTTAGAAGGTGAGTCTCAGTTCAGACCTGTACCTGAGGTACAGTATGGAGGTTTTTAAACTGCAAAAATTTCATGCTCATTAAGTAAGAGCACAAGGTGAACCCGGTCGCGGGCACCGGATTTGGCAAATATTGCAGCCACATGGGCTTTAACGGTTCGCTCTGTCACCGCCAGCGAACCGGCAATCTCTTTGTTGGATGCGCCTTTGGCAATCAGCCGCGCCACCATCTGCTCCCGAACTGTCAGCTCATCAAAAAATACAGCCCCGTCACAACGTTCACCCGTCATATAACGGGCGCTGACCTTCAGGACTTTACCGATAAACTCAGCCCCCACCCAGTAACCGCCATGCTCTACCACCAGCGCAATTTCTTTGAGCAGCTCAGCCACCGCAAGCACATGGCAATAACCGCAGCCCCCGGAACGGAAAACCATCATCGCTTCATCGTCATTGGGAAGGTTAGAGAGTACAACCACCGGCGAACGGCACTGGGCGCTGTTTTGCAGCCAAAGGGTCTTTTCTGCGGGTTTCAGAGAGGTAAAGTCCAGCCATATAAGGCCACTGCCTTGCTGCATCCTTCGTGCCTCCAGAGGGGTTCTCACCGTCAGGGCATCAGGAAAGGCTTCATGCCAGCGAACCGGCGAGAGTTTTTTTTTACTGACGAACACATGCATCGTTCATCGCTCCGTTAACGCATACTGTCTGGCCCTGAACACCGGCTTGAGCATGTAATGCAGAATGCTCTTTTTACCAGTCAGAATGTCCACTTCAGCCACCATTCCCGGAATTATCGGTTTTCCTTCCCCCATCTCCGATTCCAGTGTTCTGACTCTGACGATGTAAAACGGCACGCCGTTTTCATCCACCACGGTATCTGCACTGATATGTTCAACGGTGGCCTTTAAACCGCCATAAACTATGAAATCATAGGCGGTAAATTTCACTAATGCCTCCTGACCCGGCCGTAAAAATGCAATATCCCGGGGATTAATTTTCGCTTCCAGTAACAGGGCATCATCGGCAGGTACAATTTCAGCAATATCACGTCCAGGTAAAATCACTCCGCCAATAGTATTAAAAAACAATTGTTTAACTGTACCTTTGACCGGCGAGACAACCGCTGTCTGCTCAACCCTGTCCAGCAGGCCACGGCTGCTTTCGGTCAGGGTATTGATCCGTGATGTCGTACGGGATAATTCTTCACGAATGTCATTTTTAAATTCCAGCGATACTTCGCTGATACGGTTTTCTGCCTCAGCAATCGTGGCCAGAATACGCTGTATCTTTGCAGACACCTGCGCTCTTTCACCGGTTAGCCGGGATACTTCCCGCCGTAATCTCAGTACCTCAATTTCTGACACCGCTCCGGAAGATAAAAGAGGCGCACTGACTTCCAGCTCATGGGCGGCGAAATTGTAACTGCGGTCCAGCTGGGATTTTTGAGCCCGGGCTTCAACCAGTTCCTGATGACGCTGATCCAGCTGCTGCCGGGCAATGCTTCTGGACGCTTCAAGGGCCTCCATGCTGGAACTGAACAGCGCCATTTCCTGTTCCACAACCTCCGGTACAGAGTCCGCCATATCACTGGTTGGATAAAAAGGTTCTTCTTCTGCCACTGAACGAAGCCTTTCAGCTTTTACCTGTAAAGCGATAAGCTCAGCACGGTTTTCCCGGAAGGAAGCAACTGACCGGGTTGCATCCAGTTTCACCAGCAGCTGCCCCGGCTCGACAATATCGCCCTCCGCCACTGCCAGCTCAGTCACCACACCGCCGTCCTGTGACTGAATGATCTGTACCTGCCGGGAAGGAATCACCCGCGCTTCACCACGGGTGACCTCATCAATCTGCGCGTAGGCAGACCAGGTAATAAGACTGATGACGACCAGGATGATCACATAAAGTAATTTACGGGTTTTTACCGGGTCCTGTTCCAGCATCGCCCGGTCGGCATCTTCCAGCCAGTTGAGATTATCTGGCTCATCTACCGGAATCCAGTGTTCAAAAGCACGGTCCATAAGCCGGCGCCCCGGTGACGGGTTAGCTTTGGGCTCTGTTGGCGGTAACGGGGCTGAGCCATTCATACTGCCCTCCCGATACGCCCTTTACGCAACGCTTCCACCACCTGATCTCTGGGACCGTCAGCAACCACTTTACCGCTGTCGAGCACAATAATCCGGTCCACCAGTTCAAGTAATGCTGTGTGATGTGTAATCACCAGCATTGTCTTGCCCACGGCGTAACTGCGCAGGTTCTTAAGAATAGCCGCTTCGGATGCATGATCCATGGAGCCGGTAACTTCATCCAGAAGCAGTAATGGTGGCTCATGAATAATAGAGCGGGCCAAAGCAACGGCTTTTCTCTGCCCACCGGACAAAAACTCCCCCCTCTCGCCGACGTTCATGTCATATCCCTGAGGGTGCGTATTGATAAAGTCATGCAGTTCAGCCACTTTAACAGCCCGTTCAACAGCCTCCTCACTGGCCATCGGGTCCGCTAACGTCAGATTATCCCTGAGCGTGCCGTAAAACAGTGTGGCATCCTGAGGCACAAAACCCACCTGATGCCTCAGTTCTGCCGGATCCAGCTGGCGGACATCAATTCCGTCCACCAGAATGGCCCCTTCGCTTGCCTGATACAAACTCACAATCAGGCGCTGTAAAGTAGTTTTTCCTGAGCCTACCCGGCCAAGTATAGCCACATGCTCACCCGCCCTGATGCGAAAAGACACATCCCTGAGGGCCTGAACATCAGCTCCCGGATACGCAAAGCCTACCTTACGGAACTCAATATCCCCCCTCAGGTTACCGCGGCTGAAAAAATTCTGTTCTGCCGGCCGCTCCACCGGCTGCTCCATAATTGCATTGAGGGTTGTCAGCGCTGCCCTGGCATTATGGTACTGGGTTAAAAGGGATGCCGCCTGACCGAGCGGTGCCATGGCCCGGTTGGCAAGCATCATGGTGGCAATAAGTCCCCCGAGACTTAATTCACCTTTGGAAATCAGATATACACCGATCACAATCACGCTGACACTGACAAGTTGCTGTATCCACATAGCAAAGTTCAGATTGCTGGTTGCCAGTAAGCGTAACTGAACCCCGACACGGTCCAGATAAGCAGCCGCTTTTTCCCAGCGCCGTTGCATCATGCCCTCAGCGGTCAGAATTTTCAGCGTATCCAAGCCGATAAGGCTTTCGATCAGCACCGAATTACGCATAGAACTGGCCTGATACAGGCTCTCGGTGAGGGTTTTCATTTTTCCCTGGGTTGTCATGGCGTAGCAAAGAATCAGGAACACACCGATCAGGGGAGGCAGCATCATCAGTGGTGAAATCCAGCCAAGCACCAGAATAAAAATAAGGGTAAAGGGCAGATCAATCAAAGCGGTCAGTGATGCGGAAGTAATAAAATCCCGCACGGTTTCAAAAGAGCGCAGATTAGCAGCGAATGCTCCGACGGACAGCGGACGGCACTCCATTCTTAACCCCAGCACCTGTTGCATAATCCGCACAGACAAAAGGATATCCACCCGCTTTCCTGCAAGGTCCAGAAAATAACCTCGCATCGTACGCAGCAGAAGGTCTGCGATCAGGACAATTCCCATCCCCAGTGCGAGTACCCACAGGGTCTCAAAGGCATGGTTAGGCACCACCCGGTCATACACATTCATTGTGAATAACGGCAATGCCAGTGCAAAAATATTAATAAACAGTGCCGCCAGTAATACATCGCGGTACAGGCTGAGGTTTTCCCGCATTGCTCCCCAAAACCAGTGAGAAGGTTTACGGCTGCTGACCTCCGGCGTCCGGGCATCAAAGGCAAGCTTAGGACGAGCATAAATAACCGCACCAGAATAACGCTTATCAAGCTTTTCCGCCGGAACCTCCATCACGCTTTCAGGAAACTCCGGATAAATGACCTGTGCAGACTGCTTATTGCGACTCCAGGACATCAGCACACAGGCTTCATCACCCTCAAGCAACAAGACTGCAGGTAAAGCACGGCTTTTAAGCGCTTCCAACGGCTTGGTAAGAATTTTACTGACGAATCCCGCACGGGCCGCCGCACGGGCAAATAAAGAGGGAGTAAGGTGTTGTTTTTCAAGAGGCAGGCCTGCAACAAGGGTATCACGGTTAAGGCTGTTCCCATGAAAGGAACTCAGAACCAAAAGGCATTCCAGCAAGTGATCAATACCTGTCGCTGCACGCATATTCCCCCCTGTTTCAAACGTCACAGAAGCGCTACTTAACAGTAGAGCGGTCTATTTAACTTAGTCGAATCTGACGAAATCTATAAACTTTGAAACACATTTTTTATGTTTGCATCATTCCAAAAGGCTTCATTTCACGGGAATAACCAACGGTGTGAGTACATACTTACAAGGGACTAAACAACAGAAAACACAGTGCTTTTCCCTTACAGCAGGTATCTGTATCTGTACCGCTGAGAGGATTCATTTTGGGGTAATACCTGAAAGACATTTCCATTCACTCAAACAGTTTCAGCCCCGTATACAACAACCTATGGCTGACGTTTATAAGTTAAACATGCCGGTGAAATTTTACTTACACCTCCTGCAGAGTGCTCCCCCTCATCAAACCGTTAATACTGCAATCTGGTTAGCCCACAGGAGTATCCCAGTGCTTCGTTCTTCTCGCTGGCCTCTGGATAAATATTATCCAGCAACCACTCCTTGCGCTTACAACCATACATTGCCTGTTTAAGACGGGAGTCCATCACTGCACACTCGGCCAGCTTGTCATCCATGAACTGCTGGGTTTGCTGGAAAAAGTCCGTGGACTTAAGCGGCGACATATCTGTCAGCTCATAACCCAGTACGCCGAGCATCTGCTTATGGCAAACAACATTCTTAGGACCCAGCATGGAAATATACTTCTGCACAGCCACATCAATCCCTTCGATTTTCAGCCCTTCCCTGTCGACAGAACAGGCATCCATTACCCGCCCCAGCGTATTACCCGCCCCCTTCAGGGGTAAATGTGCTGTATATAAGCTACCCCGGGCATCCGTGATCTCCACCAGCAATTCTTTACCCAGCAACATTTGCCGGGCCAGATGAGTTTTATCAAAATCACTGGCGAACACTGAATCTCCCCGGGTGGAAACAATCCAGTCACTTTCTACCGAATCCTGCTTATCGATCCGGTAGCGCACCGGGTAACGGTTACCCATACCAATAAACTTACCCACAGAAAAAATCAGATCAAACTCTTCTTCCTGTAAGCATCTGGCCAGCGCCAGACTGCGCTCCTTAACTGAACGCACCATGGCAATATGTGTTTCCTGATCGGTAAAATCGTCAACCCGCTTGGCATAAAACCAATCTTCCGCCGCCAACTGCGCCGGCAAACATAAACCTAATGTAATCAGTAATATACATAGTCGTTTCATGGTAATTACTCCCATTCACGATTGTGTATGCACCTGCCTGGATATGAATGCCCTTCCCTGTGGCTCATATAAATAAGCTTAGACCATAAGATTTTGCAGCCTGGTTTTTGGCGGCAGAGGGAGGTTCTCCGGTCCGCTCAGAAGCCCCATTAAGTTAGGTACAGAATACCGGTGTTAAGGACGATTCAGGAGGCCTCACTCAGCTACGAAGCCATCAGAACAATGTAACCGGAACCGGCTGCTAAGATGGCTGCAACAAAGGATGTACCGATGGAATTAAGGTGAGGGAGGGATTACGCAGCTACGCTGCGCCCTTCGGGCTATCGTCGCAGGCTCCGATGTGGTCTCGCTTCGCTCGGCTCGAACCCTCGAGGGATCTATTCGCTACGCTCACCCTGCGGGCCATCGTCGCAGGCTACGATGTTATCTCGCTACGCTCGGTTCACCCTCCCTGTATATATTTCAGATATAAAAAAGCTCTGAGGGTTAGTCAGGGCTAGATTGTTTAAATTAGATGGCGGTGAGGGAGGGATTCATTCACCGCTTCGCGGCTCACCCTACGGGTGTTGCAAAGAGCGCAACATGCTCTCGCTTCGCTCGGGTCGAACCCACGAGGGATCTCACCCTCCATGAACTCTTTAGATACAAAAAAGCCCTGAGGGTTAGTCAGGGCTAGATTGTTTAAATTAGATGGCGGTGAGGGAGGGATTCGAACCCTCGATACGTTTCCGTATACACACTTTCCAGGCGTGCTCCTTCGGCCACTCGGACACCTCACCGCATTTCCTCCGTGCTGTTCAGCACTTCAGAGTGGCGCGTACTTTAATGGAATTCCGGTGCTAAATCAAACCTGTAAGACGAGTTTTTACGTTTTTTTTCAGTACAGGGTGAATATAGTGAAATCGCCGCTTTTCATCCTGTATTGTGCACCGGAAAATTCCTCATAAAAAAGCCCGTTCAACAAGGTTGAACGGGCTTTTTTTAACTTTCAGTACTGGCTCGGCTCCGGTTATTCAGGGAAGGGACGTCCTCTTATAACCGGCCGTTCAGCACCTGATCAGTCAGCCTGGCGACGCAGAAATGCCGGAATATCCAGGAATTCCATATCGTCTGTGCCAGTTTTCTTTGCTTCGGCGGGTTCTGCTACCGGTGCAGGATTATCTTCCGCACGCAGTGAGTCTGATGCTTTATTACGCATCACCGTTGGCAGTTCCAGCTGGCTGTAGTCCGCTGCTGCACCGCCGGCAACCGCAGCACGTTTTGGCGCGCTGTTCACAACCCGGATTTCCTGCTCAACGGCAGCACCCAGACCGGTTGCAACAACGGTTACCTTAATCTCTTCGCTCATTTCCGGATCGATTACGGTACCCACCACAACAGTGGCGTTTTCTGAAGCGAATTCTTCAACAACCTGACCGACTTCGGAGAACTCACCCAGTCCCAGATCAAGGCCAGCTGTGATGTTTACCAGAATACCGCGAGCGCCCTGCAGATCGATATCTTCCAGTAACGGGCTGCGGATAGCTGCTTCGGCCGCTTCAACCCCACGGTTTTCGCCCCGTGCAGTGCCGGTACCCATCATCGCCATGCCCATTTCAGACATAACGGTACGAACGTCGGCGAAATCCACGTTAATCATGCCCGGACGGATAATCAGGTCAGCAATGCCCTGAACGGCACCTTTCAGTACATCATTCGCCGCGTTAAACGCATTGATCAGGGAGCAGTTCTTACCCAGCACCTGCATCAGCTTTTCATTCGGAATAATGATCAGAGAGTCAACATTTTCAGACAGCTCTTTGATGCCCTGTTCGGCAATCATCACCCGCTTTTTGCCTTCAAACGGGAATGGCTTAGTGACCACTGCTACCGTCAGAATGCCCATTTCTTTGGCAACTTCGGCAACGATCGGCGCGGCACCGGTACCGGTACCCCCGCCCATGCCAGCGGTGATGAATACCATGTCGGCACCGCGGATCATCTCAGCAATGCCTTCGCGGTCTTCCAGTGCTGCCTGCCGGCCCACATCCGGATTCGCACCGGCGCCCAGACCTTTGGTGATTTCACCACCGATCTGCAGCAGGCTCTTGGCCAGCATGTTATCCAGTGCCTGCGAGTCTGTGTTGGCACAGATAAACTCTACGCCGTCCACATCCGTCGACACCATGTGCTGTACGGCGTTACCACCGCCGCCACCGACGCCAACCACTTTGATAACGGCGTTTTGCGGTACGCTATTAACTAATTCAAACATGTCCCTTTCCTCCAGCTTAAGCGTGCTTTGTACGCTTAGGTCTGTCTTTCTAATTATGATTGATGCGCCGGCTCCGCCAGCGTATACAACTTGTTTTGTACTGAAGGCCCGCCCCTGAGCGCAGACCAATCAAAATATTAGTTCCCTGCGGTTTCAGAAATTCCTCTGAAACCAGCTTTTCATCCGTTGCAGTGCCGGCGTATTCGGCACTGCAGGTATTTCTGCCGGCAGGTCTTCCTGCCGGGGTACATTGTCCTGTTTGGCATACTGCAACAGACCAATGCCCGTGGCATAAATCGGGCTGGCAAGTATGTCTTCCATCCCTCTTACGCCTTTTGGCAATGCCAGACGTACCGGCATATGGAAAATCTCTTCGGCCAGTTCAACCGCACCTTCCATTTTTGCCGTCCCGCCGGTCAGCACAATGCCTGCGGCAATCATATCTTCAAAGCCGCTGCGGCGGAGTTCCGCCTGCACCAGTGTGAACAACTCGTCATAGCGGGGTTCAACAACCTCCGCCAGTGCCTGACGGGACAGATCCCGTGCCGGCCGGTCACCGACACTCGGTACTTTAATTGTTTCTTCAGCCCCGGCCAGCTGAGCCAGCGCACAGGCGTACTTCTGTTTAATCTCTTCCGCATTCAGCGTCGGGGTACGTAACGCCATCGCGATGTCGTTCGTCACCTGATCACCGGCAATCGGAATAACGGCTGTATGCCGGATTGCGCCACCTGTGAAAATAGCGATATCCGTGGTGCCACCACCCATATCCACCATGCAGACGCCCAGTTCTTTTTCATCATCCGTCAGCACGGAGTAACTGGATGCCAGTTGTTCCAGTACGCTATCATCGACTGCCAGACCACAACGCTGTACACATTTCTCGATATTCTGTACGGCATTTACCGCGCCGGTTACCAAATGGACCTTGGCCTCAAGGCGCACACCGGACATACCCAGTGGTTCACGGATACCTTCCTGGTTATCAATCACATATTCCTGCGGCAGGATATGAAGAATTTTCTGATCCGCCGGAATCGCCACCGCCCGGGCAGCATCAATGACCCGCTCAAGGTCATGTTCCATCACCTCACGGTCACGTACAGCAACAATGCCATGGGAATTCATACTGTTAATATGGCTGCCGGCAATACCGACTGTCACCGAATGAATCTTGCATCCGGCCATCAGCTCAGCTTCTTCCACAGCCCGCTGTATGGACTGCACGGTCGACTCAATATTAACCACAACGCCACGTTTCAGCCCCCGTGAGGCATGTGAGCCGATACCGACAATATCAATCGTACCGTCCGGGCCGACTTCCCCCACAAGACACACCACCTTTGAGGTGCCTATGTCTAACGCAACGATCATATTGCTTGCCATGGTCATATTTAAAACCGCTTTTCTTGCTCCGGCATTACTGCGGAGAATTCAATGTTTCGAGTCTGTCTGTTATCCCTGTGGAAAACTAAATTCCGAACATTGCTTTCCGTTGCCACGGTACTCCTGCTGAGTATCCACAACCGGCCCGGCTGACTTTCTGGAAAAATATTTATCAACAAACGTTTTATCAACAAACGCGTGATCAACAAAGTCTGGCTGTTATTTAGCCATGTTGATTCTGCTAACTATTTTTCCACAAAATGCTGAGCATTTAACAACCAGCATAGTTCAGTTTTTAATCAATCCCAGTTCAAAACCGGCATTTTTAATAATTACCGCCAAGAATAAACCATTCGATTTATTTTTTAAGCATTTTTTTGGGATATTGAATTAATTCTTTCCCAACAGGCAAATATATGCCGCCGTGCATTTGGTTATCGGCAATAATCTGCCATCTTTAGCATAAATTTCACCGTGATAGCTCACTTCAGAGCGATCCGGACTTATTCAGATCCTACTGTACATTTTTAACACAATTTAAATATTTTTTGTACAAAAAATAATCAAAAATCAAAATCTTATTTTGAATAAACAAGCACTAATCAATATTTAATTTTGACGTTTTTAGTAAAAATCAAAAATTAATGTTGATTACTTTTGTATTTTTCAAAACTTAATATTGATTATTTTTCAAAAATTCAATATTTAATATTGATTATAAAAATACAATTCAAAAGCCAGTTATGATTATTCCTGACAGCTGTTAATAACTGATAAATAACAAAACAGGCAAAACAACCCACAGGTTCATCTGAACAGTTCACATATCAACAGCTGCCTTCCCCTGAAAAAAGGCACAGATGTACACACCAGGCCTCGGCAGACTGTCCACAGCTAAGGGTAATTCAGTAAGAAATATTCACAGAAGGGATTAGATAGAAAAAACTGAAGCAGACATAGGCTGCATGTCTATTCTCACAATAACGGTCAGTAATGGCGCTTACTGACCGGCAGGATAGCGGTAACTGGCGGATGCTTCCTGCCACCCGGCCAGTTCAGGCGTTGCAGCAATATACGCCCTGAGCGTAGTGACACCGTCCGCCAGATACGTTGTATCCAGGAAATTATCAACAACCTCGGGCCCCTGAGAGGCAGCAGACTGTAAACAGAAAAAAAGATAGCGGGGAAAGGGTAAAATATCCTGTCGCCATAAAGGCCCCTGATAATACTGGCCAACTCTGTGCTGGTATTCACCGGGGGTTATACATTTATTCAGCCGGTAATCAGTATCGCTGTAGCCGCTGCACATCCGGGCCTGCTGCGGCAGTCCGGAATCACTGCTACCGTTAAGAAGCCGGGTCTCTACTTCGATCCAGCGAAAGCGGTGTTCACGCTCATACAGTTCCAGAAAGTCTGCTTCGGTGCATTCGAACTGGCTGCAGATGATGGTGCTGTCCGGGTCCGGCTGCGTTGAGCAGGACGCTATCTGCAGGCTGTCCGGATCCGCGCCATGCCGGCTGATAAAGACAATGCCAACCTTATTAAAGATACGCCGGTAACCCGGCACCTTAACCAGCCGGAAGTTCTGTAAACCCGGCACCGTTTCACGGGCTGACGCTTCAGACAGCAGCGAACCGTAGCCGGCAACTGAAATCATCACCCTTCTTCATCCCGCCGGAATGAGTCTCCGGAAACCGCCTGATCCGCACTGAGACTTTCATCCTGGCTCACCGGTTCGAATGCCGCATCAACAAGGCGTACTTTTGGCGGCTCTGCCGACAGCTGAGTACCGCTCTCTTCGGCAGAGGTTTCTGCTGGCAAAGGATTTTCTGCCTGAGCAGCTTCGTCTGCAGTAACAGCTCCGGCATCGCCAGCAAACGGCAGATTCTGTAGTTCAGCTTCTGCGGCTTCATCCTGCAAACGTTTTTCCATCTGCTTTTTATTCCGCACGCCCAATTGCTGCAGTGATGCCACCTGAGAAACCAGATTGCCACGTCCGCTGACCAGACGTTTATGGGCTGTATGATATGCCTGGGATGACCGCTCCAGATGCTTACCCACATCTTCCAGTGATTCAACAAAGCCCACAAACTTGTCATGCAGTTCACCGCCCCGGCGGGCAATTTCCTGTGCATTCAGGCTCTGTCGCTCATAGCGCCAGATATTGTTAATGGTACGCAACGTCACCAGCAGTGTGGCCGGGCTGACCAGAATAATGTTGCGTTCATAGGCAAACGCAAATAAATCCGGATCTTCCTGTACCGCCAGCAGAAAAGCGCCTTCAATCGGCACGAACAGGAGCACAAAATCCAGACTGCGGATACCTTCCAGATCCTGATATGCCTTATCACTCAGGCCACGTACGTGATTCCGGATTGATTGCAGGTGATCGCGAAGATTACGCGCCCGAACCGCTTCATGTTCCTCTGAACAGAATGCTTCATACGCGGTCAGGGAGACCTTGGCATCAATAATGACATCTTTTTCATCCGGCAAACGTACAATCACATCCGGCTGCAGGCGGCGGCCGCCATCACTGACACTGACCTGAGTCTGATACTCATGCCCTTCCCGCAACCCTGACTGCTCCAGCACCCGGGATAAGATTACCTCGCCCCAGTTTCCCTGGGTTTTCGATTCGCCCTTCAGTGCATTGGTGAGATTCACCGCATCTGAACTCATCTGCTGATTAAGCTGCTTGAGCTGCTGAATCTGCTCGTATAACGAACGGCGATCCCGTGATTCTTTATCATAGGTGTCTTCAACCCGGCGCTTAAAATCTCCCAGCTGTTCTTTCAGCGGTGTCAGCAGATTACCAAGCGCATCGCGGTTTTCATCTTTGAAGGTTTTAGACTTTTCTGAAAAGATTTTGTTAGCCAGATTCTCAAATTCACCTTTGAGCTGATCCCGGGCATCGTTTAGCAGCTGCACTTTCTCATGATGAGCCGCCCGCTCGCTCTGTAATTTGGCCTGCAGTTCCGCATTGCGGGCCTGATGCTGATTCTGGCTCAGACGCAGCTCATTCTGTTCGGTCAGTAATTGGGCGTAATCATCTTCCAGACGCTGTTTTTGCAGGCTGATTTGTTGCAGCCGAACCTCTTCCAGTTCCAGACGACGGATCTGTTCAGCTTTTTCATCCAGAGACAGTTGCTGCTCAGAGACTTTCTCATCAACGTCTGAGCGGGCCTCTTTGGCCTCTTCCAGCTTATCTTCCAGCTGGCCAATTTTGACGTACTGCTGGCTCTGCATCAGCTGCGCCTTACGCTTATGCTGCTGAATACGTAACGTCATCAGCAGCATACCAAACAGCGTACCGGCAATAGCGCCGACCGTGAGGATAACTATTGGCTGTTCAAGAAATTCATTCATGGTGCAACAACCTCCGTGTCTGGCCCGGGTGACCCCTTACCAGAAATAATATAAAAGACCGATAGCCGCAATGTTCAGTGGCAACATCAGGAACAGGTTCTTCAGATCTCCCAGAATACGCTGGGTAATCCCTACAGATATCGCCGGAAAACTGAGCACTAAGCTGCTTGCCGGAATCCACCATTCTAACAGACGGAAACCATATGCCATGGCACCAATGAGCGTCAGTGCAGCAAGGTTACCGATCATAATAACCGTCACCTGACCATTTTTACTGTGCATAAAGGCTGGCTTATCTTCCTCTGCCAGCTTATTCAGCTGACCGGCACTGAGTGCTGCAGACATGGACACGAAGCCACTGAACAGAAAGATAAATAAAGGCTCAAATAACATACAGGTTTCCTGACAGGCAAAAATGAGCCGCTATTGTAAAAGATTTTTGCAACAGCAGCAGGCTTTAACTGAATTTCATCGCAGAAAAGCCGGTCAAAATGTTATTATGCGGCGAATTTTTAGTGCATCAAACGGCATTGCCTGCTGCCCTGACACATACCGGCAGAACTGCCGTCCGAAGAGAGACATTATGAGCCAGTACCTGGTCAACGAAAGTATCGAAGATTACGCGTTTATTCACACCGGTGAAGAGCCCCCGCTATTGCAGGAGCTGATCGATAAAACCAATGAAAATATGGGCTGGCCACAAAAACTGTCCGGTCGCCTGGTTGGCCGTACCCTGAAGATGCTGAGTGCAATTCATCAGCCCAAAACGGCCCTTGAAATCGGCATGTTCACCGGTTACTCGGCACTTTCCATCGCTGAAGGCATGCCTGAAGACGGCAAACTGATCTGTTGCGAGACGAACCCACGGGCGATTGATTTTGCCAAAACATTTTATGACCGCAGCGAACACGGCCATAAGATTGAAGTCATCTTCGGCAAAGCACTGGACACCATCCGTGAACTGGATCTGGAACTGGATTTCACCTTTATCGATGCCGATAAACGTAACTACCTGAACTATTACGAAGAAGTAAAAGCGATGACCCGGGTTGGCGGTCTGATCATCCTCGACAATGTCCTGTGGTCCGGTAAAGTTGTCCAGCCTGAATCCGATATCGATGACATTCTGGTTGAAACCAACCGCCGCATTGCTCAGGACCCTGACGTCGAAAACGTCTTCCTGACCGTCCGGGACGGCCTGAACGTAGTGCGTAAAATTCGCTGATCCGGAGCGCGCCTTTATGAAATTTATTCTGCGTCCCGGCCAGCAACCTGAATGCCTGCCGGCTGACTCTGACCTTCAGCCGGCAACTGACGAACAGTTAATCAGCTCCCCGGAACAACTGTTAGCGGTTTACCGTGATACCGAGACTGATCAGCCACTGTACAGCCAGCTGCAATACATCCGGGACCAGTATCTGGATGACCTTGACCTGGTTAGCTCCCGCAACGAAATTTACGGCCTGATCTTCTGGCTGCTGTTCGATAAAAATATCAGTTATGCCGGTGAATCTCTGGAAGAAACCGCCGACCGGCTCAGTGATCTGGATATCGATTCTGACAGCGACATCTACACTGAAGTTATCTTCCATTTAAAAGACGCCGTTGACCGGCTATACGAACTGGAACTGGACGAAGACTGAAACAGCCAGGGTAAGACAACGAACAGGGAGGCACGGTATTGATTAGACGCACAACCCGGATATTACTGTCAGCCCTGTTTATTGCCTTTGCATCAGCACTGATCATCACGCTGCTTGCCAGTTATTTCTACTGGCAGCAACTTATTCCCTGGGCCGCTGAACGCTGGCTGCAACAGCATCGCTGGGAAATCACCGAAATACAGGGCACCGCCCCCTCCACAAAAGGCTGGCAGATAGACTCCCTGAGCCTTCAGCAAACCTCACCGACAGGTGAAAATACTCAGCTGCACCTGAACGGCCTGAACCTCAGCTGGGATATATCCCGCCTGTATACAGAGGGGAAACTCGAACGTATTGAACTGCAAAGTGCAGATATCCGCCTGACTCCCACACCCGCAGAGACAACTTACGCACCACTGGATCTGAGACCCTGGCTGTCACCGGCCATCATCAGCCAGTTACCGGCGGCCGATATCCGGCTCAGCAATCTCAGCATCCGGCGTGAACAGGCCGGGGAAAACACTCATATACTGACCAGTCTGTCTCTCGTTAACGGCACCCTGGACTGGCAAAGCCAGCTGATTGTACTGCCGGATTATCCGGCACTGGAAGGCCTGACAGCCACTCTGAACGCACAACTCACAGACCAAACAAGCGCTGCGGAACCGGCGCTTCAACTCAGCCCGTTTAATCTGGATATCCGCCACCGCGAACAGCCGTTGCTCAGCAGCCGGGGCGACCTGAGCCTCGGAGACACCATCCGTTTAACCGCCGAACACCGGATAGAATTACAGCTACTAATAAGTGTGCTGCAGAAAATACCAGGCTCCGGCATCACCGATGCTCTTCTGCCCTGGGCCAGCGGTACGCTGAATATAGCAGGCACAACATCCCTGCAGCCCGACTTTAACCCGGTAGCACCGTTACAAAGCCTGCAACCTGAAAGCGAGCAAACCGTCTCACTGACTATCCCGCCGGTTGCGCTTTCTGAAACAGGGCTTGCAAATGTATCCGGGCACGCAGGGCTGGAGCTTGTTGCTGATATTTCACTCACCCCGCAAATCCTGAAACTCACAGTGAATGACACCAGGCTGACAGTGACTGATTTACAGACCCCATTGCTGAACAGCCAGAAACTGCGCCTGTCACTGCAGCCCGCCACCGGTATTCGGGTGCCGTTGGCAGACCTGAACAATCCGGACCTGGCACTGCAAATGCCGGCAACAGTGTTTAAGTTACACAGTCAGGACAGTGCGATCATATCCGGTCAGCAACCATGGTCCGTCAGCCACCAGCCAATACAGTTAACAACCGATACATTTGCCCTGTGCATTGCAAACATATGCCCGGCAGACGCTCTGAAAATAACCGGGACACTTGAGGCAAAAAAAGTTCTGATCAGCCACCCTGATTTCCCCTTACCCGAAGCCAGCCTGACCAGCCAGTGGCAACTGCATCAGGAAAGCCACACCGCCGATTTCACACAACAGTTTCGCCTGCTGCTGGCAGATCCGCTGCTGCCCGGCGGGCAGCAATTAATACGGGGCAATTCCCGCACTCAGAGCCGTGCCGGTCCGCCTTTAACAACGGCAAACTGGCAACTGAAACTCACCTCACTGGACGGCGCAGAGAATCTGATAAAACGCTATTACCCGGATCTTCCGGAAGAACTGGCACTGAACGGCGGCAGCCTCAGCCACCAGGGCGCTTTACATTTTGAAAACAACCGGCTGGCATTACGGTTACGGCAACGGGTAGAAAATCTCAGCGGCCAGCTGGAGCAGAATTCGTGGGGAGGGCTCAACTGGCAATCAGATTTTCGCCGCAGTCTCAGCGGAAACCTGCGAGATGATGGCAGCCTGAATGTCGACTATATTGCCGCCGGCATCCCCATCGAACAGTTCAGCAGTCACTATCAGCTTCGCCCGGTAAAAGGAAAATCCAAAAGCCTACAGCTGCGGTTAACCCAGCCTCAGGCACAATTATTAGGCGGTGAAGTACTGGCTGAAGACTTTGTTATCAGTGAATCATTCGGATTGAATACCCGGCTCACCCTGAAAAATATCCAGCTTGCCGATGTACTGGCACTGGAACAACAGGAAGGCCTTACCGGCTCAGGAACCTTACAGGGCAGTATTCCGCTGAACAAAACCGCCGTGGGGTTTCAGGTCACTGATGGCCGGATTTATAACACCGGAACCGGCTGGATCAGATTCCGGCCAACACCGGAATTAACAGCCCTTGCGAAAAGAACACCCGGGCTGGATACGGCCTTCAAAGCGCTGGAAAACCTGCAGTACTCACAGCTAAACATCGGCGTCGATTATCAGCCGGATGGCAGCACCCGGCTCAATACCCGGTTAAAGGGACTGAACCCGGACTGGAATGCCGGCCAGCGAATAGAGTTCGGCATCAACATCGAAGAGAACTTATTACAATTAATCAAGGCTTTACAGTACACGAACAAATTGACTCGCAGCCTTGAGAAGCGTTACCGTTAAGTGCTGGAACCTGCAGACAGGAACCGGATACGTCTGAAAGGTTCTAACAGGTATTGGAGAGACCTATGCTCATAAGACTGGTTATGAAATTCTGGCGAAGTACCGGCGTAATACTCGGTATTTGCATCTTATTATCTGCCTGTGCCCCAACGGTACAGGTCGCTGTTCCCAACGAACCCATCACAATCAATCTCAATGTCAAAATTGAACACGAGATTCTGGTGAAAGTTGATAAAGAAATTGATGACCTGTTTACAGAAAACAGTGACTTATTCTAGGAGCTAAATAATGATCAAATGTGCATTAAAAACCGTTATGAAGCCGCTTATTCTGCTCACCTTAATGGTTAGCCTTGCCAATACCGCCTGGGCTTTAAATCTTGATGAAGCCAAATCCCAGGGACTGGTCGGCGAATTATCCAATGGCTATCTGGGGCTGATCAAAAACGGCAACTCTGCTGTAAAAAACCTGGTTGATGACATTAACCGCAAACGCCGTGCCGCATACGCAGCTAAAGCCCAAAAAGCAGGTGTCGAATTAAAAATAATTGAAATTCGTATCGGCGAACGCTTGCAAGAACGCGCTAAGAAAGGCGAATATGTCCAGCGCAGTAACGGTCAATGGCAAAAAAAATAACAATAATCTGAAAGCTTTCGCGGTGAAACCAGCGCAGACTGAGTGCCCACAGAGGCACACCGGGTAAGACTTTCCTAAAAGTGAATGGGTAAAGAAGTGAGCACCTTTGGAGTAACGGGACGCCCCTCTTATCGATCGAATAACCTGCTGGGATTTGTAATATGCGCCGGCCTGCTGGCAGCGATAAATATCTACATAAGCCCGCTGATTAACCTGGCAGAATGTGCCCTGTGCACAGTCACCCGGCTGACACTTGTTGCAATGGCCGGGCTGTTTTTTCTGGGTTTCATATTTAACAGCATTCCCTGGTTACAACGGTTATTCTCGATTTTTAATCTGTTGCTGATAACACTCGCAGCAACCGCCAGTATCCGTAATCTGGCACAAGAATCACGTACAGCAGCTGAACAGTGTACCCAGCCGGTGGTTGATATACTGAAAATCAATAACCTGGACGGCATTATCGCCGCGTATCAGAATGCATCTGTTTGTCAGGTACAGGAATGGCAGCTTGGCGTGTTAAGCTACGCCCACCTTTCTCTGATAGCTCTTGCAGGCCTGACGGTTGTTGTATGGAAATTAATGACAAAAAGAGCCCGGCGCGACACGTTCTTCCGCTGAGCTCAAAATTGAACTGCCTGTTACTGTGCGCCGGACTGATATCCGCAACAGTACAGGCAGCAGAACCCGCCCCTGAAGATTCCCAGTCCCTGGCGCCTGAATGGGCGGAAAACGGTACCCTTAACCTCTACTTTGAAAATGATCTGTTTGCTGAAACCGATCAGAATTATACCAACGGTATACGGGCGTCTTACGTTACCGGCGACCTCACCAGCTTTTTAAACGATCCCGAGCTGCCGGAATGGATCCGTCGCTATAACACCCTCATTAACCCGCTGCTCAACTGGCACAATCCGAACATTAACCCGCAGGAAACACACCGCAACCTGGTGGTAACCTTTGGACAGCAAATATTCACCCCCAGTGACATCGACCGCACCACAGTTGACCCGGACGACCGCCCTTATGCAGGGTGGCTGTATCTGGGACTCGGCTATAACCAGAACAATGATCGCTGGATGGACTCTACCCAGCTAAACATAGGTGTTATTGGCCCGGCGGCACTGGGCCAGGAAGCCCAGGATTTTATTCATGACCTGCGCGGGTTTGAAAAATTCAAAGGCTGGGATAACCAGTTGGATAATGAGCCTGGTTTTCAGTTCGTCTACGAAACCAAGTACAGACAGGACGACTACCGGCTGATTGATGACCTGAATTACGATGTTATCTATCACAGTGGTTTCAGCCTCGGGAACGTCGCCACCTATCTGAACGCCGGTGCAGAGTTGCGTATCGGCTGGAACCTGCCAAACGACTTTGGTACATCCACCCTGCGCCCCGGTGGCGACAACAGCGCACCGGGCCGGTATAAACTGGGGACAACCACCAGCGTCCATACATTTTTCTCTGCCGATGCGCGGCTGGTTGCCAGGGACATATTTCTCGACGGCAACACCTTCAGTAGCAGCCATTCCGTCGACAAAGAATATCTGGTGGGCGACCTTGCTGCCGGTATTGCAGTATTAAGTGGCCGCTGGAAAATTGCCTATGCACAGATTTTCCGCACCAAAGAATTTAAGGGCCAGCCGAGCAGCCACAGTTACGGATCGTTATCCATTACATATAATTTCTGATAAGCAGCGATACTGCCCCCCGTGTGCTACTATGCCGCCATCTGTAACACTCGCTTATCCAATTGATTAAATAGGTATTTTTGTGACCAAATTTCGCCCCTGCATAGACCTCCATCAGGGTCAGGTAAAACAGATTGTCGGTGGCAGCCTGAACGATCAGGGCGCTGACACAAATTTTGTCAGCCAGCATGATGCCGCCCACTACGCCAACCTGTACCGTCAGCACAACCTGACCGGAGGCCATGTCATTGCACTGGGCCCGGGAAATAAAGAACAGGCACTCAACGCCCTGTCACAATGGCCTGACGGACTGCAGTTTGGCGGTGGCGTCAATGCAGAAAACGCTGCAGAATTCCTGGCAGCGGGCGCATCCCATGTCATCGTCACCTCTTACCTGTTCGAAAACGGTCAGTTCAGCTGGCAGCGGCTGGAAGAAATCAAACAGATTACCGGTGCTGAGCGGCTGATTCTTGACCTCAGCTGCCGCCGCACCGCATCAGGCTGGAATATTGCCACCGACCGCTGGCAAACCGTTACCGATACCCCGGTTAACGCAGCAACGCTGGCTTCCTTAAGTGAACACTGCGCTGAATTTCTGATTCACGCAGCGGATGTTGAAGGGCTGCAGGGCGGCATTGATGAAGATCTGGTCACCCTGCTGGGTGAGGCCTGCACCATTCCTGTCACATACGCTGGCGGCGCCCGCAGCCTTGAAGACCTGAAACTGGTCGATACCCTGTCCGGCGGCAAAGTTGATCTGACCATTGGCAGTGCGCTGGATATTTTTGGCGGTAAAGGTGTCACACTGGAAGACTGTATAAACTGGAATAACCAACACTGATGTCGTCACCGAACCGGGGCTATAAACACCCGGTTCAGCTAGTAGAGGCGATGATAGTTAAACGCTGAAAAAAGCCGGATCCGCATGACAACACAGACATCTTCCGCCGGTACAGGAGCAGGTATCTGCAGCTGTGCAATGGCACTGGCCGGAATATTCTTCTGGGGCATTATATTTGTCCCCCTTGCTTTTCTGTTCATGCTACCCGGCTTTTTACTGGCGATTATTAACGGCAGCCGGGCAGGCCTTGGCTATAATTTTCTGGCACTGCTGCTCACCATTGCCGCCATTGTCACCTCACCGGTGCTGCTTGGCGTCATTGGCCTCAGCAGCCTCGCTATTCTGTAAACGGACATCACTATGAAGACTTCTAATCTGATTCTCAGTACCACGCTGGCAACATTACTCGCGCTGCCGGCACAAGCAGGCTTTGGCGACCTCCTCAAAGAAGTGGAAAACGCCGGCAAAGACATTCTCAAAGAAACGACCCAATCATCAGACTCCGGAAATAAAGCCGCCGGGCTGGATTACAACACCCTGGTTGCCGGTCTTAAAGAAGCCCTGGATGTGGGTAGCCGCCGGGCGGTGGAATCACTGGGCCAGACCGACGGTTATATGTCTAACGCGCTGGCCCGTATTCCTTTGCCGGAGCCGCTGGAAAAAGCCAGCAGCCTGATGCGCAAATTCGGCCTGGGCGACCAGGTGGATCAGTTCGAACTGAGCATGAACCGCGCGGCAGAGAAAGCCGCCCCACAGGCTACCGAGATTATTGTTTCCACCATTAAGGACATGAGCATCGAAGATGCCGAAAAGATTCTTAACGGCCCGGATAACGCGGCGACAGAATATTTTCGCAGTAAAACCTCTGCCCGCCTGACCGAACTGTTTAAACCAAGCATTAAACACTCAATGGATCAGGTAGGCGCGACCCGCTATTACAGCCAGTTAAGCCAGGAAGCCAATAAAGTCCCACTGGTGGGTGACGTAGCAAAAGGCTATAACCTGGAAGATCACGTGACCAGCAGTGCGCTGGACGGGCTGTTTAACATGCTCGCAGCCGAAGAAAAGAAGATCCGCGAAAACCCGGCTGCACGCACCACAGAACTTTTGAAACAAGTCTTTAAATAAGGAAATCCAATGAAACACCTGATGACCCGGATCAGCGCTGTGCTGATCGCCATGATGCTTCTCTGCAGCAATGCCTTTGCAGCTGACAACCCGGTGGTGACCCTGACAACCTCGGAGGGCACCATCACGCTGGAACTCTATCCCGAAAAAGCCCCTCACACAGTGAAAAACTTCCTGGCCTATGTGGATAACGGCTTCTATCCGGGGACGGTGTTTCACCGGGTCATTGATGACTTTATGATTCAGGGTGGTGGCTTTACCAGCAAAATGACCAAAAAAGAAACTCTGCCCCCGATCATCAATGAATCAGCCAACGGCCTGATTAACAAGAAAGGTAGCATTTCTATGGCCCGTACCCAGGTTGCAGACAGTGCCACATCACAGTTTTTCATTAACCTGAAGGATAATCACTTCCTGAACGGTACGCCGGGCAAACCCGGTTATGCGGTGTTTGGTCAGGTGATCGAAGGGATGGATGTGGTCGAGAAGATCGGTAAAACCCGCACCGGCAACAGCGGCCGCTATCAGAATGTGCCGGTGAAGAGAATCACCATCAACAGTGCTGAACGTTCATAACTGAACCCATCATCAAAGCATTAAAAAAGCCTGCAGATCTGCAGGCTTTTTTATATCTTCGGAGGTGTAACAACCTCTGCGAGGCCTTAGCGGATCCTGGCGAAATAGGTCCCCGTCAGGGTTAGTGCCGGGCTTTCTCCCTGCTGAGTGATGACAACATTCAGGGTCACCCTGCTGCGGCCATTTTCCTGCAGATAGCTGACAAAGCCAGGCCATTCCGCTTCAGGAAACGCCGCCTGAGCCGCAAAGTCACCGGTCACCGGTGCCAGATACTTCAGCTGGCTGTCGCGGATCATCACATCGCAGTCCAGCCCTTCACGCCGCAATCCCAGCGTCACCAGCGCCCAGCCACACAGGGTCGCCAGCGTTGCCAGCGAACCGCCAAAGCCAGTGCCTTTGTCATTCACGTTAGGCGCCAGTTCCGCAGCCATTACCAGAGTATTATCCTTAAAATGCAGCGGTTTCATGCCCATATGGCTGAGTAACGGAATCTGCGACTGCAGCCAGGGCAGAAACTTCTCCGGATCGGTCTCCAGCTGCGCTTGCGGAATCTGCTCGGACATCACTGCTTACCTAAGCCGGCCAGCGGCTGACATAGTCATTGCTGTCTAACAATGGCGCGGTTCGCTGCTTGCCGGGAGTACCCATATAGACAAACCCGATGATCTCTTCATGGGCTGCCAGCCCCAGGCCTTCTTTGACCACCGGGTCGTAAGCAACACCGCCGGTGCGCCACATAGCGCCCACCCCCTGCGCATTGGCTGCCAACAGCATGTTTTGCACAGCACACCCTGCCGCAATCAGCTGTTCACTGGCGGGGACTTTCGGATGTTCAGTCACTGCGGCAATTGCCACAATGATGGTCGGCGCACGGAAGGTCATTTTACGGTTACGGGTCAGGACATCTTCAGTCACATCCGGGTTAGCCTGCAGTGCTGCACGGGCATACAGCTCGCCCAGTTCACCACGGGCGTCCCCCTCTATGACCAGAAAACGCCATGGCCGCAGTGCTGCATGGTCAGGGGCACGCATTGCCGCCGTAAACATATTGTCCAGCTGGGCGGCGTCCGGGCCGGGTTCCTGTAACAAAGGCTGGGAAAAACGTTGCTGTAAATTAGTTAACGCATCCATAGAAGGTCCTTAAAATATTACCGGGGCAGATTGCTGCCCCGGAGATAAAAGAAATTACTGGCGGCTTAAGCGAAGATTTTCAGGCACCACTGCCTGACTGCTGCGATACGGATTAATATCCAGACCGCCCCGGCGCAGATAACGGGCATAGACCGTCAGCGCCTGTGGCTGACACTGCTGCCAGATATCCATGAAAATAGACTCGACACACTGCTCATGGAAATCACCGTGCTCACGGTACGACACCAGATACTTCAGTAAGCCTTCGCGGTTGACCGGGGCGCCACGATATTCAATCACAATACTGGCCCAGTCAGGCTGGCCGGTTACCGGGCAGTTCGACTTCAGCAAATGGCTGTAGAGACTTTCTGTCACTTCTTCAGTGGCATCTTCGCGTAAGCCCAGACAGTCCGCATTCGGCTCATAATCGGAAATTTCCACATCCAGCTCGTCAATGCACTCACCGCTGAACTGACTGACCTGACCGGCACCGTCCAGCGCCAGCAACGCCACCTGAACCTCAGCACCTGCCGCGGCAGAAAGATCTGTCTGCATCCGTTGCTGCACTTCTGCTTCGGTTGCAAAGGCTGTCAGGTTAAAAGAGTTCAGATACAGTTTGAAGGATTTGGACTCAATAATATGGCTGGAATCAGCAGGAATACGGAATTCTGCCAGACGCACCACAGGCTTACCTTTCAGATTCAGCCAGGAGACTTCATAGGCATTCCAGATATCCACGCCGGTAAACGGCAGGCTGCGCTGCTCTACGCCACGGGCCTGCCAGTTCAGATCCCGCTGGATCGGATACAGCAGTCCCGGGTCATACTGATTCACGTACTGTGTATCTGCCCCCAGCGGGGCATGATGTAAACTTTCTTCTATCTCTTTCATCTTATCTCTACCGGCCGGCTCAGTGGCGTATACCCCGCCCGGAGCCCAGCAAATGTAACGAATAGGCAAACAATACCAGAATAAAAACAATAATCATGCTGAAGGCAAACACGATATCAATATCACTGACCCCGAGAATGCCATACCTGAAGGTATTCACCATATATAAAATCGGATTCAGCTGGGAAACTCCCTGCCAGAATGCCGGCAACAGGCTGATTGAATAAAATACGCCCCCCAGGTAGGTCAGCGGGGTCAGCACGAATGTCGGTATGATCGATACATCATCAAAGCTGTTGGCAAATACAGCATTAATGAAGCCACCCAGCGAAAACAGAATCGCGGTCAGTAATACAACGGCCACCATCACCCACAGGTTATGAATTTGCAGGTCGGTAAAAAACAGTGACAGACAGGTAACAATAAAGCCGACCCCCAGCCCACGTGCAGAGCCGCCGACCACATAGCCGCTCAGAATCACCCAGTTAGGTACCGGAGAAACCAGCAACTCTTCTATATGCCGCTGGAACTTGGTGCTGTAAAACGAAGACACCACATTACTGTAAGAGTTAGTGATGACCGACATCATGATCAGCCCGGGCACGATATATTCCATGTAATCAAAGCCGCCCATTTCACCGATCCGCGAGCCGATCAGATTCCCGAAGATAATGAAATAGAGTGTCATTGTGATGGCAGGCGGCAGCAGCGTCTGCCCCCAGATCCGCGTAAAGCGGCGAATCTCGCGGCTGACAATGGTCATGAATGCAACCCAAAGTTCTTTATTGCTCATCTGGTTTCCCGTCGTGTTTGTCCACTGACAAAGCCATTATTTATTTAAGATTCTTATCCACTAACGAAACAAACAACTCTTCAAGACGGTTGCTCTTATTACGCATGCTGGTCACTTCAATGCCCTGCTCCGCCAACTGGCTGAAGATAGGATTCATGCCCTTATTCTTTTCAACTTCCACCAGCAAACGCTGGTCAGTATCCAGTGCAACCGCATAACCATCCAGGCGGGGAGCCTGTTGCAGGGCTGGTGAGACATCCAGCACAAAGGATTCCGTATTCAGCTGAGCCAGCAAGGCAGACATGGTCGTGTTCTGAATGATTTCGCCGTGGTCAATAATGGCAATATTGCGGCACAGCTGCTCGGCTTCTTCCAGATAATGTGTAGTAAGGATAATGCTGGTCCCTTCAGCATTAATTTCTTCCAGAAACTCCCACATTGACCGGCGTAACTCAATATCCACGCCGGCAGTCGGCTCATCCAGAATCAGCAGTCTGGGTTCGTGGACCAGCGCCCGGGCAATCATCAGCCGCCGCTTCATTCCCCCTGACAGCATCCGGGAAATATCATTACGCTTTTCCCACAAGCCGAGCTTTTCCAGATAATGATCGGCCCGCTCTGAGGCTTCCGCGGCGGCAATGCCGTAGTACCCTGCCTGAGTGGTGACAATATCCTTCACCTTCTCAAACATATTGAAATTAAACTCCTGCGGCACAACCCCCAGCTCACGTTTCGCCGCAGCGGCATCGGTGTCCAGATCATGTCCGAATACGGAAATCTGTCCCGAGGTTTTATTGACCAGCGATGACACGATGCCAAGGGTCGTTGATTTACCGGCACCGTTAGGTCCGAGCAATGCAAAGAAGTCTCCCTGCTGAACCTCGAAAGAAATCCCTTTTAAAGCTTCAAAGCCATTGCCATACACTTTACGAAGATTCTGAACGGTTAATGCGCGGGTCATGAAATTTCCTGTTAGCTGTCTGAAGCGCAACATTTGCGCAGGCAAGAACAACATAAGTGGGGATAATCCCCGCTTTTTTCAAGCGCTGTCCTTCCGGGAGCTATACTCTTGTTAGATCATAGTGAAGCTGTTAAATTTGCCGCCACGCTTATCCGCGTCCATTCGCTGTATATTCAGTACATATCAACCCCGGGATTCCCATGACACCACGTGAAGAAATAGCCGAAGCATTCCGCGCCGTTCAAAGTACACTTGAGAAAGGCCTGCAGGCTACCGGCAGTGAAGATGCCATCGTCGCCATGCAACACCGCTTTGAGAACATCTATGAGGCAATCGAGGCCGATGAAGATTATGTCTATCTGGCACAGGAAACGATTGCTAACTTCTTCATCATGCATCCCAACCTCACCCACGTCATTCCCCGGGAACTGCTGTGGCGGCTGGGCGGCTCATGCCTGCATTTTCTGACCGATGATGAAATAACCGAATTTACCCGTCAGGAAGAACAGCTGCACTGAACCTCCGGTGCAGCCGGTCAGGTATCTGACGGTTCCGGTATCCGGTTCGTTACACAGACAAAGTCATATAGGGCATCGGCAGGCAGGGGTTTACTGTAATAATATCCCTGCACACAATAGCACCCCAGGGCAGTCATAAATTCCAGTTGTTGCGGGGTTTCCACACCTTCAGCGATGATTCCCAGTTCCAGCGACTGGCACATAGCGACGGTTGCCATGATGATTGACTCATCGCTCTTATCAATGCCGATATCCTTGATAAAACTGCGGTCAATTTTTAACTTTTCCACAGGCAGACGCTTCAGATAACTCAGGGATGAATATCCGGTTCCAAAATCATCCATGGCCAGAGATATCCCCAAATCCCGTAAGTATGTCAGCTTACCGATGGACACTTCCGGCTGGCGGATGATAAAACTTTCTGTCACTTCCAGCGCCAGATACTCAGGTTTTAGCTGCGCCTGCTCCAGTGCCGATTCAATACAGGGAATCAGTTGCTCGTTGGCAATCTGCTGCCCCGCCAGATTCACCGCCATGCGCATGGCAGGAAACCCCTGTGCCAGCCAGCGGCTCATCTGACTGCAGGCTTCGTGCAACACCCACTCCCCCAGCGGAATAATCAGATCAAGCTCTTCTGCCACAGGTATAAACCGGTTCGGGCTAAGCAAGCCTTCCTCCGGATGCTGCCAGCGTACCAGTGCCTCTATGCCCACCACCTGACCGGTTCGCGAGTCAACCTGAGGCTGATAATGCAGCACTAACTGATCACTCTGGATGGCCTTACGTAAATCAGCGCCTAACGAAAACCGTTCGAAGCGCTGGTTATCTTTCTCAATATCGTAAATGAAATATCCGTTTCTGCCGGCATCCTTGGCCTGAAACATAGCGACATCCGCATGCTTAATCAGGCTGGCGCCATCATCTCCGTGATCCGGATAAGCGCTGATACCAATACTTGCAGTGATAACCACCTCAAACTGCTCAACCCGAAACGGCCGCTGAAAAGCCTCCAGGACCTTACCGGCAACCTGCTTTACACCGTCCATATCAGCGGCACTGCTCAGTAATACTGTAAACTCATCCCCACCCAGCCGCGCCAGCAGATCCGTTTTCCGGATACAGTCATTAATCCGCTGGGTAGCAATTTGCAGTAACTGATCCCCCACCGAGTGCCCCAGAGAATCATTCACTTCTTTAAAGCGATCCAGATCAATAAATAAAACAGCCACATTTGCCGCCGCCATACGGGCTTTCTCAATCTCATTATTCAGGCAGCTCATGAAGAACTGACGGTTGGGTTTTTCTGTCAGAGGATCATGATTAGCCAGCCAGTGCAGGCGACGCTCAGCCCGTTTACGGTCACTGATATCCATACCGATAGACAGCAGCATAGGCGTTCCCTGTTCCCGCCTCAGTTTGGCGTGCAGCCAGGAAATATCGTGCTGATTACCGGCCGTATCCACCAGTACGCTGTCAGTCCGTACCTGGGTTTCAAGGCCCGACATCAGACGCTCGGACTGGGTGGTAAAATCCTGCTGTTCATCCTGCCGGAGCAACAGATCAAAAAAGTTAAGCCGGACAGGCTCACCGGGCTTGTACCCTACTAACTGCATCCCAAAATGATTCAGTGTGTATATATCCCCCTGAGGGCTCTGCGTCATAATCAGCATTGGCGCACTTTCCAACAGACTGACAAGAAAATCCCGCTCTTTACGCAACTCAAAGCGGCTCTTTTCCAGGCTTTCGGTTCGCTGCGTAACCACCCCCTCCAGCCGCTCCAGCTGTCCGGTCAGATCAAGCGTACTCTGCAACACGATATCCCGTTCGTCATAGCCAAAATGCCAGCCCGCCGAATTAAATTTCAGCAATTCGGTCCGCATTTTTGAATATTCACTTTTACTCAGTAGCGGCAGATGCTCCGCCAGAGATACCAGAAATGCCAGCGGGCGCCTCAGGGTCATAGCCATCAGCAGGCTGGCAATCACAATGCCAAACAGCCCTGTCAGCAGATAGTTAAACAGGGTCGTCTCAATGGTGCTTATATCCATTGATATATCGTCCAGCACAACCCAGTAAGCAGTACCGACAGCCACCCCCTGAAGGGGCTCCAGCAGGATTTCATAATCACTTTCCTGATAATGAATCCGGTAAACGCCTCCGTTTACACTGAAGGTTTCACGGCTGTTCAGTAATTCAAGAATCGGTTGATTTCGCTGCCGGTTAGTCAGAGAACTGATCAGCAGGCCCCAGTCATGTAACTCTCCGAGCTGCTCCGGGGCCCTCAGCGCCAAACCGATATCCAGTAAGGTTTGCTGTCTGACACTGTAAATCACATCATAAAGAAAGCTGCCAACCATCATGACACCGATACGGTGGTTATCCAGCAGCAGAGGAAGCAATACATAACGCACACACTCGGAGGTACAGATCAGCCTCCTTACGGGCCGTTCGGTTTCAATGACCCGCCGAATGTCTGAACCGGGAACAGTAATTTTATCTCCCCAGAACCCGCTCAGCTCTGCACGCTGGTCATACAGATAAATCGCACTGACAGCACCGCTGAGCTGCAGGGCATTAAAACGTCTGGCCACTGACTCTCTGAATCCGGCAAGCGCATCTTCCTGTCCGCTCGCCATACTGCGGGCATCGATAGAAATAAGCTCTGCCGTTTCCAGTAAACGTTCATAGGATACTTCCAGCGAGCCATTCAGACGGCCAATCTCAATTCGGTTAACGTATTCCCGTTGCCGGTCAAACTGCTGCTCAAGCTGATACATGGAAAATAACGCATATGCGCCCTGTACGCCGATCAGCACCAGCACCAGAATACAAAATATACGCCACTTCAAACTGATAAACCGGGTTGCTTCCATCATTCCTCAGCCCTGCTGTTAAAACCGGTAAGTGACTTGCAATGCAAATATGTTCCAGTACCGTGCGGCATCCGAATCGTCCGTATTATCCTGCTCCGGCAGCCAGCCGGTACCGTCAACATAGTGATACTCAGCCCGGATCAGCCAGGCAGGATCCGGCTGCCAGCCAACCCCCAGCGTGAGGTCTTTAGCAAAGAAGTTATAGGGGGCACGGCGAAAAGCAGCACTGTTTTCTTCCCCGTTCCGGTCAGACTTATCCAGATAGAGCACATCATAGCGGGCGATAAAATCCCAGCCTGGCGCAAAGCGGTACTGCGCCTGTAAATAGTAGGATTCAAACTCAGTCTGCGGGCGCTGAGTAAACACGCCCCCTAACTCGCGCCAGTCAACTTTGTGCCACATATATTCCGATGTAAAAGACCAGCGCTCGGTATTGTACTGGCCTGAAAGCACCGCCACATCCACCTTAAGATCCCCTTTGCTAAACTCTTTAAGGTCAGCGGGAAAACTGTTGCCGCTCTTAGGCTTATACCCCAGTTTAAATTCGGCCAGCGTCAGCCCGGCTCTGAAACGGTTTCCCTCTGAGCTGTAAATACCCCGCAACATCATCCCTTCAGAGTCATCAAAATGACCGCTGGCATCAAACGTCAGATAGGCATACTCAACATTTTCATCTTTACGGGGCATACCGTATACCAGATCCATATCCAGCCTGCCGCTGCCCAGATCCGTTCCGCCATACACTCCAAAACCGTCAACCGACAACTCGAGATCCCTGGCCTGATCAAAATACAGCGACTGAGGGAGGATGACAGACGGCCGGGTAAAGGCCACATCCCGGGTTTCATTATAAAAGCCGAAGGGGATCTTCAACCGCCCGGCCCGAACGCCATACTGCGCAACAGAGTTTTCAGCAATCCGGTAGTCCACCAAGGCGTAATCTATCTGTGGCGAGCCATCATCCACCTCGCCGGCACGGCGTGACATCAGCTGCCCGGCAATATGCAGCTGAGGCAATATTCTGTAACGGGCGTTCACCGCCACTTCCCTGAAATCAAAACTGCCGTCAGAACTATTTCCGTAAATATTATTATTGTCCGTATAGAAAAACCCCTGGGTTAAGAAGCCATTTATACTCAGCTCCTGAGCCAGAGCACCTGAAGGCAGTAATGACAAACCGCTTAGCAGTACCGCGCAAGCTCTAGTATTCATACACGACCCTCACGTTTTCCGTTCCTTTCAGATCCCCGTCGACATAGCCAATTGCCCCCTTACCTGCGGAGATCTTCTGCAACATTTCCTCTGCAGAAAACACCTGATGCGGCGCATCCCCGGAGCCGGTAAAAACCGCCCGGTCCCAGACTGCACGCAGTTGGTAAGGAAAGACTCTCAGATAACGTTTGGTAAAGCTAAGGTGCGCCGGATCATCGTCCGCAAAGACATACACCTCTACCGGCACGCCATCCTGCCAGTAATTGAGACGCATAGAGAAAACAGATAAAAGCAATTGCCGGCTGACAGACGCCGTATCAACATCAGGACTGACGATCACCGCCCCCGCCTGTAAATTCAGAGGGCTGAAGAGCAGCATAATAAACAGTGCTGATTTCCGTATCACTGCAAACATTACATGACCTGTTCAGTTGGCATGCAATCAGTATAAGTAAGGCTTTAGGGTATGAATACGATCTGAGGCACAGAGATATCCCAAAACGGAAACACAAAATACATTCAGTACGGGAAATATTGTTTGAAAACAGCAGGAAAACAAGGAAGTCTTGAAAAGAAGTGGCGTCCCATAGGGGGTTCGAACCCCTGTTACCGCCGTGAAAGGGCGGTGTCCTAGGCCACTAGACGAATGGGACGCATTTTACAGTCACACTGTAAATTGGAGCGGAATATCGGGCTCGAACCGACGACCTGAACCTTGGCAAGGTTCCGCTCTACCAACTGAGCTAATTCCGCCAAACCGGTGAAAATGGCGTCCCATAGGGGGTTCGAACCCCTGTTACCGCCGTGAAAGGGCGGTGTCCTAGACCACTAGACGAATGGGACGCAACAAATACTTAAGTTATTCGCAGACCTAAGTAACTTCCTCACCAGAGGAGGCGCGTATATTAATGAGTCATACCGGGTCCGTCAAGCAGCAAATTAAGTTTTTATAAAAGTTTTTTTGCAGCACTGGCCGGCTGTGATTCAGTGCAGAAATAACAGACACGCAGAAACGCTGCCAAAAGACAAAATCAGTGAAAAAACAGACAAGTAAAAATAACCGGGGGAAACATAAATACGATGAGAAAGGCAGGAATTGGAGCGGAATATCGGGCTCGAACCGACGACCTGAACCTTGGCAAGGTTCCGCTCTACCAACTGAGCTAATTCCGCGTCCTGCCAGAACGTACCTGAAGAAACAGGCAGTCTGAAAATGGCGTCCCATAGGGGGTTCGAACCCCTGTTACCGCCGTGAAAGGGCGGTGTCCTAGACCACTAGACGAATGGGACGCTGCGGCCTTCGTTAAAAGACGGTGCGTATACTATTGATCTGACGGCATCAGGTCAAGCACTCCGAAAAGATTTATATTAAAAATTAACTTTTTAGCGCTGCCTTCTGCATTGCAGAGGCCCGTTTGTCTGTTTTTCATACAGGCGTAACCGTTAAAGCACCTTGAGTCGCAAAAACCCGACAAAAACACTCTTTGCTAACACCGGCAAAATCGCCGAAGGTTACTAATAAATAAGGGGAAACATCCCAAATTCAATACAAAGATACTTGCACTATCAGATTGCATTAGGTCTTATTATCTAAGCTATCCGGGGACCCGCAACCGGACGAAAAATCATTACCGCTGAGGAGGGGTAATTCTATGTTCACACTGCACCATGTGCCCCACCGGGCGTATCATCTGGCAACGTTGTTTATTGTATTTGCTTTACTGGCATTTAATCCCTCGGTGTCACAGGCAAATCAGGTGTCAGCTAAAGATACCTATAAAGTATTCATTCTGCACAGCTACGAACTGGATCACGTGTGCGGACAACCGCAGAGCGCTGGTGTAACTGAAGCGCTTAACAACTCAGGATTCAGCGGTAAGCGGCTGACCATTGAAGCGTATGCAATGGATACCAAGCGTACCAACACCACACCACAGAGCATTGCCGCTCAGGCTGAAATCGCGTTGCAAAAAATCAGCGAATTCCAGCCTGACGTTCTGGTCACCCTGGACGATAACGCCTTTTATTCCGTTGTGGATGCGCTTGAAGATCCGGACCTTCCCGTGGTGTTCTCCGGACTGAACAACCTGCCGGGCCCGGATACCCAGACCCGCTGGCTGCAAAGCCGTAAGCAACCAGGGGCCAACGTCACCGGGGTTTATGAAAAAATTCACTTTGTTACCGCCGTGCAGGTGCAGCGCAACATTAATACAGAGTTGCGCAAAATGCTGGTACTTTCAGACAACTCACCAACGGGCAAAGCACTGATCAGACAGATCCGTGAAGAACTACAACAGAACCCGCTGGATATAGAATTTGAATACAGAATCACCGACAGCTGGGAGGAGTATCAGCAATTCATTACTGAAGCCAACGCCTCAGATATAAACTCCCTCTACCCTGTCGCCCTGCGCTTAATCGACCGTCTGGGAAAAACCTATACAGGTAACGAAATTTTGCAATGGACAGCAAAACACAGCCGTAAGCCGTCTATTCCGCTTAACTTCTCGTTTGTTCAGCTAGGCTTATTTGGCGGCGCCGGTGTCGATTTTCATGCTATGGGCTATCAGGCGGGCTTAAAAGCCGCAGCCATACTGCAGGGCGAGGAGCCCGGCAATATCCCGATTGACGACGCCAGGCGTTATGCGCTGGTCTTTAATCTGCCCCGGGCCCGGAATTTGGGTATAGAAATTCCGCAGGATATCTTACTGGCAGCAGATATTGTCTATACAGAATAATTACAACCAAGGTGAATCGATGGGCTATCGATCCAAACAATACAGCCTGAAAAAAATAATCTTGCTGACCATTGCCGGGCTGAGCACCGCTTCCACGCTCCTGACCGCCCTGCTGTTACATTACAATTATGACGGCAAACTGCTGCAGGAATTCCAAAGCAAGATTTCGACAGAAAGTCATAACGTCAGCCTTGGCCTGAGTAACAAGCTTAACCAGGTCACTCACCAGCTGAAAGAAATCAGCCTGGATAACTCCATCCGGGTAACCCTGATGCTTGAGGTCGACACCCAGCTTGAAGAGCGGCTTGCGGCTTATCAGGGCTATCCTGAAAATACCGAATTCTTCCTGTGGAGCAGCAAATCAAAGAACATTGCCGCCGCCACTGCCCCTGCCCTGATCGGCTTTGCACAGGCACTCATCAACGGCGAAGCAGGTGAGGGTCAGGCAATCCGGGGGGACGCTGGCAAATTTTTAATCGGCTATGTTCAGCCCATCAAGCGTAAAGGCGAGATGCTTGGTAAGGGCGTCGCCATATATACCTTTTCCGATGAGAGTATAAATACCCGCCAGTTTATGGCCGCTCCCGGCACAGAGGTTCTGATTTCAGGCAAGGAAGACGACTTCTTTCTCGATTCCGGTGAACCGGCGGTCCTGACACAGCAGGAACACGCCGCCCCCGTTCGCAGCTATGACGCGTATCACAATACACCTGCAGATCAGCTCACCCACGTCCAGCTTAACCGGCAGGAAGGCATCCTGCTGCGCTTACCCAGTTTCAGTAACCTGTACTACTTTGCCCCCAAGCAGGAACTGCAACAGGCGCAAATGGAAAGTACCTTTATATCTCTGGCCACCGGGCTGTTCTTTATCTGCCTGAGCATCATATTTGCGTTCTGGCTGACCCGGCGCATCGTACTGCCGCTGCAAACCATTTCAGATATGGCCAAATCCCTTTCAGAAGGTAAGGCCGACACCCTGATTCCGCATTCATCACTGACTGAACTCCACCAGTTCACCCGCTCACTGGTAGAAATCATGTCAAACCTCAAACAGGCGGAAAACAAGCTGCGCATCAACGAGCAACGCTTCCGTCAACTGTTTGAGTCCACCGACGGCATTGCTGTTCAGGGATATGACTCACAGCGTAAAGTGATTTTTTGGAACTCTGCCAGTGAAGAGCTTTACGGCTATTCCGCGAACGAAGCAATCGGACAACAATTTGAAGACCTGCTGCTGCAATCCCGACAGGCAGATCCCCTGCTTGGCCGGTTAATCGCTTTACAGGAAAAAGGCGAATCGCTGCCTTCCGGAGAGCAGCGCCTGCATCATAAGAACGGTGAACCGATTCCGGTTTTCTCCAGCCAGATGCTGCAGTACAACGTCGTCGGAGAGCCGGAACTGTTCCGTATCGACATTGATATACGCCAGCGCATTATTCTCGAACAGACACTGATCAAAACCCGTGACTGCCTCAGTGCCCTGATGGACAACATCGACTCCATCGTCTTTGTTGCTGACCTGGACACCCAGAGCATCATCTTTATTAATCAGTACGGCATGGACGTTCTCGGAGACGTCATAGGCCAGTGTCAGGGCAACCCGCTACAAACCACAGTCGAAGCCCCTTACGCCTGCCGCAAAAGCCTGCTGGAAGCCGACGGAACACCAAACGGCATTCACGTCTGGGAACAGTATGTCAGTGATACCGGCTGCTGGTACGAATGCCGTGACCAGGCCATTCAGTGGCTGGATGGCCACCTGGTCAGAATGCAGGTAGCCACCGATATTACTGCCCGCAAAATCTCAGAACATAAGCTGCTGCTTTCTGACGCGGTATTTAACACCACCAGTGAAGGGATCATGGTGCTGGATTCAGACTTCCGGATTCAGACTGTAAACCCGGCATTCAGTCATATCACCGGCTTCAGCGATCAGGAAGCAAAAGGCATGGCCTCCCCGCTGCTTAAAGCACCGGAACAGCACCGCAGCGATCAGGATAAAGCCATCCATCACGCAATGTCCGGCGCCGGACGCTGGGAAGGCGAAGTCTGGAGCCAGCGTAAAAACGGTGAAAGCTATCCGGAATGGATATCCATTAACCGGGCCAAGAACAGCCACGACAGCAATGATTTTTATGTGGTGCTCTTCCAGGATATAACCACCCGTAAAGAAGCCGACGAAAAGATTCTCTACCAGGCAAACTTTGACGCCCTTACCGGCCTGCCTAACCGAAACCTCTTTGCCCAGCGCTTACGTCAGGCCACTCTGGACGCCAAAGAACATAACACCGATGTCGCATTGCTCTTTATTGGTCTGGGACGCTTTAAACGTGTCAATGACAGCCTGGGCCACAACTACGGTGACATGCTGCTGATAGAAGCCGCTCAGCGCCTGCGGGCAGCGGTTAAAAGCAACGACACCGTTGGCCGACTTGGTGGTGATGAATTCAGCATCATCCTCTCAGATCTGAGAAACCCGGACAAAGTACAGGACATCGTTGAAAAAATTCTCGACAGCATTACCCGCCCATATATGCTGGAAGATAAAAAAGCCTATGTCGCTGCCAGCATCGGTATTACGCTGCACTCCAGTGACGGCAAAGACATCAATACTCTGATGAAAAATGCTGACACGGCCATGTCCATTGCCAAACGTCAGGATAACACCTACCGCTTCTTCACCCAGGACATGGACACTGAAGCACGTCTGCGCCATGATCTGGAAATAGAACTGCGCAGCGCGCTGAACACCCAGCAGTTCGTCCTTCATTACCAGCCGATCTATGACCCGTTCAGCGGCATTCAGTTAAGCACCGAAGCACTGGTACGCTGGATACACCCTGAAAAAGGGCTGATACCGCCGGACCAGTTTATTCCACTGGCGGAAGAAACTCAGCTGATCGTCCCACTGGGTTCTCAGATTCTCTTCCAGGCCTGTAAGGATGCTGCCAACTGGCCTGAAAACGAAGGTATTCAGCCAAGCGTTGCGGTCAACATATCCAGCCAGCAACTGTACCGCAGCGACATCATTCAGACGGTTAAACATGCACTGGAAATCAGCGGGCTGCCACCGGAACGCCTGGATCTGGAGATCACCGAAAGCGTCCTGCTGTCCGATGACACCGCCGTGATGGACACCCTGCTGGCAATCCGTCAGTTGGGGGTTGGGATATCCATAGACGACTTCGGCACCGGCTACTCTTCCCTGAGCTACCTGAAGAAATTCCCGGTTACCAAACTGAAAATCGACCGCTCCTTTATTGCTGACATTACCAAAGATACCGATGACCGGACGCTGGTACAGGCAATTCTGGCTATGGCAAAAGGCATGGGGCTCACCGTTGTTGCCGAAGGTGTAGAAGACGCAGAACAGCTGGAGTTCCTCCGTGAGCACCGCTGTGACCTGGTACAGGGATACTTCTTCAGCCGACCGATTCCCAATGAAGAGCTGCATGAGCTACTGGATCTCTCATTTGAAATCAGTGAAGTAGAAGATACCGAAAAATAAATGACAATTAGTCTCAAAAACAGTTGATAATAATTATCATTAAGATAATATAGATCCCGCTCGTAAGTGATCAGCAAAACCTCTCACCTCACCGGGAATTTGCTGCGGGAAGGTGCCTGATTTGGCCAGGCACTTTCTCAACCATACATTTACCGGCAACGGTTACACCCTGGCAGGTGCTGACCGTTAGCTACAGGCTCTTGTCATAAGTATTTTTTAACCGGATGCATGCATCCGGTTTTTTTTCGCCTGCGGTTTCTGTAAACCACTTTCAGATACATTATTCACAATTAAATGATAATAAATATCAAAACCAGTTGATAATCATTATCATTAATGTAATATAGATCCTGCTCGTAAGTAATCAGTAATACCTCTCACCTCACCGGGAATTTACTGAGAGAAAGTGTCTGATTTGGCCAGGCACTTTCTCAACCACTTACCTGCAACGGTAATGACTCTGGCAGGTTATTACCGTTAGCAATAGGCTCTTGTCATAAGTATTTTTACCGGGTGCTTGCACCCGGTTTTTTTTCGCCTGAAATCCTCCCATCTCCCCTCCTGTAGCAACAGATCCGGAAAACAATCACGGGCGGAGAAGCAGAGAAGCAGAGAAGCAGAGAAGCAGAGAAGCAGAGAAGCAGAGAAGCTGATATAAAATAAAAGGCACCTGAAGCTAGACTTCAGATGCCTCTAATATCAAATCAGCATTAATAACAGCAGCGTTGTCGCAATAGCAGTTACAACAGGAAAGCTAAGGACAGAAGTAATCGCCTGTGTATTGAAACTCATAACAACCTCCATGCTTAAAATCAGAGGCTATGATAACGACAAACTACCCACATGTAAATGATAATGATTATTATAAAGAATAACGGATTACCGTTTATCCTCTGTAAGCATCATGACACAAGCTCTGCATTCAGGTTTTGCGAAATCTCAGCTTCAAGCCCGGGCAAAATAAACGCTTCAGGTAGCGGCCTGCTATAAAGGTAGCCCTGCGCCTGATCGCAATTAAGCTCCATCAGCAATGCCCGCTCTTCTTCCGTTTCCACACCCTCTGCAATAACGGACATACGTAAAGCATGTCCCATCTGCAGAGACGCCTTAACGATCTGCAAACTGGAATTGTCGTTGGTGATCTCGCGGATAAAGCCCTGGTCCAGCTTCAGCTTATCAACCGGCAGGTTCTTCAGATACAACAGTGAGGAGAAACCGGTACCGAAATCATCGATCGCAAACTGTACACCCTTTTCATTCAGCGCCAGCATTGTTTCTTTGGCCTGTGATAAGTCTCCCATGAAAAGAGACTCTGTAATCTCAAGCTCAAGGGAGCGAGCTGATAAACCCGTCTCTTCCAGCGTGCTGAGCACTTTTTCAACAAAATCAGGCTCAACAAACTGCTTCACTGAAACGTTTACCGCGACACGCTCAAACTCAACACCCTGCCGCTGCCACTGTACCGCCTGCCTGCAGGCCATACCCAGCACCTGATCACCCAGGGTAATCATCATGCCTTCTTTCTCAGCGATTTCGACGAAGATATTCGGCGGGATACGCCCTTTTTCCGGGTGGTTCCAGCGAACAAGCGCCTCAAAACCACAGATCTTTCCACTGCCCATTACCAGTTGTGGCTGATATTCAAGGTACAGCTGCTTATTATCCAGCGCCTCACGCAATGCCGATGCCAGTGCCTGCCGTTCGTTCATCTGCGCAGTCATTTCCGCACAATAGAACATATACCCGCCAGGGTTTACCTCTTTGGCACGGTGCAACGCCAGATCAGCGTATTCAAGCACCGCCAGCGTATCCAGTGCACCTTCATGATTACTGGCAATCCCCACAGAAGACGTAATTGTGAGGCTTTGATCTCCGTGAGACATTGGCTTACTCACTTCAGCAATCAGTATCTCAACAAGGTTTTTCAGCGACCCCTGATTATTGTCACCGGGAATAAACACGGCAAACTCATCACCACTGATCCGGGCAACTTCACAACCAGCTTCAAGACGACTCTGAATGCGCTCAGCAACCCGTTTGAGCATATAATCACCCACTTTATGTCCCAGTGAGTCATTGATCAGCCTGAATGCATCAAGCCCGAACAGTAATAATGCAAACGCTGGTGCCTTCTCTCCCACGGCATCAAGGTCCTGCAGCATATCCTTAAAATACTGACGGTTACGCACCCCGGTAAGATCATCATGAAACGCCAGATAGCGTACTTCTTCCTCTATCTTCTGGCGGCTTTTAACTTCTTTTTTCAGGCTGCGGTTCCACAGAAACAGACCCGCCAAACCAACCACCAGCAATGCCAGTACTAACCACAAAACGCCCTCCTTGACCTTGCCGATATCAACCCGCAGGCTGTCCTCCGGCTTCAGCCACTCCTGGCTGAAACGGTCTGCTGTTGCAGCCGGAATTGCTGCTAACCCTTTACTTAATAGCTGATGGAGCATCTGCGCATCAATACCGGTTGCAAAAGACACCCGGTAATCAAACCCAACATCGCCAACAATGCTCAGGTTATTTATGCCCTGCTGCAGCGAATACTGATACCCGCCGGAAGGATACGCGCCCACCCCGGCCACTTCACCGGTCACCAGCAAATCAAACGACTCTTTAATATCTCCGGACTCTACCAACTCAATCCGGGGATAATTTTTACGAATAAATTCCGCCAGTGCAGTATCGGCCCGCACGGAAAACTTCATCCCGGCAAAGTCAGCCATTTCGGCGGTATCAAACAACTCTTTACGGGTAAAAATCTTATTCGGCAAATACGCGTAACTGGGCGTAAAACGCAGATATTTCTCCCGCTCCACTGTTTTGGCAATGCCAAAAATCACATCGATCTCACCGGCACGCATCGCTGACATCATCGCGCTGTAAGAATCGAACTTGATATAGTTAAACGGTGTTTCCAGCTGCGTTTCTATCTCCCGCAGGAAATCCACTGAAAGACCTTCAATCCCGCCGTCATCAGCCAGAACTGTTAAATAAGGCGGCACAACCGCCAGACCAATGCGCACCGGTGCCTGTCTGGCATCCAGCCACGCCTGCTCCTGAGCCGACAAATCAATCTTAGCCGCATTAACCCAGGTAATACTCAGCAAGCTTAATAACAAGCAACATACTGACAACAATCTAGCCACATCAACTCCCGGCTAACTACATGATTCAACTAAAATAAACTAAAGGACTGTACTCTGGGGAAAGCCCCCTCTTCTTACAAGGCTTTTCTCAGCCACTTCCCAACAATACCTGTCAGTTTGGGAGGTGATTGCAAAGGTAACATATGCCCCTCCCCGGAAACAGTTATCATTTCTATCTGATGTACAGACTGTTCTGCAACCCTTTTCGCGTAATGAGCCGATAACACCCTATCGTCCTCCCCCTGGATCACCAGCAACCGGAACGGATATGCCTGACGCATAATCCCGGCCCGGTGACTGAAGAGCCCTGCCAGTGTCCGCAAAGGATAAGCCATGACCAGCAGAGGATCATGCTCTAACAACGCCTGCGCCGGATGACCACTGATCAGCTGCCTGAAGTTCAGCACATTGTGTAAGGGTACCGGCCACTGTGGAAGCCACTGAGCACTCCCCCGAATCCATTGCCAGCCCCAGAAATGCCACCAGTCCGGCGGGACTTCTGTCACCAGCAATGTCTGACAGATAACGGCCTGAATTCTCGGATCATGCTCTGCCGCAGCAAGCGCCAGCATCCCCCCAACAGAGTGTCCAAAAGCAACTTTTGGCCCACTGAACTCATCCTCCAGCACATCAAGAATCTGCGATGTGATCCGCTGTACATCTTCCGGCAGATAACTGCCTGCGGTACCGCCGGAATACCCATGCCCGGGAGGATCAACCCCCACCACATTAAATCCCTGCTCAGCCAGCGAGGCTAACAATCCGGCATAAAGCTCTGCATACGCAGACAACCCCGGAAAAAAAATAACCAGAGGATCTGATGCCGATGCCGACCGGTACAGTTCACAGCGAATATCAGCATTCGTCAGTTGCAGACATTCACGTTGCTGCAACGCACGGGTATTACCCAGCGCAGCATGAAGCTGACGGTAAAAATCATCGTTTCCGGCACGGGCTGCAAGGGTCATAGTCGGCTCCTGCTAACGCTGACAATTCGGACAAAATACCGTACTGCGCTGTCCCAGACGAATCTCTGTTAAGGGCGCATCACACCGGACACAGGCCTCACCGCCTCGCCCGTACACCGACAGCTCCTGCTTGAAATAACCGGGCTTTCCGTCTCCGCCGATAAAATCCTTCAGGGTAGTACCGCCCTGCGCGATGGCCGCCGCCAGGATCCGTTTAATTTCGGTTACCAACTGCGCTATACGCTGCCGCGAAATACGACCTGCCGCCCGCTTCGGATGGATACCGGCAGCAAACAGCGCCTCATTGGCGTATATATTCCCCACCCCGACAACCACAGCCGAATTCATAACCAGCTGTTTGATGGCCACCTTACGTCCGGCACAGGCAGCCTGTAAATGATCCGCATCAAATGCATCACTTAATGGTTCCGGCCCCAGCTTAACCAACAACTCGTGCTGCTCTCCCCTGGGCTGCCACAACAGAGACCCAAAGCGGCGCGGGTCCGTCAGCCGCAGTGCCATGCCGTTTTTCAGCACCAGATCCACGTGATCATGATAGGCCGGAGGCTGATCTGCTGAGACCATATATAAACTGCCAGACATGCCAAGATGGTACATCGCCGCGCCCTGATCAGTATTCAGAAGCAGATACTTACCCCGCCGCTGTACCGACTCAATCACCTTTCCTTTCAGCCAGCCAGACAACTGCTCCGGAACCGGCCAGCGCAACTTTGGCTGCCGGACGATCAGCTGATCAATCTCTTGCCCCACAATATGAGGCTCTATACCCCGACGGGTCGTTTCTACCTCAGGTAACTCCGGCATGATTTTTCCCAATTAAGATTAAACGCTGCAGCCAACTCTACTACAGCTGATATGTGGCACAAACGGCAGACGAAAAAAAAACCGGACAGGCCGGGTTTTTCTTTCAGTAGCAAGATCTTACTTGATCTTAGCTTCTTTATACATAACGTGCTGACGAACAACAGGATCGTACTTCTTCATTTCCAGCTTATCCGGAGTCGTACGCTTGTTCTTAGTAGTCGTGTAAAAGTGACCAGTTTTTGCAGATGAAACCATCTTAATCTTATCGCGCATGAGACTGCTCCTTAAACCTTGATGCCGTTCTTACGAACGTCTACCAGCACAGCATCGATACCTTTCTTATCGATGATACGCATACCTTTAGAAGAAACGCGCAGACGTACAAACTTCTGCTCGCTCTCAACCCAGAAGCGGTGCCAGTGCAGGTTTGGCAGGAAACGACGACGGGTTCTGTTCAGTGCGTGGGAAACATTGTTTCCTGTTACAGGACGCTTACCTGTAACCATGCAAACTCGAGACATGTTAAATACCTTTTTCTGTAATCATTGCCTTCGCAGGCCGTTAACCCCTATCCGATGCTTATCAACCGGTGAAAACTTACCGGCTTCAGGCGGAGCGTCTGTACCAGACATAATCCCATACCATGGATAGAAGAGCGCGCATTTTACAGAAAATAAATCCCATAAGCCAGTGCTATATGTATTTATTTATCGGGGATCGCTGACGGGTAAAACAGCCCCCGCTCCGCCATCGAAACCACCTCTGAAGCGCCGATCACCATATGATCCAGTAAGCGCACATCCACCAGCAACAACGCCTGCTGCAGATGCCGGGTAATATCCACATCCGCATCACTGGGCTCAGCCACCCCGGAAGGATGGTTATGACAGATAATAAGTGCCGCAGCATTATGCTTTAAAGCCAGCTTCACCACCTCCCGGGGATGCACACTGGCGCTGTCAATCGTGCCGTAGAACAGCTCTTTAAAGCAGATAACCCGGTGCCGGCTGTCCAACAGCAACGCCGCAAACACTTCCTGTGAATAATGTCGCAACCGGTTCCCCAGATACTCTTTCACCTCCCGGGGAGAATCCAGGACCGAACTGCGCACCAGCGCTTCACCCTGAATACGCAGGCTGATCTGTAAGGCCGCCTGCAGCTGAACATACTTTGCAGTGCCGATGCCTTTCACCGCGCACAAATCTTTCTGCGAAGCCCCGGCAACACCGGCTAAGCTGCCGAACTCTCTTAACAATTCGCGGGCCATATCTACGGCACTGCTGCCGGAAATACCGGTACGCAGAAAAATCGCCAGCAACTCCGCATCCGAGAGCGAACCGGCCCCTTTGTGTAATAACTTTTCCCGCGGACGCTCCTGCGCCGGCCAGTCTGTAATCGCCATCCCTGCTCTCCTGACTGTTATACATCCCTGTATCATTTGACCGGCCCGCGCTGGCATGCAGAGCAACCGGTTACTCATACCCTAATAGGGCCATCGGGAAAAACCAACCGCTATTCCCCCCTCCGATGTATTTATTGCACCTGCAATAAGTGGTATCTTTGTCGGCCTTTTCAGACGCAGTTTGCGTCAATAGCTAGCAACGGTGGTCGCTCAAGGGTATGCACAGACTCACTAACCGACAGATTATTTTAGGTATAACCGGCGGTATTGCGGCGTATAAAAGCGCTGAACTGACCCGGATTCTGAAAACCCACGGCGCCGATGTCAGGATCGTCATGACCCCTGCGGCCTGTGAATTTATTACCCCGCTGACCCTGCAGGCACTTTCCGGCCATGCTGTTCATCAGCATATTCTCGACCCGGAAGCAGAAGCTGGCATGGGCCATATCGAACTGGCCAAATGGGCAGATATGATTCTGATCGCCCCCGCCAGTGCCGACTTTATGGCCCGCCTGAACAGCGGCATGGGTAACGACCTGCTCAGCACGATTTGTCTGGCCAGTGAAGCCCCGGTTGTCCTCGCGCCTGCCATGAATCAGGCCATGTGGCGTGATGTTCAGACACAGCAAAACGCCACCGATCTGCAAAACAAGAATATCCGTCTGCTGGGCCCCGGTGTGGGCGATCAGGCCTGTGGCGACAACGGCCCCGGCCGAATGCTCGAACCACTGGAAATTGCCAGCCAGGCAGCGGCGCTGTTTGAACAGGGCTCACTGGCCGGCAAACAGGTATTCATTACTGCCGGCCCGACCCGGGAAGCACTGGACCCGGTCCGTTACATCAGTAACCACAGCTCCGGTAAAATGGGCTATGCGCTGGCCGCCGCCGCGGCAGATGCCGGTGCACGGGTAAAACTGATCAGCGGGCCGGTTAACCTTGAAGCTCCGGCACGCTGTGAACGGGTTCAGGTTGAAAGCGCTCAGCAAATGCTGGATGCCTCTCTGGACGGCATCAGCGACTGTGACATTTTCATCGCTGCCGCCGCCGTCGCTGATTACCGCCCGGTATCAGTTGCCGAGCATAAAATGAAAAAAGGCAAAGAAGAGCTGATGGAACTGCATCTGGTGAAAAATCCGGACATTGTCGCCACCATCGCCAGCCAGCCGGACAATCCTTTCTGTATCGGTTTTGCCGCAGAAACCCAGGACGTTGTCGCTTATGCTCAGGATAAGTTACAGCGTAAGAATCTGGACCTGATCATTGCCAATGATGTATCCCGCAGTGATATCGGTTTTAACAGCGATGAAAATGCCGTCACTGTCATCAGCAAAACAGCGGCTACCCCCCTGCCACAAACCAGCAAACGGTTACTGGCCAAACAACTGATTAACCTGATCGCCGACCAGTACGCCGGAAAGTGAACCCTATGACAACACAAAAACAGTCTCTGCAGGCAAAAATTCTGGACGCCCGTATCGGCACTGAATTTCCACTGCCCCACTACGCCACCGAAGGTTCTGCCGGGCTGGACCTGCGCGCCTGTATCGACGCACCTCTGACGCTGGCCCCGGGTGAAACACAACTGCTACCTACCGGGCTGGCTATTCACGTCGCTGACCCGAATCTGTGTGCAATGCTCCTGCCCCGCTCAGGGCTCGGCCATAAACACGGGATTGTACTGGGCAACCTGGTTGGCCTGATCGACTCCGATTATCAGGGACAACTGATGGTCTCCTGCTGGAACCGCAGCGACCGCGCATTCACCGTTGAACCCGGCGAACGCATCGCCCAGATGGTACTGGTTCCCGTTGTGCAGGCCAGTTTCGAAATCGTTGAAGAATTCAGCGACAGTGACCGCGGTGAAGGCGGCTTTGGTTCATCCGGCCGGCACTGAGCCCGAACCCGGAACAGATTAAGGACACCCTGAACAGCATGGCAAAACCCTTCGACCCAGCGAGCATCGACCCGAATATTTTCCGGGCCTATGATATTCGTGGCATTTTCGGCCAGACACTCAGCGAAGCCTGCGCCGAAAAAATCGGCCAGGCCATCGCCAGCGAAGCCCGTGCCCGGCATATCAGCACACTGGCGGTTGGCTATGACGGCCGCCTGTCCGGGCCAGCACTTAATGACGCCCTGATCAGAGGCATCATCACTGCGGGCATCAATGTTGTGAGCATTGGCATGGTGCCCACTCCCGGCCTGTATTTCGCCACCGTACTGCTGGGCACAGGCTCCGGCATCATGATTACCGGCAGCCACAACCCGACGGATTACAACGGCTTCAAAATCATGCTGGGTGGTGAAACACTGGCGGATGAAGCCATTCAGCAACTGCACCGGCGGATTGTCAGCGATGATTTGCACAGCGACCCGGTTCCCGGCCATATTCGTCAGCAGGACGTACAGCCGGACTATATCGCCCGTATCGCCGAACAACGGACACTGGACACACAAAACACACCCCTGAAGGTGGTCATCGACTGTGGTAACGGCGTGGCCGGCCCCTGGGTACTGGCACTGACGAAGCACCTGGGCTGTGAGGTCATCCCACTGTTCTGTGACGTTGACGGCAACTTCCCCAACCACCACCCGGACCCGGAACATGCAGAGAATCTGCAGGATCTGATCCGCACGGTTAAAGAGACCGGTGCCGATATCGGGCTGGCATTTGACGGTGACGGTGACCGTCTGGGGGTTGTGGATAATCACGGTCACATCCGCAACACCGATGAGCTGCTTTGCCTGTTCGCACTGGAAGTCCTGCAACAACATCCCGGCAGCGAAGTGGTCCATGACGTCAAATGCTCGCTGAACCTGCGCCGCCTGATCGAAAACAACGGTGGTAAAGCCACCATGTGGCGCTGCGGGCATTCCATGATCAAAGGCCGGATGAAACAAACCGGCGCCGCCTTTGGCGGGGAGTTCACCGGTCATCTGTTCTTTGCCGAAGACTGGTACGGCTTTGATGACGCCCTGTATACCGCGGTGCGCGTTCTGGAAATGCTGATCCGGGCAAAAAACAACCAACAGGACGCCGCGGCGCTGTTCGATGCACCGCTGGCCGGATATCCGGCCTGTATTGCAACGCCGATGATTCACATCAGCAGCACCGAAGACACCAAATTCAAGATTATCAGCCAGTTACAGCAACTGGACTTTAATGATGCCCGGGTGAGCACGATTGACGGCCTGCGGGTAGAGTTTTCTGACGGCTGGTTTGGCATCCGCGCCTCCAACACCAGCCCGAACCTGACACTCAGGGCAGAGGCCGACACAGCTGAAGCCCTGCAACGCATTTACACGACCATTTATAGCCATCTGACACAGCTGGCACCTGAACTTCAGGTCCCGCAGGAATGGCTGAAAACCGGAACAAACCAAGAGACAGACCATGCCTTTAACTAGAAAAGCGGCGATGAACACCGCCAACGTACTGAGTGAGGCACTGCCTTACATTCAGTGCTTTACCGGTAAAACTGTAGTGATCAAATACGGCGGCAACGCCATGATCGACGACAAGCTGAAAAACAGCTTTGCCCGTGACATCGTGATGATGAAAACTATCGGTATCAACCCGATCGTGGTTCACGGCGGCGGTCCGCAGATCGGTGATCTGCTGGAAAAACTGGCCATTGAGTCACATTTCGTTAACGGTATGCGGGTCACCGACTCCAAGACCATGGACGTTGTGGAAATGGTGCTTGGCGGTATGGTTAACAAAGACATCGTTGGCCTGATCAACAGCAACGGCGGTAAAGCCATCGGTATGACCGGTAAAGACGGCATGCTGCTCAGCGCCCGCAAGCTGAAAGTGAAACACAAGACACCGGAAATGAAAGCCCCGGAAATTATCGACATCGGCCACGTGGGCGAAGTTGAAAACGTCAACGTTGATGTGCTGAACATGCTGGTGAACTCCGACTTCATCCCGGTTATCGCCCCAATCGGGGTTGGCAAAGACGGTACCTCTTACAACATCAACGCCGACCTGGTTGCCGGTAAAGTCTCAGAAGTTCTGCAGGCCGAAAAACTGATCCTGCTGACCAACATCGAAGGCCTGCTGGATAAAGACGGTAAAGTACTGACCGGCCTGACGACCGAGCAGGTTGACGGACTGATCGAAGACGGCACCATCTACGGCGGCATGCTGCCGAAGATCGACTGCGCTCTCAACGCCGTCAAAGCCGGTGTCACCAGCGCACATATCATTGACGGCCGGGTCGAGCACTCCTGCCTGCTCGAAATTTTCACCGATGAAGGTGTCGGTACCCTGATCACCAACAAAGCAGCGGATGCATCATGAACCAACCTGAAAAAGTATCCCGCCGGGAACAGATCCTCCAGGCACTGGCAATGATGCTGGAAAATGACCCCGGTGCCCGCATTACCACCGCCTCACTGGCCAAACAGGTCGGTGTATCGGAAGCGGCCCTGTACCGTCACTTTCCGAGCAAGGCCCGGATGTTTGAAGGGCTGATCAGCTTCATTGAAGAAACCATCTTCAGCCGGGTGACCCTGATCACTCAGTCAGACGCCACGGCACTGAAACAATGTGAGCAGATTCTTACCCTGTTGCTGGCATTTGTGGAACGTAATCCGGGAATGGCCCGTATCCTCACCGGTGACGCACTGGCCGGCGAAACTGACCGTCTGCGCCAGCGGATCAATCAGTTCTTCGAGCGGCTGGAAACCCAGATCAAACAGATCCTGCGGACCGCCGAACAAACCGAAGGCCTGCGTACCGAACTGCCGGGCGGCGCGACCGCTAACCTGTTACTGGCCAGCGCCGAAGGCCGTATCCGCCAGTTCGTCCGCAGTGAATTTAAAAACCGCCCGACTCAGAACTGGGCTGACCAGTGGAACGTGCTCGCTAGCGCTGCAGCCCGCAGCTAAGGCCCTACATGACCGAACAGCTGGGTCTGTTACTGGTATCTCTGCTGGCCAATGGTTTATCTGCCATGGCCGGCGGAGGTGCCGGTTTACTGCAACTCCCGGTCCTGCTTTTTCTGGGACTGTCTTTCAGCACCGCACTGGCCACCCACAAAATTGCCAGCGTAGCGCTGGGACTGGGTGCCACCCTTCGCCACCTGAAAGAAAGCACACTGGAACGGCGTTTCTGTGGCTATATTCTGGCCACCGGCCTGCCCGGCGTAGTGCTGGGTGGCATCGTCGTTCTGCAGATTCCTGAAAAGATCACCCTGATCAGTCTCGGCATACTGACCGCCGGCCTGGGAATCTATTCGATTTTCAAAGCCAGCCTCGGGCTGGAATACACACCAAAACACCGGGACCTGGCCGGCATGATCACCGGTGGGCTGGTGCTGTTTTTTATCGGTGTGCTGAACGGTTCACTGACGTCCGGCACCGGCCTGTTTGTTACTCTCTGGCTGGTGCGCTGGTTCGGGCTGGATTATAAACGGGCAGTGGCGTATGTGCTGGTGCTGGTCGGCATGTTCTGGAACGGTTCCGGGGCCATCACAGTGGCCCTGCAAACACCGCCACAATGGTCATGGTTGCCGGCGCTGATCCTTGGTGCATTGATCGGCGCTTACGCCGGCGCACATCTGGCGCTGGCCAGAGGAAACCGGGCGATTAAACGGATTTTTGAAGCCCTGACAATTCTGGTGGGCATTAAACTGATATTCGACGGTATCGCCATCATCTGACAGTTATCCGGTTACTGACTGTAAGCGACTGCAAGTCACTGGCCGTACCCTTTAACCTGACATTCTTCAGCTTCACAGAAATGCTGCCGGGCACGTTCCAGATCCTGGCTGTCCTGCATCTGTAACAGGAAGCCGCTTGGGGCTACCAGCTGTATCCCTAACTCTCCCAGACGGGGTAAAGCTTCCTGTAAAAAATTAATCGTCACCGGATACGGGTGGCCAATCAGCACAGCAAAGCCCCGTTCACGGGCCAGCGCCACGCCTGCATTAAACTGCCGCTCAACAAATTCCGGGGTTTGTTCATGATCAAGAAAAATATCCCGGATCAGCCAGGGAATGTCAGCCTGACGGGCCGCTTTCCAGGCAACCGTATCGGAGGTGGTCAGGCTATCAATAAAAAACATCTGCTGCTTTTTCGCCACTTGCATGGCCCACTGCATCTGAGGATTTTTCTGGGTCAGCAGGCTGCCCATATGATTATTAAATCCCACCGCATAAGGCACGGCTTTCAAACCGTCCCGCAGGGTTTTCAGAAACACCGCTTTACTCAGTGAATCCGTCAGCCCACCGGGGCCAAGTGCCAACTTATGGGTATTATCCATCGGCACATGCACCATGACGTCCTTACCCTGGCTGTTAGCCATCTCAGCCAGCACCTTACTTTTAGGGGTATGCGGCAAAATGGCATACGCCAGCGGACCGGGTAAGTTAATCGCCGCAATCCCCTGCGCCAGATTATCCCCCATATCATCTATGATGATCACCAGACGTGGTTGCTGACTGTCGGCACTGACCGGCGGCACAAAGGCCGTGCAGATAAACGCAAAACAGGCAAACAGCAGAAATGCTGTTTGCCTGTTCAGAACAAAGTATGCAGATGTTACCACTGAGCTGCCTAGTTCTGGTTATCAGCCGCTTTTTCAGTCACTTTACGGGCAATCGCCAGACCACGTAACAAACCGATGGCTTCATATAGCTGGTAATCGGTTTCGGCAATCCGGCGCACATCGGTCACCGCATCTTCAGAACCGTCTTCGCCGTTTTCAAGATGGCCGCTCAGGTCACTTTCTTTGATGAAGTTACCGCTTTCACGCAGTTTGATTTCGGCCTCAGCCACATAAATATCCGGCTTAATGCCCTGGGCCTGAATTGAACGGCCGCTCGGCGTAAAGTAACGGGCAGTGGTGAGTTTCAGCGCCCGCTCCTTGGTCAGCGGCAATACCGTCTGTACCGACCCCTTACCAAAGCTGTCTACACCCATGATGACGGCGCGGCCCTGATCCTGCAGCGCACCGGCAACAATTTCAGACGCAGAGGCAGACCCCTGGTTAATCAGTACCACCAGTGGAATATCGGTCAGGCGTTCACTGGTCGCTTTATATTGCAGTTCAGAATTAGCTTTGCGGCCCTTGGTGTAAACAATCAGCCCCTCATCCATAAACGCATCACTGACATCCACCGCCGCACGTAACACGCCACCGGGGTTATTACGCAGATCCAGCACCAGACCTTTCAGTTCGGTTTCGGCTTCCAGCTTTTCCATTGCCCGTTTCAGGTCGTTACCGGTATTCACCTGGAACTGGGTAATCCGCAGGTAACCGATGCCGTCATCCAGTACCCGCTGCTTCACGCTGGCAACCCGGATCACATCCCGCACCACGGTAATTTCCAGCGGTTTTTCCTCACCTTCCCGAACGATGGTCAGCACCAGTTCAGACCCTGCCGGGCCCCGCATCAGCTCGACCGCATCATTAAGGTCCATGCCCTGAACCGCCTGATCACCCAGTTTAATAATCAGGTCCCCGGCTTTCACACCGGCCTTTTGCGCAGGGGTATCATCAATCGGCGTGATTACGCGGACAAAACCGTCTTCCATGCCCACTTCAATCCCCAGACCACCAAATTCGCCGCTGGTGTGGGTCTGCAGTTCGGAAAAGGCACTCGGTTCAAGATAAGTGGAATGCGGATCAAGCCCGGCCAGCATACCGCGGATCGCATCTTCCAGCAGCTGTTCATCGCTAACCTGCTCAACATAGTCCTGACGGATACGGTCAAATACCTCAGTAAACACCCGGATTTCTTCCAGTGGCAGAGGTTTTACAACCGGCGCGGGCGCGTCTTCAGCCTGAACGACACCGCCCAGTAATGACATACTCAATAAACATGGCAAACCCAGAGGTTTACACAGACTCGCTAGCTGCTTGGTCAGCTTCATACTGAATCCTTAATTCTGTGGATATCAGACGATGATATCCAGGCTACATTCCTGTTGGCCGGTCAGCGCCTCACCAGCCATTGCTTTGGATTTCGCGCTTTTCCTTTATACCGTAAGGCAAAGAATAAACCGGGCTTACTGTTACCGCCACTGTTTCCTACTGTGGCAACGGTTTCTTTGGCAGAGACCCATTCACCGACATCTTTTAACAAGCTGTCCGCCTGGCCGTACATGGTCATATAACCGCCGCCATGATCAATGATCAGCAGCAGACCATAGCCCCTGAGCCAGTCAGAGAATACCACCCGGCCGTGATGAATCGCTTTAACTGCCCGCCCCTGTTTCGCCGTCAGTATCACGCCATCAAATCTGACGCCTTCGCGCATGCTGCCAAAGCCACGGGTCAGTTTACCCTTAACCGGCCAGGGCAGGCGGCCCTTCAGCTCTGAAAACGCCCGGTCATTACCGCCCAGCGCAACTTCACTGATGGAGATCTGCAACTGCGCCAGGACTTTCTCCAGCCGTTGCTGATCCGCTTTAAGATTCTTCAGCTTCTTACTGCCAGCCTTCAGGTCTTTTTCCAGCCGGGCCAGGATCTGCTTCCGCTCACTGCGGCCCGCCTTCAGTTCGGTGGCACTTTTCTGTAATGCATCACGACGGTCGAAAACAGTTTGCTGAGTGCTGCGGATTGCCTCTTCTGCCTGATCCAGTTTGACCAGATCATCACGGAAATGTTGCAATTTATCTGCCAGCGTCTGATTAATCCGGTCATAGTACTGCAACATACGGGACACCTGCTCCGGGTCCCGCTGGGTCAGCAACAACTGTAAGCGTGGTAACTTACCGGTTTTATATTGCTGTTTGAGCTGTACTTCCAGCCCCTTAGCCTGCTCCCGCAATGACGCCAGAATCGGTTTGCGCGAGGCCTGTAATTTCTTCAGCTTTGCTTCCGCGCCGCCCAGCTGCTTATTCAGCGTGCCGATCTGTTTGGCCAGCTTGCCGATTTTATTATCAATGCTGCGCAACTCACCCTGTACTGACTTTTTCTCGCCCTGGGTTTCATTCAGGGCAGCCGTCAGTTGGCGGACGCTTTTCTGTAAGGCTTTAATCTGGGCAGCCGTGGCCGCTTCTTCATTCGCCGCGAATGAAAAAGACGGCATCAGGACACATAAAGAAAGTACCAGCAATATCGCTGGCCGATAAATCCGGCTCATAGAAAAATGGCCGCGTTGTGACTGGCGGCCATATTCATCAGCTGAAACGCACCAGCGACTGGCCGGTCATTTCTGCAGGTTTATCCAGCCCCATCAGATCCAGTAATGACGGTGCCAGATCACACAGGGCACCATCTTCCAGACTCAGCTGAGCATGACGGGGGCCGTCATAAATCAGTGCTACCGGCCAGTTAGTATGTGCAGTATGCGCCTGACCGGTCTTCGGATTGACCATCAGCTCCACGTTACCGTGATCTGCGGTGATCAGGGTTTCACCGGCAACGCTCTGCATAGCTTCCAGCACCTGACTGATTGCACCGTCAATGACTTCAACCGCCTTAACTGCCGCATCAAAGTTACCGGTGTGGCCAACCATATCCGGGTTCGCAAAGTTACAGACAATCAGGTCATACTTGCCACTCTTAATGGCTGCAACCAGCTTCTCGGTTACTTCCGGTGCACTCATTTCCGGCTTCAGATCGTAAGTAGCGACGTCCGGTGACGGCACCAGAATACGGTCTTCACCGGCGTACGGATTTTCCTCGCCACCGTTGAAGAAGAAGGTCACGTGGGCGTATTTTTCAGTTTCGGAAATCCGTAACTGGGTCCGGCCCAGATCAGAGAGGTATTCACCCAGGCTGTTAGACAGTTTATTAGGCGGATACGCACAGCTGGTTTTAATCGTTGAGGCATATTCGGTCATCATGACGAAATCCGCCAGTGCCGGGACGCGGCTGCGCTGGAAACCGTCAAAGTCAGTATCAACAAAAGCACGGGTAATTTCCCGGGCGCGGTCCGGACGGAAATTTGCACAGATCACCGTATCATTATCGCGGATCAGCCCCACCGGCTGGCCGTCATCACCAATGATACAGGTGGCGGCAACAAACTCGTCGTTCTCATCCCGCTCATAAGCATTGGCCAGTGCGTCGGCAGCCGAGGTTTCATAATGCGGCGCCAGACCTTTGGTCATAGCATCGTAGGCGGTCTGCACCCGGTCCCAGCGGTTATCACGGTCCATGGCATAGTAACGGCCCACGATGGTTGCCAACGCACCGGTACCCAGCTCAGCAAACTTCTTTTCTGCCGCTTCAATTGATGGTTGCGCACTGCGCGGTGGCATATCACGGCCATCCAGAATGCCGTGCAGATAAACCTTGCTGACACCACGTTTTACCGCCATTTCCAGCAACGCAAAAATGTGTTCTTCATGACTGTGCACACCGCCCGGCGACAGCAGTCCCATCACATGCACCGCACCGTCAACCGCTTTGGCTTTATCAATGGCACTCACCAGCGCTTCATTTTCAAACAGGCTGCCTTCTTCAATGGCCTTACTGATACGGGTGTAGTTCTGGTACACCGTACGGCCGGCACCAATATTCATATGGCCCACTTCGGAGTTGCCCATCTGACCGTCCGGCAGCCCAACCGCCATCCCGGAAGTGGCAATGCGGCTGTTTGGCGAATTGGCCATCAGACGATCCCAGGTCGGGGTATTCGCGGCCATCACGGCGCTGGATTCTGTGGCTTCGACGCCGAAACCATCAAGAATAATCAAAGCTTTGGTGCTACGTTGCTCGGTCATGGGTGATCTTTTCCGGTGTGTGACTGCCCGGCAGCAAACATCAGACAGGCTGATACGGGCTTTTTAGCTGATATGTAAGACCGCGCATTTTACTTGGAATTCCTTCATAAGGCGAACCCGACAAGTGCCTGCGGTGAATTTTTCCTGACCCTGAAAGTCTCCCAAAGGCACAACAGAAGGAATCCTCAGGAAATCATCATTATTTAGCCTCAGCCTGTTACCTCGACAGCAAACGCGGGGTATACTTGGCCGCTTTACAGATTTTAACTGCGGCTTGAGCGGCCGGCCGGTTTCGGCAACTGCTGCTGAATGTCGCCACTTTTTCTAAATATTGCGGCTGAATAAAGCACATCTAAAAAGGTTTACGATGGAACAAGTGATCGAATTCGCAACCAATAACTTCATGCTGATTATCGCCTGGGTTCTGACCCTGGGCATGCTGATCTTCACCGAACAGCGCAAGGGCGGTAAGGCCGTTAACACCCATGAAGCAACCCGCCTGATCAATAAAGAGAATGCGGTCATTCTGGATATCCGTCCGAAGAAAGAATATGACACCGGCCACATTACCCATGCGATTCACATTCCGGTTAACGAACTTGATACCCGCATGACTGAAATCAACAAGCATAAAGACAAGCCTGTTATTGTGGTCTGCAACCTTGGCCAGACCGCTGGCGCGGCCACCAAAAAACTGATGACGGCCGGATTCAGCAATGTCGTTAAACTGTCAGGCGGTATGACAGAATGGAAGGCACAAAGCTTGCCTATTCTGAAGTAACTCCATGACTGATATTACAATCTACAGTAACGGCTGGTGCCCATTCTGCCGTCGCGCCAAGATGCTTCTTGAACACAAGAACGCAGCGTACACGGAAATTGACGTTGAACGTCAGCCCGGTGCGCGGCAGGAAATGATTGAACGGACCAGACGCACTTCTGTGCCGCAAATATTTATCGGTGATTACCATGTGGGCGGCTGCGATGACCTGTTCGCCCTGGAACACCAAGACAAACTTGACAGCCTGTTACAGGGCTGATCATCGACTGACATTAAGGATTTAACATGGCTGAGAACGAACAAGCGCAACAGGAACAGGCAGCACCACAGTTTGCTATCCAGCGCATCTACACCAAAGACTCTTCTTTCGAAGCGCCAAACTCCCCGGCAGTGTTCACTAAGCAATGGCAGCCGGAAATCGGTCTGGACATGAACACGTCAACCAACAAGCTGGAAGACGGTGTTTACGAAGTTATCCTGACCCTGACCGTAACGGCAAAGAACGCTGAAGAGAACGCTTTCCTGGCTGAAATCCAGCAGGCAGGCATCTTCACCATTTCCGGTCTGGAAGAGCAGGAACTGCACCACACTCTGGGTGCTTTCTGCCCGAACATCCTGTTCCCCTATGCCCGTGAAACTGTGGACAGCATGGTTAACAAAGGCAGCTTCCCTGCCGTTATGCTGGCACCGGTTAACTTCGATGCCCTGTACGCTCAGCAGATGCAGCAGCGCATGGCAGAAGCGGAAGGTACTCAGGAAGCGCAGCACTAAACTGCCTCGTACCCGTACAAAAAAGGCCGGCTGCAATAAACAGCCGGCCTTTTTTATTGTGCCACATATATGTCTGACATCAGACAGCCGGGCGATACTTCAACTGTAACCCTTTAAGAAAGTTACGCAGAATCTGCGCTTTGCATTCACGGTAATGCTTATGCCCCGGCTTGCGGAAGAAAGCACTCAGTTCATGCTTACTGATTTCTGACCCGCCCAGCGCCAGGATTTCCAGTACATCTTCAGCCTGAAGATTCAATGCTATTTTAAGCTTCATAAACACAATGTTATGCGTCAGCCTTGACTCAGGCACCGCAGCAGGCCCTTCCCGCTTACCCCGTTTTTCGTTAATAAAGCCATTCAGAAAAGTCGCCAGCAACTGATCTTCACACAGGGCAAAATCAGCATCGTCATCCTTTTTCAGCCAGTCACTCACCTGACTGCGGGTAACTGTCAGGCCGGCAGCGGCAAAGACAGCGATCATGCCATTGTCATCAATATCAAAAATATAGCGGACACGGCGTAATACATCATTGTTAGTCATATCGAATTCCGATCACCAAAGTGAATAATGTGGAAAATATCTACAGTAAATTTATCAGGTATTTTGTTTAGCCAGCCAGGCAGCCGCCTGACCATTGTCTATCATCAGCTGCAACCCGGAAGCCGGTACCGGCAGCATACCCAGCATGGCGGTATGCGGAATCTGATGTTCGGCCATTAGTGCGGTAAACCTATCAGACATGACCGCCACCGGTAACTGCTGATGCTGCAGTGACAGAATATTAATCATCTGCCCCCGGATACCGGCAAAAGTTAGCTTTACTCCGCCAAAACCGGTCGCCCTTAACCAGCACTGCTCACGGTCCGGCGAATATTCCGGCGGTGCCAGCTCAGTAATCAGCCAGACTTTTGATTGCGCCATGATCTATTCCCCTGTCAGACATACTGTTTAAACCTGGCCACCAAACCCTAACTGGCGCCATGCTTCATAAACCACCACCGCAACCGTGTTTGAAAGGTTCAGGCTGCGGCTGTCCCCTTTCATCGGTAAGCGCAGTTTCTGTTCTGCCGGCAGTGCATCACGCACTTCATCAGGCAACCCTTTGGTTTCCCGGCCAAACAGCAGAATATCACCGGCACTGAACGCCGCTTCGCTGTAGTTGGCCGTGCCCTTGGTGGTCAGTGCCCAGACTTTACCCGGCTGCAACGCTGCAACACAGTCATCCAGGCTGGCATAACGTTTCACGTCGGCAAATTCATGATAATCCAGCCCTGCCCGGCGCAGTTTTTTATCATCAAAATCGAACCCCAGCGGCTCGATCAGATGCAACTGAAATCCGGTATTGGCACACAGACGAATAATATTACCGGTATTCGGCGGGATTTCCGGCTGAAACAGCACCACGTGCAGCATAAAACATCCTGATAGTTAAAAAGACTGGGCGGCAATTATAGCCGCCCGGTGAAGGGATTACAGCTCAGACATCTTCCATTGCCAGTTCTTTGATCTTCCGGGTCAGGGTATTGCGCCCCCAGCCCAGCAGTTGGGCCGCATCTTTGCGTCGCCCGCCGGTATGCGCCAGCGCTACCCGGATCATTACTTTTTCAAAGTCCGGCACAGCCGTTGCCAGTACATCCGAGCGCCCCTGCCCCAGTTCGGTTTCTACCCAGCGCTGCAGACCCGCCTGCCAGTTCATGCCGGTATCAGTACCCGCCGTTACACTGTCAGTCTGATCCGCCAGTTCGGGCGGTAAATCCGCCAGCAGAATTTCCCGGCCGGACGCCATGACGGTCAGCCAGCGGCAGGTATTTTCAAGCTGCCGGACATTGCCCGGCCAGGTCAGCCCGGCAAGAAACTCAGCGGTGACCGGGTTCAGTACTTTAGGCTCTACCGCCAGCTCCCGTGCAGAACTTTGCAGAAAGTGCTCGGCCAGCTTGGGAATATCTTCCCGCCGCTGCGCCAGCTTAGGAATATGAATGCGGATAACATTTAAACGGTGGAACAGATCTTCCCGAAAACGCCCCTGTTCCACCAGTTTTTCAAGATCCTGGTGGGTAGCGGCAATGATGCGCACATCAACCTTTACCGAGGTGTGCCCGCCAACCCGGTAGAACTCACCCTCAGCCAGCACCCTTAACAGCCGGGTCTGGGTATCGGCGGGCATGTCACCGATTTCATCCAGAAACAGGGTGCCACCATCGGCCTGCTCGAAGCGTCCCGGACGCCGGCTGGCCGCCCCGGTAAACGCACCCTTTTCATGGCCAAACAGCTCGGATTCCATCAGATCTTTGGGAATCGCCGCCATATTCAGCGGAATAAACGGCGCTGCCGCCCGCGGACTGTGCTGGTGCAACGCCTGCGCAACGAGTTCTTTACCGGTACCCGACTCACCATTGATCAGCACCGTAATATTAGACTGTGATAAACGCCCGATGGCCCGGAACACCTCCTGCATGGCAGGCGCTTCGCCAATAATCTCGGTACTGGGCTCAGGCTGTACTTCCACCAGCGATTGCTGTTCATGGGCATGTTCCACCGCCCGCATCACAATGGCAGTAGCTTCATCAATATCAAAGGGTTTCGGTAAATACTCAAACGCCCCGCCTTTATAAGAGGCCACGGCACTGTCCAGATCCGAATGGGCAGTCATAATAATAATCGGCAAGTCCGGATATTCACCGTGTACCTGCTCCAGCAATCCAAACCCGTCAATTCCGGGCATACGGATATCGCTGAGCACCACATCCGGCCGGTCTCGTTCCAGCCGGCTGAGCATGGCGTCACCACTGTCAAAAGATGTCACCTGCAGCGAGTCACTCTTCAGCGCCCGTTCCAGCACCCAGCGAATCGACTGATCATCATCAACCACCCATACATTTGCCTGATTAGCCACGTATATTCTCCTGTTGATCATGCATACCTGCAGGCAGGTCCACCGGCAGTGTCTCTAACGGTATAAGTAACTGGAAACGGGTCTCACCGGGCACCGTCTTACATTCAATCAGACCGCCATGCTGTGAAAGGATTGTCTGCGCAATCGCCAGCCCCAGACCGGTACCGGACGCCCTGCCGCTGACCATCGGATAAAAAATCTTACTGAGTAACTCTTCAGGGACACCGGGGCCGTTATCGATCACCTCAACACTGCATAACAGCCGGTGGGTTTCACTGCCCAGCGTAATGTTACGCACCACTCTTGTGCATAATGTAATGCAGGGGTCTGCAGTGTTTGCTTCCTGTAAAGCCTGCATACTGTTACGGACGATATTCAGCACCGCCTGTATCAGCTGGGTCTGGTCGCCGGCGAACTCCGGCAAACTCGGATCATAATCACGGATCAGCTTTATTGACCCGGCGGTCTCTGCTTCCAGCAGACTGGCCACGTGTTCCAGCACCGCATGGATGTTCACCGATGTCAGCTGCGGCCGGCGGTATGGCCCCAGCAACCGGTCCACCAGATCCCGTAACCGGTCGGCTTCACTGATGATCACCTGGGTATAATCATGTAACCCCGGGTCAGCCAGTTCCCGTTGCAGTAACTGCGCTGCACCGCGCAGGCCACCCAAAGGATTTTTAATTTCGTGGGCCAGCCCCCGCACCAGATTAATAGAGGTCTCATGCTGGCTGAGCAGCTCTTCTTCCCGGGAAATACGTAACCATCTGTCCCGGGGATGCAGCTCCAGCAACAGCAGTTTTTCAGACTGCTGCAACATCGGGTTAACACTGTAATCCACTGTAAACTGATGCCCGGACAGGCTGTTAACCTTTGCTTCCCGCTTAGTAAAAGGCCGCTGGTGCTCCAGCGCTTCTTTCAGCAACTGCCAGTCTTCATCCCCCAGTGTCAGCCACTGCCGTACCGGCACATGAAACAAACGGCGCTCGCTGGCTTCCAGTAACATTTCCGCCGCCGGGTTCATATACACCAGCGAAAAACGGTCATCGATAAGCATGACCGCCGTGGTCAGGTTATCCAGTAACTGCTTATATAGTTTTATGGCCATAAATATGCCTGCCAATACCTTTCCGAAGTTTGCTCTTACATGATGAAGACATAACGCCAGCTTCTCTGAACTGATCTGATATTTAGTACTGCAAGAACCGAACCAGACAACCGCCCGCCCCATACAAAGGGGTTTACAGTGCTCTGGCACACACTTTCATTCTAACAACGCACCAAAATAGTGCAAAGATATCAGCCAAGGTATTCGCTCCTAGCCGCCACAGCACCCCGGAAAAACTTACCCGCCTGCAAGAATGCATAAATAACAACGTGTTTAATAACGACGTGCTCAATGCAATCCATGACAGAATGAGTACCCCGCTACGGGGCAACACTCTGAGAACATTGACCCAAAGGCCTGAGCTGCAAATGCCAATCAGGCTTCAGCTTCAGGCTGCCTTGCTAACAGTAGCCTTTACCGCTGCCCGGTTTCAGTCTGCCCCATCCGTCCGGCGATACACACCCGGAACCTGTCGCACCAAAAAAGTGCACTGAATTTACCTCAGCTGCCGTTAATCACACCTGCCGGATAATCAATAAGAAAGAAATCGCTTCACCCTTCTCAGCCAACGCCTATATACTTGGCGCGGTTATACAGCTTACGGGCTGTAAATCATTGTCGGCATGGAGCCAAAGGCAATTATTAAAAGGAATTAAACGATGAAAAAGCACCACCCGATAATGGCCGCTCTGGCCATTTCTGTACTGTCGGTATCCGCTCTGGCAGCCCCCTATCAGGCAGGCGATGTATACCTGTTCGGCAATATCGGCCGGTCCGACTTTGATCCGTCAGTCAATACCAGCGGCTTTACTTTAGATACCACAGACAACGCCTTCGCGCTGGGAGCCGGCTACCGGATTAGCGAAAACTTTTCCGCAGAAGTGGGCTATACCGATCAGGGCAAGCTTTCTGTTAAAGACCGTTTCAATAACAAAGGCTCGATTGAAGCAACCGGTTATTTTCTCGGCCTGAAAGGTGAAATGATGGTCACCGACAGCATCAGTCTTCTGGCCCGCGGCGGTGCCTTTTTCTGGGATGCTAAAGGGAAAAACTCTCTCAGAAACACCGATGAAGATGGCACCGATCCTTATATTGCCCTCGGAGCCGCCTACCATTTCAATAAACAACTGGCCGTTGACTGGCAGATATCCCGCTATTACATGGAAGACGATGCAGGCGACAATCTGGATATCGATACCGTCAGCCTCGGCCTGACCTACAACTTCTGATTCAGCCCACGGTTCCATGCCCACAAAAAAACCTCCCGAAGGAGGTTTTTTTTTCATCTGCTATCTGTGATTAAACAGAGTAGTACAGATCGAATTCTACCGGGTGAGTAGTCATGCTGACTTTCTCGCACTCTTCACGCTTCAGCGCGATGAAAGCATCGATCATGTCATCAGTGAATACGCCACCGGCTGTCAGGAATTCACGGTCGTTATCCAGAGCACTCAGTGCTTCTTCGAAAGAAGCAGCAACAGTTGGGATTTCCTTCGCTTCTTCAGCTGGCAGATCGTACAGATCTTTATCAGCTGCATCGCCAGGGTGGATCTTGTTCTGGATACCGTCCAGACCAGCCATCATCAGTGCCGCGAAGCACAGGTACGGGTTAGCAGACGGATCAGGGAAACGGGTCTCAACACGGTATGCCTTAGGATTAGTCACGTAAGGGATACGGATAGACGCTGAACGGTTACGGGCAGAGTAAGCCAGCATTACCGGCGCTTCGAAACCCGGTACCAGACGCTTGTAAGCGTTAGTAGAAGAGTTAGTCAGCGCGTTCAGTGCTTTAGCGTGCTTGATGATACCGCCAATGTAGTACAGCGCCATTTCGCTCAGGCCGGCATAAGCATCACCGTGGAACAGGTTAACGCCATCTTTGCTCAGAGACATGTGAACGTGCATACCTGAACCGTTATCGCCAACCAGTGGCTTAGGCATGAAGGTCGCTGTCTTACCGTATGCGTGAGCAACGTTGTGTACACAGTACTTCAGGATCTGTACTTCGTCAGCCTTGGCAGTCAGAGTGTTCGGACCAACACCGATCTCGCACTGACCGGCAGTTGCTACTTCGTGGTGGTGTACTTCAATGGTCAGACCCATTGCTTCCATTGCGTCACACATAGCGCCACGCAGGTCGTGCAGGGAATCAACCGGTGGTACCGGGAAGTAACCGCCTTTAACACGTGGACGGTGACCAGTATTACCGCCTTCAATGTTGTGGCTGGAAGACCATTCAGCTTCCTGAGAGTTGATGGTGTAACCGCAACCACTGATGTTTGCATGCCACTTAACTTCGTCAAATACGAAGAATTCCGGCTCAGGACCAAACAGTGCAGTATCAGCTACACCGGTAGAGATCAGATATGCTTCTGCACGCTTGGCAACAGAACGCGGATCACGGTCGTAACCCTGGCCCGTAGAAGGCTCAACGATGTTACAGCGAACAATAATAGTAGAGTCTTCAGCAAACGGATCCATTACAGACGCGCTGTCATCCGGCATCAGAATCATGTCAGATTCATTAATACCTTTCCAACCGCCGATAGAAGAACCGTCAAACATCTGACCTTCTTCAAAGAAATCTTCATCTGCTTCGCTGGCAGGAATAGTAACGTGCTGCTCTTTACCGTGAGTATCAGTAAAACGCAGGTCTACCCAGCGTACGCTGTTATCTTTAATCAGCTTAATAGTCTCTGACATTATCGTCATCTCCACAGGTTTAAATTTGTCTGTTCCGTACCGTTACTGTCACAGCAACCGTACAGAAAAATATGTTTGCTAGGGCACTGGTCAAACGTATAAGGCTTACCGGCACCTTCGCCGCGACTACCGTTATGGGCAAGTCTAAAAGCAAAGCACGTGCCAACATTCAAAAACAGATACTGAAAACGGATAAAAAAACCGTCACTTAAACAGTATTCCCAGCATAAAACCGCCTGAAAAACCCCACTGGTGCCAATAACTGCCTGACTTTCAGAGACTTTCCTACCCGTTACCTGTTTATCTGCTTTTGCGGTACAAAACACCGTACTACAGACATTCAATAAGTGCTCTTTATAACGACGCCTCGGATCAGCCAACCACACCGCACCAATATAGTGCAAACAAAAAGCACGCGCCCCATAACAGGGCATACAGGTAACCAGCGCCGGTCGTCATTATTTTCGCCGCACAATATTACTGCAGTTTTACCGCTGTGCCCTGTGTCAGCCCGTTAAATCAGTCATTTAATGTGACATTTTGGTGATTTTTTCAAAACATGAATAAGAAACACACAGCTTTGCCCGCATTCATGTATAATGCGCGCCTTATTTATTTTGTCTGCACAGGTTCTCAGACGTGATCGAAAAACTAAGAAACATCGCAATCATTGCGCACGTTGACCATGGTAAAACCACCCTGGTCGACAAAATGCTCTCCCAGTCCGGCACCCTGGGTCGCCGTGATGAAGGCACTGAGCGTATCATGGACTCCAATGACCAGGAGAAAGAGCGTGGTATTACCATTCTGGCGAAAAACACCGCCATTGAATGGAATGACTACCACATCAACATCGTAGATACCCCGGGCCACGCCGACTTTGGTGGTGAAGTAGAACGTGTTCTGTCGATGGTTGATTGCGTATGTCTGCTGGTTGATGCGGTTGATGGCCCGATGCCACAAACCCGCTTTGTTACCCAGAAGGCATTCGATCAGGGCCTGCGCCCTATCGTTGTTGTTAACAAGGTTGACCGTCCGGGTTCACGCCCTGACTGGGTTATTGATCAGGTATTTGACCTGTTCGACAGCCTGGGCGCCACCGATGAGCAACTGGACTTCCCGATCATCTACGCGTCTGCCCTGAACGGCATCGCGGGTCTGGAAGCTGACGACCTGTCTGAAGACATGACACCGCTGTTCGAAGCCATCGTTGAACATGTTGAGCCGCCTAAAGTTGATACTGAAGGTCCGTTCCAGATGCAGATTTCCGCCCTGGACTACAACAGCTACGTGGGCGTTATCGGTGTTGGCCGTGTTACCCGCGGAACAGTTAAGGTGAACCAGCCAGTTAAGGTTATCGATTCAGAAGGTGCTGTCCGCAACGGTAAAGTTCAGAAGATCATGGGTTACCTGGGTCTTGAGCGTGTTGACGTTGACACTGCCCGTGCCGGCGACATCATCTGCGTAACCGGTATCGAAGTGCTGAACATTTCCGACACCCTGTGTGATCCTGCTCAGGTTGAAGCGCTGCCAGCACTGTCTGTTGATGAACCGACGGTATCCATGACCTTCCAGGTGAACGATTCACCTTTCGCCGGTCAGGACGGTAAGTACGTGACCAGCCGTAACATCAAGGATCGTCTGGACCGTGAACTTATCCACAACGTAGCACTGCGCGTTGAACCGGGTGACTCCCCTGAGAAATTCAAAGTATCCGGCCGTGGTGAATTACACCTGTCAGTACTGATCGAATCTATGCGCCGTGAAGGTTTTGAGCTGGGTGTTTCCCGTCCGGAAGTAATCCAGAAGGAAATCGACGGTGAGATTCAGGAGCCTTTCGAAGTTGTCATGATTGATGTTGAAGATCAGCATCAGGGCAGCATCATCGAAGAGCTGGGCAAACGTAAAGCAGACATGACCAACATGGAAGTTGACGGTAAAGGCCGTGTACGCCTGACCTTCATGATGCCTTCCCGTGGCCTGATCGGTTTCCGTTCACTGTTCATGACCATGACATCCGGCAGCGGCATCATGACCTCTGTCTTCGACCATTACGGTCCGGTAAAAGACGGTGAAGTGGTCAGCCGTAACAACGGTGTACTGGTTTCCATGGTATCCGGTAAAGTACTGGCTTACTCTCTGTGGAACCTGCAAAGCCGTGGCCGTCTGTGTGTTGTACCTAACATCGACGTTTACGAAGGCATGCTGCTGGGTATTCACAGCCGTAACAACGACCTGGCCGTTAACCCGATTAAAGGTAAGCAGCTGACCAACGTACGTGCCTCCGGTACAGATGAAAACATCCAGCTGACGCCGCCAATCCACTTCACACTGGAACAGGCACTGGACTTCATCGAAGACGACGAACTGGTTGAAGTAACACCAAACTTCATCCGTCTGCGTAAGAAGATGCTGACTGAAAACGAACGTAAGCGTGCTGCCCGCGCTGCCAAGTAATTCAGCACCTGCCTGATAAGCCGGTTTTTAACCTTTAAAAACCGCTTCCCGCCCGGACAGTACTCACTGTCCGGGCTATACTCCCCCTTGCACTCAGTTCATTTCTTTAAGTAGCATCAGTACTTAAACTGCACAGCAAGGTTGCCCAATGCATACACTCTATCCGGATATAAGCCCTTATAAACTGCATTCACTGGATGTTGATTCCCAACACCGCCTGTATGTGGAAGAAAGCGGCAACCCCCGGGGAATTCCGGTACTCTTTGTTCATGGCGGCCCCGGCGGCGGCACCAGCCCCCAGCACCGCTGTTTTTTTGACCCGGAACGCTACCGCATTGTCCTGTTCGATCAGCGCGGTTGCGGGCGCTCAACCCCGCATGCAGAACTGAATAACAACACCACCGATCATCTCATCGAAGACATCGAGAAAATCCGCCAACACCTCAATATTGATCAGTTTTTGCTGTTCGGCGGCTCGTGGGGTGCAACCCTCAGCCTGCTGTACGCACAGCGCCATCCGGAACGGGTCTGCGGGTTGATTCTGCGCGGTGTATTCCTGTGCCGCCGGGAAGACATCCAGTGGCTGTATCAGCAGGGAGCAAGCGCTGTCTTTCCGGATTACTGGCAGGATTACATTGGCGAAATTCCGCCAGCGGAACATGGCGACCTCCTTACCGCCTACTATCGCCGCCTGACATCAGATAACGAGATCGCCCGGATGTCTGCAGCCAAGGCGCTGTCCGTCTGGGAAGGCCGCTGTTCAACCCTCGACCCTAAACCTAACGTGGTTGATCACTATTCCGATCCGCACATCGCCCTGGCCATGGCCCGCCTTGAAGCGCACTATTTCGTGAATGAAGGCTTCATCACCGGCAACCAGATTCTTGAACAGGCCTACCGTATCAGCGAAATACCCACTGTCATTGTGCATGGCCGTTACGACATGGTGTGTCCGCTGCAACAGGCCTATGCGCTGTATCAGGCCCTCCCGCAGGCCGAGCTGCACATTGTCCGGGACGCCGGCCACAGCCTGATGGAGCCGGGCAATATTGATAATCTGATCAAGGCCACCAAAACCTTTTCCCTCTCACTGGCCTGAATAAGTTCGTCGGGCTGAAAGTCCCCTCAGCCCGGCAATGTCCCCATGTATTTCCCACCGTAACACCCATCAAACCACGTTAAAAACTCACCCTGTAAACAACGGTTCACATTCGGTTTACAAGGTTTTACAGGGCATTCACCACCGCTCCCGGCAAAGACTTTAGTATTAATCCGTGGCTGGCCATTCGGATACTCTTTATCGCCCTGCCACAGTCTGTAACAACCCCTGGAGCAACATATGAATAATAAAATTGCTAAGCCGGGCCTCATGATGGCAATGCTGCCAATTGTGCTGACGCTGGCCATTCTCGGCATTCAACTTTTCTATTTCGGTGACTTCACCCCGCACATTCCTCTGGCGATCGGTCTGGCAATTACCGCCCTGATTGGCTGGTGCCGCGGCTATCGCTGGGATGACATCGAAGACGGCGCCCTGCACGTCGTTCGGGTAGGTTTACCTTCCATCGCCATTCTGATGACCGTTGGCATGATTGTCGGCATCTGGATCGCCAGTGGTACCGTTCCCCTGCTGATTTACTACGGTCTGAAAATCCTCAGCCCGGAAATATTCCTTGCCGCCAGCATGCTGCTTTGCGCGGTGGTTTCGGTATCTCTGGGAACATCCTGGGGAACCACCGGTACTGTCGGTCTGGCCCTGATGGGCATCGGTGCGGGTTTTGATATTCCCATGTACTGGACCGCCGGCGCGGTTGTTTCCGGGGCATTTTTCGGTGACAAGATTTCCCCGCTGTCGGATACCACTAACCTGGCTCCGGCCGTAACCGGTGTAAACCTGTTTGATCATATCCGCAACATGATGCCTACCACCGTGCCGGCCATGCTGATTGCCTTCGCGATCTATGCCACCGTTGGCTATACCCTGATCGGTTCCCAGCAGGTAGATTTCTCTAAAATTGAAAGCATCACCGGCGGCATTGCAGCCAATTTCAACCTGTCACTGCTGTTGCTGCTGCCACCCGTCGTCGTCATCGTACTGGCGCTGAAAAAAATGCCGGCGCTGCCATCGCTGTTTGCCGGTGTGCTGCTGGGTGCCGTACTGGCGGTCACCGTGCAGGGTATATCCCTGCATGACATCTTCAACTTCATGCATTCCGGCTATAAGATCGACACCGGCGTTGCAGAAATCGACGGCCTGCTCAACCGGGGCGGCATTACCTCCATGACATGGGTGATTACACTGGTGCTGATCGCACTGAGCTTCGGTGGTGCACTGGAACGGACACGCTGCCTGGAAACCCTGATCGATGCCGTGGTGCGTCGCACCCACAGCTTCTTTGGCTTGCAGGCATCGGCAACCGGCTCCGCAGTGGCAACCAATCTGGTGGCCGGCGACCCGTACCTGTCCATCGCATTACCCGGACGGATGTTTGCACCGGCCTACACTAAAGCAGGCTATTCAAAACTGAACCTGTCCCGGGCGGTCGAAGAAGGCGGCACCCTGATTTCCCCACTGGTACCCTGGAATGCCGGAGGCGCATTTGTGATTACCGCGCTGGGGCTGGGTATCGGTGACGGTAACTTTGAAAACCTGCTCTACATTCCGCTGGCTTTTGCCTGCTGGCTGTCGCCAATTATCGGCCTGTTCTACGCCGCAACCGGACGCTTCTCACCGAAAGCCTCTCAACAGGAGCTGGCACAGGCTGAAGCAGAAGAGCATGACGCGCTGAGCCTGCAGGACGCCAAATCAGCATCCTGAAAAATTAAGATACAAACTCCGCCAACGCCGTCCTAAGACGGCGTTTTTTTTATGCCCTGCCTCAGCATAAGCCTTCTGATTTTTCTGACTATTTTCTCACTGGCCTGACCACTCACTGGCCAGGCCCGACTGAAACCACTACCATGCCTTCCCTGACTTTCTGATAACAAATACAAGGCACGGCTATGAAAGCACTTATCCAGCGGGTTACATCAGCAGCGGTAGACATTCACGGTGAGCGCCACGGTGAAATCGGCCCCGGTATGCTGGTACTGCTCGGCGTTGAACGGACCGACACCACCGCCGATGCCGATAAACTCCTGAAGAAAGTGCTCGGTTACCGGATCTTTTCCGATGCCGATGGCAAGATGAACCTCAACCTGCAACAGGCCGAAGGTGGTTTACTGGTGGTTTCTCAGTTCACGCTGGTCGCAGACACCCGTAAAGGCATGCGCCCGGGCTTTTCATCCGGTGCCTCTCCGCAATTAGGTGAAGAACTGTATGACTACTTCGTCAAGCAGGCCCGTGAACTGCATCATGAAGTAGGTACCGGCCAGTTCGGCGCGGACATGCAGGTCAGCCTGACCAATGACGGCCCGGTCACCTTCATGCTGGAAAGCTGATCAATGACCGACTCCTACGCACTGGCAGAACGGATCTTTCTGACGGTTTTCCCGCTGTTTACCATCGTGCTTTCCGGCTACCTTTATGGCCGGCTGAAAAATCCGGATATGCGGCTGGCCAACCAGCTCAACATGGATATTTTCGTGCCGGCGCTGCTGTTCTTTGTACTGTCGGCCAAGTCATTCGATTTACCCGCATTTAAAACCCTGGCACTGGGCGCTGCGCTGGTTATTCTTGGTTCCGGACTGATTCTCTGGCCCCTGTGTAAACTGCTTAAGATTGCACCAAAAACCTTTCTGCCACCGATGATGTTCAGTAATAGCGGCAATCTCGGCCTGCCGCTGATCCTGCTGGCCTTCGGCGAATATGCCCTGCCCGCAGCCGTGGTGTTATTCATTGTGGAAATGACCCTGCACTTCACTGTCGGCATTTACATGATGGACCCGCGGACCAACCCGCTGAAGTTGCTGCGGATGCCCATCATTATTGCGACGATAGCCGGCCTGAGCTGGAGCAGTCTGGAACTGACCATGCCCGCCGGCATAGCGACCGCGCTGGACATGCTCGGACAGATCTCCATTCCCCTGCTGCTGTTTACTCTCGGCGTGCGTCTGATTGACGTGGACTTCAGCGCCTGGCGAATCGGTGTGCTCGGCGCCGTTCTCTGCCCGGCGGCAGGCATTCTGATTGCGTTACTGCTTCAGCCACTGTTACAACTGGAAGGTGAACAGTACGCCTATCTGCTGCTTTTCGGCGCACTGCCCCCGGCGGTCCTGAATTACATTGTGGCGGAGCAGTTTAATCAGGAACCCCGGCAGGTTGCTTCCATCGTACTGATTGGCAATATTGGTGCACTGCTGTTTATTCCCGCCACCCTGTATTTCGTTTTACGCTAAGCCCTGATCGGAAAGGTTGCGGTTTGCTTTCTCTGTGAAAGCCCGCTGTAATAGCGCCAGTTTCTTTTTTGGCGCATTACCCCTGCCCGCCTGAATAACCGGATTACCGTCATGACATCTATCACCGCAGCAGACCTCAGTTTCGACCAGCAGCATATCTGGCACCCGTATTCCTCTATGATCAGCCCGCCATCAATGTACCCGGTGGTATCCGCTGAAGGCGTACGCATCACACTGGAAGACGGCCGCGAACTGATCGACGGCATGGCCTCCTGGTGGTCTGTAATTCACGGTTATAACCATCCTGAACTGAACCAGGCGGCTCATCAGCAAATTGATAAAATGTCCCATGTGATGTTCGGCGGCATTACCCACCAGCCGGCCATCGAGCTGGCCAGACAACTGGTGGAAATGACACCGGCTAATCTGGATAAGGTATTTCTGGCAGATTCAGGCTCAGTGGCCGTTGAAGTGGCCATTAAAATGGCCATTCAATACTGGCATGCCCGCCGGGCCCACGAAGGCAAAACCAATACCAAACACCGATTACTGACCATCCGTAACGGCTATCACGGCGACACTTTCGGTGCGATGTCCGTGTGTGATCCGGTCAACGGCATGCACGAAATCTTCACCGAAGTCCTGCCTCAGCACTTCTTTGCCCCCCCGCCACAAACCGGCTTTGACGAAGAATGGGATGAAAACGACTGCGCAGAACTGAAGCGTCTGTTCGAAGCACACCATGAAGACATCGCTGCCCTGATACTGGAACCCATCGTTCAGGGGGCCGGCGGTATGCGCTTCTATTCACCTGAATATCTGAAAACCGCCCGTCATCTATGTGATGAGTATGATGTGCTGCTGATCGCCGATGAAATTGCCACCGGCTTTGCCCGCAGCGGTGCCCTGTTTGCCTGTGATCATGCGGGCATTGCCCCGGACATCATGTGTCTGGGCAAAGCGATTACCGGGGGATATATGACCCTGGCCGCCACCCTGACCACCAGCCACATCGGCGAAACCATCTCATCCGGCGGTGCCGGCTGTTTCATGCACGGCCCGACGTTCATGGGTAACCCGCTGGCCTGTGCGGTTGCAAACACCAGCCTGAAGCTGTTACGTGAATCCGACTGGAAAACCAACACTCAACGCATTCAGCAACAGCTCGAACAGGGACTTGCCCCCTGCAGGGAGCTGCACTCAGTTGCGGAAGTCCGCTGTCTGGGGGCGATCGGTGTCGTCGAGATGAAACAGCCGGTAGATGCCCGCCGCATTCAACAGGCATTTGTTGACGCTGGCGTGTGGGTCAGACCATTTGGTAAGCTGGTATATGTGATGCCACCCTATATTATGAGTAATGAGGACCTGGCGATTCTCACCGGTGCTATGCATCAGGTACTGGTGCAGATGGAAAACACATAACGTCAGGGGAACACTATTCTGCACGGAGTTTACTTATGGCCCGTATAAAAATAGACATGCCCGACAACTACAGCTTCAGCACCGATATGCCGGTGCGGATCAGTGACATTAACTACGGCGGACATTTAGGCAATGACGCCGTTCTCGCTATGATTCACGAAGCCAGAGTCCGTTATCTGGCCGGCTTTAATTACACCGAGATGGATGTTGAAGGCTTAGGCATCATCATGACCGATTCAGCCATTGTATATAAAGCAGAAGGCTTTCACGGCGAACAGATTCAGATAGATATCGCCGTGGAGGACTTTAACAAATACGGCTGCGACATCTATTATCTGTTAACCAACAAGCAAACCGCCGTCGAAATCGCCCACGCCAAAACCGGCATTGTGTTTTTTGATTACGAAGCCCGGAAAGTCACCGGCATTCCCCAGGCGTTCCAGGATAACATCCGTAAAGATACCTGATCCGTCTTCCTGACCGGCGTTATCACCGCCGGTCACATCCTTTCCTCTGACGCTCCTGTCACACTTAGGTCGCAGATGGTTTATAAAGCGTTTTCTTACCGACAAAAACTTTTTTTGTCACGACATAAGCTTTATTAATAATAATTATCATTTGCAAAACTCTTCAAGTTTCTGTACAAGTAGCGCCATTTCTATGCTTAGCCGTTTTACACGGCAATAATAATTCCTAAAGGAACAAAAATGGCCAAAAAGAAGATCGCCACCTATAAAGGCTCAGCCGGTGGCTGGGGGGCGCTCGCCAGTACATCCAGGCACTTGCTGAAAAGCGAGAACCCGGTAAAAAACATTCGCAGTCTGATGCGCACCAACCAGCATAAAGGCTTTGACTGCCCGGGCTGTGCCTGGGGTGATCAGAAATCCGGCCATAAAGTCAGCTTCTGCGAAAACGGCGCCAAAGCGGTTAACTGGGAAGCCACTGCGAAAAAAGTCGGCGCGGACTTTTTTGCCAAAAATACCGTCAGCTATCTGGATACCCAGAGTGATTATTTCCTGGAATACCAGGGCCGTCTGACGGAACCAATGCGTTACAACCGCGACACCGACCGCTATGAGCCGGTCAGTTGGGATGCAGCTTTCCAGCTGATTGCCCGTCACCTGAATGCGCTGGACAACCCGGATCAGGCAGAATTTTATACTTCAGGCCGGGCCAGCAACGAAGCAGCCTTCCTGTATCAGTTGTTTGTGCGCAGCTACGGCACCAACAACTTCCCGGATTGCTCCAATATGTGCCACGAAGCCAGCGGTGTTGCCCTGAAGGAAACCATTGGCGTCGGTAAAGGCACCGTTACCATGGATGACTTTGCCCAGGCAGATGCCATCTTCGTATTCGGTCAGAATCCGGGAACCAACCATCCGCGGATGCTCGACACCCTGCGTCAGGCCTCCAAGCGTGGTGCGACGATTGTCAGCTTCAACAACCTGCGGGAACGGGGTCTGGAGCGTTTTACCAACCCACAAAAACCGATGGAAATGCTGACCAACGGCTATACCGAAATCAGCAAGCACTACTACACGCCTAAACTGGGCGGCGACATGGCCTTGGTACGGGGCATAGTCAAAGCCCTGCTGGAACTGGATGCAGAACGTCAGTCCATGGGCAAAAACAGCCTGCTGGACCACCACTTCCTGACTCAGCACGCCGAAGGTGTTGATGCTTATCTGGCACTGGTAAAAGAGTCTGACTGGACGGTTCTGGAAGAACAGTCCGGCATCAGCCGCGAAGACATGTTCAAAGTTGCCGGCATCTACGCCCGCGCTGAACGGGTCATCTGCAGCTGGGCCATGGGCCTGACCCAGCACAAACATTCCGTCATGATCCTGCAGGAAATTGTTAACCTGTTGCTGTTACGCGGTAACATCGGTAAGCCCGGCGCCGGTGCCTGCCCGGTACGGGGTCACAGTAACGTACAGGGCGACCGTACCGTCGGTATCGACGAGAAAGCCCCTAAGCCACTGATCGACAAAATGGAAGCTGTCTTCAAAACACCGATGCCACGGGAGCGCGGCCACAATGCCATTCAGGCGGTCCAGGCCATGCTGAACGGTGAGAGTAAAGTCTTCATCGGCATGGGTGGCAACTTTGCGGCAGCGATGTCCGACACCGACGCTACCCGTCAGGCACTGCGTAACTGTAATCTGACAGTGAATATCAGCACCAAGCTGAACCGCTGCCACCTGACACCCGGTGAAGATTCCCTGATCCTGCCATGTCTGGGCCGCACCGAGGTAGACCAGACGGTGGCCGGCGAGCAACGCATCACCGTTGAAGACTCCATGTGTATGGTGCACAGCTCCGGCGGCGTACTGCCACCGGCCAGCGACCAACTGAAGTCTGAAGTAAACATCATCGCGAATATCGCACAGAAAACCCTGGGCAATCACCCGGTTGACTGGCTGCACCTGGCGGAAGACAACGACCGTATCCGTAAGCTGATTGAAGCCTGCGTTCCCGGATTCCACGACTTCAATGAACGTCTGGAACAGCCGGGCGGTTTCTATCTGGGCAACACTGCGGCACAGCGGATCTGGATGACCGAAAACCGCCGCGCCAACGTCATGAGCAACCCGCTGCCGGAACAGCTGATCGCTGATCAGATCCAGCAGCAAACGGCTCCCGAAGGCACTGATATTTTCACGCTGCAGACCTTACGTTCCCACGACCAGTACAACACCACCGTATACGGCTATAACGACCGCTACCGGGGTGTGAAAGGCATCCGTAAAGTGGTCTTCATGCATCAGGAAGACATGGACAAACTGGGCCTGAACCCGGAACAGGAAATCACCCTGACATCCCACTGGCATGATGGCAGTGAGCGTTCTGTGAACGGCTTTAAAGCCGTTGCCTACGACATTCCGAAAGGCAACATGGCAGCCTACTATCCGGAAACCAACCCACTGGTACCGCTGGACAGCTACGGCGACCGCAGCTTTACACCCACCTCGAAAGCCATTGCCATCAGCATCAAAACTGACAGCAACAGCAACGCGATAAAGCTCGGTTAAAGGGCTCGGTTAAAGGGCTCGGTTAAAGAGCTCGACCAAAAGGTCAGGTTAAAAACACACCTGAAACACACAGGCCCGGTATTCACCGGGCCTGTTTTTTTCTGTCACAGTTTATAACTCCTTACTGGCTTTCCTCAGCCCCATATACAGGCTGATGCACATTGCCAGCAACACTACAGTGAATGGCAAACCGGTGGAGACGGCCATTGCCTGTAAAGCACCCAGCGCCTCTGAACCACCGACCAGCAAGAGTACAATCGCCACGATACCCTCAAACGAGCACCAGAATACCCGCTGGGAGACCGGTGCATCATTCTTACCACCGGCGGTAATTGAGTCGATGACCAGCGAACCGGAATCCGATGAAGTAATAAAGAACACCAGCACAAGTACGATGCCCACCATCGAGAGTAACGCGCTGAACGGGAAGCCCTGCACCATTTCAAACAGCTTCAGCTCCTGCGCAACCGCCGCAACAGGTGCACTGGCATCAGCCACCACCTGGCTGATCGCAGTCCCGCCAAAGGCGCCCATCCAGGCGATACACAGCAAAGTCGGAATAAAGATCACGCACAGAACAAACTCCCGCACGGTCCGCCCCCGGGATACCCGGGCAATGAACATACCGACAAATGGCGACCAGGAAATCCACCAGGCCCAGTAAAACGAGGTCCAGCCCTGCGCGAAGTTGGTATCCTCACGGCCAAATGGCATCGACAGCCAGACGACCTCTTTCACGTAGGCAGCACCGCCGGAAAAAATCGCCGTCATAATGTCACCGGTCGGGCCCACAAGCATGATCACCAGCAGCAGTAACAGCGCCAGCCCCATATTCAGCTCAGACAGCACCTTCACACCGCCGTCCAGACCCCGTATCACTGATACGATCGCGATGGCCGTAATCACAGTTACCAGCACCACAATTGCCACTGAACCTGTGCCCCAGCCAAACAGATAATTAAAGCCGGACAACGCCTGCTTCGTCCCGAAGCCCAGCGACGTTGTCAGCCCGAACAGGGTGGCGAATACCGCCAGCGTATCAATCAGATGCCCCCAGAAGCCCCAGACCCGTTCGCCTAATAAGGGATAAAACGCCGACCTGAGTGTCAGGGGTAAGTTATGGTTATAGGCGAAGAATGCCAGCGCCAGTGCCACCACCGCGTAAATCGCCCAGGGGTGCAGCCCCCAGTGAAAGATGGTTGCTGCCATAGCCAGATCCCGGGCGGCAGCGACGTCTCCGGCAGCCGCACCCAGCGGTGCCCAGTCTGTCCGTACACCGTTTTCCCCCACGGCCACGCCGCCCATGGAAGAGCCAAAATGGGAAATCGGTTCAGATACACCGAAGAACATCAGACCAATCCCCATACCGGCGGCAAACAGCATGGCAAACCAGCCGATATAGCTGAAATCCGGAGTGGCATCCTGACCGCCCAGCCGCACTTTACCCAGCGGCGTTACCACCAGCAAAAAACCGAATAAGACAAAAATATTGGCCGCTGAAAGGAAGAACCAGTCGAAGGTACTGGTAATTGCCGGACGCAACCAGCCGAAGAATGCCGCCGCCCCTTCCTGAAACATCAGGGTAATTAAAACAAAGGCAACAATGCTCAGTCCTGAGATTAAAAACACCGGATTATGGATATCCAGTCCGAAGGGCGTGATATTATCCTGACCAATCTTATAACTGGTCTTTATGTCATCACTCATAGTACTACTCCAATCTATTGTTATTGTAGTAATAGCAAAGATGCGCCCATGTACCATGTTTTTAAGCCTGAAATCATGGCTTAGCGGCAACAGGCCCACCCGAATGCAGCGAAATTGATATGCAATATTTCAAACAGCGCCGGCAGCACAAATTACGCCAGAGTATTGTTGACGGCGATATCATGGCGGTGAAAAAACAACTGGAAAAACTGGGGAGCGATGCGCAGACAGTGCTGCTGGATGACCCTGACGCTGGTTGTGTATCCCCGCAGGAACTGGCCATTCTCAGCAACCAGCCAAAAGTGCTGGAACAGCTTCTTCAGACAGGCATGTCCGCCAATATTACTGACAGCCAACAGCAGCCACTGCTGTATCTGGCCCTGCAACAGGAACAGAGCCTGGCGCTGATCAGTGCACTGTTGCAAAACGGCGCCTGTCCTGAACCGGATAATCTGAATGACCAGCTTCCGGAAACCGCCCTGCTGGCATGTCTGGTGTATAAGGTCAGCCCACTGACGCTACATATCAGCCGTCTGGCGGAACAGGGCGCTGATCTGCACTGCACTGACCAGCAGGGATACAATCTGCTGCATTACGCCCTGTTACTGGAAGATCAGAATTTGATTCAGTTACTGATTAACAGCGACCTGACCCCGGACGGCCTTTCTCCGGAGCTATACCCCACGGCAATGTTTACATATGCCAAACGCTGCGCCGAAGACTTACGGGTACGGCGTCTGATGATGGGCTGAGTACCTGCGCCACAAACAAAAACGCCCCGGTAACAACCGGGGCGTTATCTGTGACTCAATCGCAGTTTTACTTTTTAACCGCTGCAATCACTGAGATTTCAAACAGCAATTCCTGACGGGCCATACGTGCCTCCACGCAGGCACGTGCCGGCGCAAAACCGGTTGGTACCCAGGCGTTCCAGATTTCGTTCATCGCGGCGAAATCTTTCATATCCCGCAGGTAAATCGTGGCAGACAGGATGTGTTCAAGATCACTGCCAGCCTGCGCCAACAATGCTTCAACCTTATCCAGTGTGCTCTGGGTCTGCTCCTGGATACCGGCAGAGGCATCCGCCGCCACCTGACCACACAGGTAAATGGTGTCGTTGTGAATTACAATGCGGCTGGAGCGTTCGTTGGTATCCTGGCGTTCAATAGTCATAGTGCTTTCCGAAGTCTGTAAATTATCAGTCAAAGGCCGACAGTCTACCCGCTCGACTGTCTGTTACCAGCCCACTGCCCTAAAAATTTCACAGTCAGAAAACGAAAACGCCCCGGCACAGGCCAGGGCGTTTCAGGAACCGCTCGCAATTGTTTACTGCTTTTCAGCAGCAACCACTGAGATTTCAACCAGCAGTTCAGGGCGGGCCATGCGGGCTTCAACACAGGCACGTGCCGGTGCGTGGCCAGCCGGTACCCAGGCATCCCATACTTCGTTCATGGCGGCGAAATCTTTCATATCACGCACATAGATAGTGGCAGACAACATGTTCTCACGATCGCTGCCAGCCTGTTCCAGCAGAGCATCCACTTTATCCAGCATGGTCTGGGTCTGTTCTTTAATGTCTGCAGAGGCGTCTGCAGCCACCTGACCACACAGGTAAACTGTACCGTTATGCTTCACAATGCGGCTCATGCGCTGCTGAGTTTCCAGGCGTTCGATAGTCATATGTCTTTCCGATATCTTAAATTAGTCTGTAAAGCGCAATAGTCTACCTGCTGAACCGGTGGTTTCCAGCGGAATCACTTCAAAATACTCACACAAAACAGGGAATAATAACGAATATCTGAAAAATGGCAGGAAATTAAAAAAACTGACGACTGCTGTGGCGTCACAGCAGCCGGTCACACAGAATTATGCGCTTTGTGGCAATTCCAGGCGGGGCAGCTCAATGGCCGGACACTTATCCATCACCACCTGCAAACCTGCCGCAGCAGCCTTGGCGGCAGCCGGTTCGTTAATCACACCCAGTTGCATCCACACCGCTTTGGCATTCACCGCAATGGCTTCATCCACGGCATCGCCCGCTTCAACTGAGTTACGGAAGATATCCACCAGATCGATTGGCTCATTGATGTCAGCCAGGCTGGCAACCACGGTCTGACCATGAATTTCTTCGCCAACCTTGTTCGGGTTAACCGGGATAACGTTGTAGCCTTTAGAAAGCAGGAAGTGCATGACCTGATTGCTGGCGCGGTGTGCTTTCGGGCTCGCACCCACCATCGCAATTGTTTTGGCACTGGTTAATACAGAACGTATTGTATCCATCACTCAACCTTCCTTCCGGTCATTGTTTCCACAGCAGGGACACTGCGGATCGCGTTTTAACTTCAGACTGCGCCACTCCATGTAACGCGCGTCCAGTAACAGTAACTTACCTACCAGTGGGGTACCGACACTGGCCAGAACCTTCAACGCTTCCATTGCCTGGACAGAACCGATAATGCCCACCAATGGTGCCAGTACACCGCTTTCAGAACAGGTCAGGTTTTCATCGCTGCCTTCACGGTACAAACACCGGTAGCAGGGTGAATCATCCTGTCGCGGATCAAACACCGCAACCTGCCCTTCGAGGCGTATAGCTGACCCGGAGACTAGTGGCTTTTTATGGGTTACACAAGCCTGATTGACACCAAAGCGGGTATCAAAATTGTCCGTGCAATCCAGTACCAGATCCACTTTTTGCACCCATTCACCCAGATCATCAGGGCTCAGGCGCTGTTCAACCGTCTCGACGTCAATGTCCGGGTTAATCGATGCCAGCGTGGCCGCCGCAGAGGCAACTTTCGCGTTGCCAATATCTTCGGTGCCATGGGCAATCTGACGCTGTAAATTGGTCAGTTCAACCTTGTCGTCATCCACCAGAATCAGCTTACCGACGCCTGCTGCCGCCAGATACATCGCAACCGGACTGCCCAGGCCACCAACGCCTAATACCAGTACCCTTGCATTCAGCCAGGCTTCCTGTCCGCCAATTTCCACTTCCGGCAACATAATCTGCCGGCTGTATCGCAATAATTGCGCATCATCTAACATCAGAATCCTCTACGCCGCTATAAGATCAACCGCTTACGTCCCCAGGTCATCCGGTCATTACCGGCCAGATCCTGTGCGGACGCCACTTGTGAATATCCCTGCGCCTGCAAAATGCCCTGCACGGCGGCCGCCTGATCATAACCATGCTCAAACAGCAGCCAGCCTTCGTTATGCAACTGTTTCCAGGCCTGCGCTGAGATGGTCCGGATATCGGCCAGACCATGATCATCCGCCACCAACGCCGAGCGGGGTTCAAAACGAACATCCCCCTGCGCCAGATGAGGGTCTTCAGGATCAATATAAGGCGGGTTACTCACCACCATATGTAAATCTTCAGAGACCGGTTCCAGCCAGCTACCCTGTAGCACGGTAACATTACTAAGACCCAGCGAACGGCGGTTCTGTTCCGCTAATTCTGCGGCGTCTGCCACAAAATCCACCGCAAACACCTGCCACGCTGGCCGTTCAGTGGCCAGCGCCAGCGCAATCGCACCGGTGCCCGTGCCCAGATCTGCAACCTTTGCCGGCCCCGCAGGCAACAGCTCCAGTGCTTTTTCAACCACACATTCGGTATCCGGCCGGGGAATCAGCGTGCTGGCATTCACCGCCAGATCAAAACTCCAGAAACTCCACTGGCCCAGTAAATGCGCAACCGGCTCACCCTGAATACGCCGTTGCAACAGCGCTTCAAGCTGCACCTGCTGCTCAGCGGAGAGCACAGCATCAGGGTGCATCATCAGATAGGTTCGGGATTTATCTAATACGTGACATAACAACAGTTCGACATCCAGTCGCGCTGACTCGCTCAGCGCTTCCAGATCAACACTGCGTTGTAATGCCTGGCGGATATCAGGCATCAGTTTTCAGCAGACAGAGCGCCCAGCTGTTCCGCCTGATATTCATTCACCAGCGGATCAACCACCTGCCCCAGCGCCCCTTCCATTACTTCAGACAGTTTATAAAGCGTCAGGTTAATACGGTGATCGGTTACCCGGCCCTGTGGATAGTTATAGGTACGGATACGCTCTGAACGGTCACCGCTGCCCACCAGGCTTTTACGGGTGCTGGCCTGCTCTGCCGCATGCCGCTCCTGCTCCGCCGCCTGTAGACGGGATGCCAGTAATGACATCGCCTTGGCACGGTTTTTATGCTGGGAACGTTCCTCCTGACACTCAACCACCACCCCGGTCGGGATATGGGTCAGACGAATTGCAGAGTCGGTTTTGTTGACGTGCTGACCACCGGCACCGGAGGCCCGGAAGGTATCCACCCGCAGATCAGCTTTGTTAATTTCGATGGCATCCGCTTCATCCATTTCCGCCATGATCGCAACCGTACAGGCAGACGTATGGATACGGCCCTGAGATTCAGTCTCAGGCACCCGCTGCACCCGGTGCGCGCCGGATTCAAACTTCAGACGGGAATACACATCTTTACCTATGATCCGGGTAATAATCTCTTTATAGCCGCCGTGCTCACCTTCGTTGGCACTGACCACTTCAACCTTCCAGCCCTGGGTTTCTGCAAAGCGGGAATACATGCGGAACAGATCGCCGGAGAAAATAGCCGCCTCGTCGCCGCCGGTCCCGGCACGGACTTCCAGAAAGACGTTACGGGCATCGTTCGGATCTTTCGGCAACAGCAAAATCTGCAGCTGGCCTTCCAGTTCTTCAATCTGCTGCTTGGCACCGGCCACTTCTTCTTTGGCCATTTCGCGCATATCCGGATCGGAATCGTCCTGCATCAGCAGCGCTTCTTCCAGATCACCCTGAGCACTCTGATACCCCTGAAAACACTGCACAACCGGTTCAATTTCCGCATACTCCATCGAGTAGGCACGGAACTGATCCTGGTTACCGATAACCCCTGCATCACCCAGCAGGGCCGCCAGCTCTTCGTAGCGATCGGCCAGTGTTTCCAGTTTGGTTAAAATTGACGCTTTCATGTTTAATCTTCTTGTCGTTGTTCTTCCAGCTGAAATAACTGCTGGGCAATATCAAGCATTTCTGTCCGCCCTTCAGCGCTGGCCTGGCGCAGCTGAACCGTCGGGTGGTGAATTAATTTATTGGTCAGGCCACGGGCCAGGTTGGCCAGCACCGTTTCAGCATCTTTGCCGTTAGACAATTGCTTCATCGCCTTATCGAGCTCCTGCTGACGCAGTTTATCCGCCTGATTACGCACCGCCATCACCGTACCGACCGCTTCCAGCGAACGCAGCTGGCGCATAAACTCAGTGGCCCCGACAGCAACCATTGCCTCCGCTTCACGGGCGGCTGATTCACGGCTGCGGACGTTCTCTTCGATCACTTCACGCAAATCATCAACGGTGTAAAGATACACGTCATCCAGTTCAGACACCTGGGGTTCGATATCCCGCGGAACCGCAATATCCACCATAAAGATAGGCCGGTGTTTACGCTTTTTCAGCGCGGCTTCCACCGCTCCCTTACCCAGAATCGGTAACTGGCTGGCGGTGGACGCAATCACAATGTCTGCATCTTCCAGCGCTTCAGGAATATCTCCGAGGAGAATCGCTTTGGCATTAAAACTCTCAGCCAGTGTTTCAGCCCGCACCAGCGTACGGTTTGCGACCGTCATGTCACTCACGCCGGCTTCTTTCAGGTGCCGGGCCACCAGCTCAATGGTTTCACCGGCGCCGATCAGCAGCGCCTTACTGGTACTCAGATCAGCAAATATATGTTGCGCCAGGCTGACGGACGCATACGCAACCGACACCGGGTTTTCACCGATCGCCGTATCAGTACGTACTCTTTTCGCCACAGAGAAAGTTTGCTGGAACAGCCGGGACAGTTCCGCCCCCACCACGCCGACTTCCTGCGATACCGCATAGGCAGATTTGAGCTGACCCAGAATTTGCGGTTCGCCCAGCACCAGCGAATCCAGCCCGCTGGCGACGCGCATCATATGCTGTGCAGCATCCTGATCCCAGTGAGCATAACTGGCCTGCTGGAGCTCGTCTGCGTCCAGTTGATGGTAATCCCCCAGCCATTCAAGTAAGGCACGGGTGCCTTCCAGCTGAGTAGAACAGTACAGTTCGGTTCGGTTACAGGTCGACAAAATCACTGCTTCGCGAAGTTTTGCGACCTGACAGGCCTGTGACAGCGCATCGGCCATCTGCTCCGGAGCAAAGGCTACTTTTTCACGAACTGCGACAGAAGCTGTCTTATGATTTATTCCCAGTGCCAACAAAGCCATGGAGGTAAACGCCACCCCTGTTTAAGATCGATATGAAGCCTGTATCTGACGCCCGCAACAACAGCCGCCGGCACAAATAAGCGCGTCATAATACACCTTATTGTTTAAAAGGTTAAAAGCCTAACAACAAACAAGAAGATTTTTCTTGATCTGAGTGCAACCCTGACACAAGTTTTGTGGTCTACTAAGCAGAAATGCAGCTTATAGACACTTTCTCAGACATGACAACTCAGTCTGGATTCATCTATAGTGATCACAATAAACGGACTCTGCAAAACGTGTCGATAAGCCCCGTATGCTATACAGGACGCTTACAAGGGACCCGACAGACACTAATCAGTAAGGCAACTATATATAGTGAATACACAATTCAGAACCAGGTTTCTTCCATACCGCCTGGCGGTGTCACAACTATCCGGCGCGGTACTGCGCTCCCTGCCCGGCAAAACCGCCGGCGCAATGGCACTTGCCGGCCTGCTGATCAGCGGCTGTGCACAGCAGCCGTCCCAGCCTGACAGCCTGTTGCAGAGCCGTCAGACCGATTTAGCTGCCATTGAATACACACCCGGCGAACTGAACCGGGAAACCCTCTATGACCTGATCATCGCTGAACTGGCTGGCCAGGAAGAACAGTTCGAGTTATCACTGGCTAATTACATGCGCCAGTCCCGGCTGACCAAAGACCCGGCAATCGCCAAACGTGCAACCTATATTGCCCAATATATGAATCAGCCCAAGCGCATTCTGGAAGCTGCCAACCTCTGGCAGGAAGCAGAACCGGATAACCCGGAGCCTTATCAGATTTCCGCCAGCATCCTGCTGCAACAGGGTGACTTTGACCACGCCCTGCCGTTACTGAACAAAGCACTTGATCACAGCAACCCGCAAACGCTGCAAATGATTGCCAACAGTTCAGGCAAACTCAGCCAGGACGAACGTCAGGCATATATCGACGTACTCAGCACGAAGAATACTGATACAGCCAACGCAACCCTGCTGACCACCCTGGGTATTCTGTATAAAAGTAACGACCAGCCGGAAGCCGCAGAAAAGGCCTTTGACAAGGCAATCAAACTGTCGCCCAAACACCACGGTGCCCTGTTCCAGAAAGCTGAACTGCTGCGCCAGCAGGGCAAAACTAAACAGGCCCTCGCGTTACTGAAAAACGTCGTTGAAGGCAAACAGCCCGAACAGCAACTGCGCACGCTGTATATCCAGTTACTGTTTCAGGACAACCAGAACAAAAAAGCCGTTAAACAGGCAAACCTGTTACTGGAACTTCGCCGCGCCGAACCTCAGTTGGGCTTTTACCTGGCATTACTGATGCTCGAAAAAGATCTGGTGGATGAAAGCGAAGCGGTTTTCAAAAAAATACTGGTGCGCTACCCGCAGAACACAACCCCCTACTATTATCTCGGGCTGATTGAACTGCAGCGTGAAAACGATGAGCAGGCGCTGGAATATTTCAGCAAGGTAAAAGATCCCAATAACCTGCTGCCGGCACTGAGCAGAATTTCAGATCTGCTGGACAACGCCGACAAACGGCAACAGCTGCAGAAAATCATGCTCGATGCCCGCAACGCCATCCCGGAGCGGGCCGTACAGATTTTTATCATCGAAGCGGAATGGCTGGATCTGCACGACTATAAAGGCGCGGCCATCAATTTACTGGACGAAGCCCTGCAGGAAGATGAAGAAGATATCGCCCTGCTGTACGCCCGGGCAATGATGATGTCTGCCCAGGATTTCAAACTGATGGAACAGGACCTGCGTAAAGTGCTGGAGCTGGACCCGGATAACAGTATGGCGATGAATGCCCTGGGCTACACACTTACCCTGTATACCGACCGCTATGATGAAGCCCTTGAGCTGATCAGACAGGCGCTGGAAATTACCCCTGACGATGCCGCCGTGCTGGACAGCATGGGCTGGATTCTTTACAAGCTGAACCGCAATGAAGAAGCCCTGCCGTTCCTGGAACGTGCCTACGAAATGTACCCGGATGCAGAAGTTGCCGGTCACCTGATCCAGGTCTACTTTGCTGAAGGTCAGGTGGCAGAAGCAATGAAACTGCTGGAGAAAAGCCAGGCTGAACATCCGGATAACCTGTACATTCTGGAAGCCGCCGAAGCCATTGGCCAGACCGCGGCTAACTGACCATAAGCCTGATTAACAGCCTGAGTACTCCTCAGGCTTTTACTGACCATTCCCCACGCTGACGAGACATACACTCATGCTGTTCCGTGCCCTGTTAACTGTTTTTCTGGCCATTACCCTTTCTGCCTGCTCTTCGCTGACGCCGGAACCCGAACCGGTAACAGACACAGGCATCAGTTGGGAAGAGCATCTGGCCAGACTGCAAACCATTGACGCCTGGGAAGTCACCGGCAAAGCAGGCATCCGTGACAGTAAAACCCGGCACAGCGCCAGTCTGGCATGGCAGCAACAGGAAGAATTCTTTAACATCGAACTGACCGGCCCGCTCGGTCAGGGGGGCGCCAGAATCACCGGCAGCCCACGGGGCATTGAAATCCTTGCCGCCGGCGAAGACCCAATCTACTCAAACTCACCGGAAGCGCTGATGGAAGAACGGCTTGGCTGGCGTTTTCCGCTGAATGACCTGCCTTTCTGGATGAAAGGTCAGCCAGCCCCGGGCAGCGAATACACGCCGGTTTTTGACACCAACAGACTCAAGTCTCTGCAACAAAATAACTGGCAGATTAACTACTTACGCTACACCTCCCGGGACGGCATTCCCCTGCCGGGTAAAATCGTCCTGAATCAGGGCAATCTGCGGATTACCCTTATAGCTAAAGAGTGGCAGATCGGGTCACGATAACCCCCGGTTTTGCATTGACTTTACAACACGCTTCCTAGAAAATGTGCGCCGTTATTCAGGCCTGGTTCCTGTAAGGGTTAATGTTGGGATATCGCCAAGCGGTAAGGCAACGGGTTTTGATCCCGTCATGCGGAGGTTCGAATCCTCCTATCCCAGCCATCTCTGAAATTTTCAGTATGGTGCACAGCATTATCTCCGGCTAAAGACATCTGATACCTTTTACCTGCCTTATAAAAGACGGGTTGGGGTTATTTTTGTGTTCAGTCTGCAGCAAACCCAGTGCCCCGCTGGCCGGCGGCAAAGCCTCTGGTCTGAAACAGGCAATAATGAGAGATTTCTGCAGTTTCAGTGTTTAACTGAGCAACTGCCAGGCCAAAATCACATGAATGAATCTCTGTTAACCACTACAGCATCCGAGAAGGTAACCACCGTGCCTAAAATGATGGTCTTCACTGGCAACGCCAACCGAGAGCTTGCCGAGAAAGTCGTTGAACGCCTAGATATCCCAATGGGCGAAGCAGTAGTCACCAAGTTTAGTGACGGTGAAGTAAACGTCGAAATCAATGAAAACGCGCGTGGTAAAGACGTTTTCATTCTGCAATCGACCTGCGCACCCACCAATGACAACCTGATGGAACTGATTGTCATGGCTGACGCCCTGCGCCGCGGTTCTGCTACCCGTATCACGGCGGTTATCCCGTACTACGGTTATGCCCGTCAGGACCGTCGTCCACGTTCCGCACGTGTAGCAATCAGTGCAAAAGTTGTTGCTGACATGCTGGCAGGCGTAGGTATCGACCGCGTACTGACCGTTGACTTGCACGCTGACCAGATTCAGGGCTTCTTTGATATCCCTGTGGATAACGTTTACGGCTCTCCGGTACTGCTGGACGAGATCGCCCGTCAGAACTACGAAAATCCGCTGGTTGTATCCCCGGACGTAGGCGGCGTGGTACGTGCACGTGCTGTAGCAAAACAACTGGACTGCGATCTGGCAATCATCGACAAGCGTCGTGAAAAAGCCAACGAAGCCCAGGTAATGAACATTATCGGTGACGTACAGGGTCGTACCTGCATTCTGGTAGACGACATGTGTGACACCGCCGGCACCCTGTGTAAAGCCGCAAGCGCCCTGAAACAGAACGGCGCTTCCAAGGTTGTTGCTTACGCAACTCACCCTGTGCTGTCAGGCCCGGCTATCGACAACATCAACAACTCCGAACTGGATGAGTTGGTTGTTACCGATACCATTCCACTGTCACCGGCTGGTGAGAAGTGTGACCGCATTCGTCAGCTGACGCTGGCGCCAATGCTGGCAGAAGCGGTACGCCGCGTCTGCAACGAAGAATCTATCAGTGCCATGTTCCGATAGGAACGTCTTAGGAGTTCCGCTAGGAACGTCTTAGGAGTTCCGCTAGGAACACCTTAAAGAGTTCAGATAAGAACACGGCACCGATAACACCCCTTCCATTAAGGAAGGAACTTAGCCAACTGGCTTAACTGACTGCAAGACCTGGTCGCAAGGATTTTGCAGTTTTACTGTTTAAAGGTATTAAAATGACTGATTTCGTAATCAAAGCTGAAGCCCGTACAGACGAAGGGAAAGGTGCGAGCCGCCGCCTGCGTCACGCTGGCATGATCCCTGCCGTTGTATACGGTGGTGCTAAAAACAAGAAGCCTGTTTCCATCACTCTGGAAAACCGTGCTCTGGTTAAGCAGATCGAAGATCCTACTTTCTTCTCTTCTATCCTGACTCTGGAACTGAACGGTAAAGAAGAAAAAGTAATCGTACGTGACTTCCAGCGTCACCCGGCGCGTAACACTGTTATGCACGTTGACTTCCAGCGCATCACTAAGTCCAACAAGATCCAGATTCTGGTTCCTCTGAACTTCACTGGCTTCGCTCAGTCTCCGGCTGGTAAAGCGTCTGGTAAATTCGCTGTTCAGCAGAACACTGTTCAGGTTCTGTGTCTGCCAGAAAAACTGCCAGAAGCTCTGGAAGTTGATATGTCCGGCGTTGAAATGGGCCAGATCCTGCACCTGTCTGACATCACTATGCCTGCTGGCGTTGAGATTGTTCAGCTGCGTCGCGGCGCTGACCACGATCAGGGCATCGCTCAGACTTACGCACCACGTGGTGCTAAAGCAGCTAAGTAATTTAGCCTGCTAAAGGTACCGGCATGAAAGATCGGATTCAGTTAATTGTTGGCCTGGGTAACCCGGGACAGCAGTACGACCAGACCCGTCACAATGCCGGTGCTGATTTTGTCGCTCAGCTCGCTGAGCGACAAATGACCCCTCTTAAGACCGAAAATAAGTTTCACGGTCTCTACGGGAAAACCACGCTGAACCAGCAACCGGTTCACCTGCTGATCCCGAACACCTTTATGAACCTCAGCGGGCAAGCGGTTGGCGCACTGGCCAACTTCTATAAAATCCCCCCTGAAGGCATATTAGTTGCCCACGATGAACTCGACCTTCCACCCGGTGTAGCCAAGCTCAAACAGGGCGGCGGACACGGTGGCCATAACGGTCTGCGGGACATCATCAGCAAGCTGGGCAACAACAAGAATTTCTACCGTTTACGCTTAGGTATCGGCCATCCCGGCAGCGCCAGCCAGGTCAGCGGATTCGTGCTGAAAAAAGCACCGTCCAGCGAACGTGACCTGACTCAGGCCGCCAGCGATGAAGCCTTGCGGGTACTGGAACAGGCCTGCAGTGGCGACTGGCTGAAAGCGATGAACACCTTGCACTCTTTCAAAGCATAAATCTTTAACTACAGGATACTGTCATGGGTTTCAAATGCGGCATTGTTGGCCTGCCTAACGTCGGCAAATCGACACTCTTTAATGCTCTAACGAAAGCCGGTATTGGCGCTGAGAACTTCCCGTTCTGCACCATCGAACCGAATGCAGGCGTTGTCCCCATGCCGGACCCGCGTCTGGACGCCCTGGCAGATATCGTTAAGCCGGAACGCGTGCTGGCAACCACCATGGAATTCGTTGATATCGCTGGCCTGGTCGCCGGTGCATCTAAAGGCGAAGGCCTGGGCAACAAGTTCCTGCACAACATCCGTGAAACCGACGCGATCGCGCATGTCGTGCGCTGCTTTGAAGATGAAAACGTTATCCACGTAGCCAACAAAATTGATCCGCTGGCCGATATTGAAATCATCAATACCGAACTGGCGCTGGCAGACCTTGAGTCTGTTGAAAAGCAACTCCAGCGGGTTCAGAAACTGGCCAAAGGCGGCGACAAAGAAGCCGTAAAAGCTAAAGCTCTGCTGGAAAAACTGCAGCCACATCTGGATGAAGGCCATCCGGTCCGCGCCATGGACCTGAGTGATGACGAGCAGGTTACCCTGAAAACCTTCCACCTGCTGACAACCAAGCCGACCATGTACATCGCTAACGTTGATGAAGAAGGCTTTGAGAACAATCCGCACCTGGATGCAGTACGCGAACTGGCCAAATCTGAAAACGCCGAGCTGGTTGCAATTTGCAACAAGATGGAAGCGGAAATCTCCGAACTGGACGATGAAGAGAAGCTGGAATTCCTGCAGGAAATGGGCATGGAAGAACCGGGTCTGGACCGCGTGATCCGTGCCGGTTACGAACTGCTGGGCCTGCAGACATACTTCACCGCCGGTGTTAAGGAAGTCCGCGCCTGGACTGTTAAGATTGGTGCAACCGCGCCTGAAGGCGCCGGTGTTATCCACACCGACTTCCAGAAAGGCTTCATCCGCGCCGAAGTGATCAGCTATGATCACTACATCGAACACAACGGCGAACAGGGCTCTAAAGATGCCGGCAAATGGCGTCTGGAAGGTAAAGACTACATCCTCAAAGATGGCGATGTCATTCACTACCGTTTCAATGTCTGATCACTGATTCAGAAAGGCCCCGCGCAGCAATGCCCGGGGCTTTTTTTATCCCCGCCAAACGCTACCCGGCTTGCTTTCACTCCCAACCGCCATTACATTGCATTTATGCCTGATGGCACCCATGTTCGCGGAAAGGGCTGCGCCCAGATTGCACCACAGATAAATGATCCGAGATCAGCTTTGATCCACCTGTCATGCGGACGCAGGAATGATGCTATTTCGGAGCAATCTATGCACGCTAACGCCAACCGGCCACTCACACCACCAGCCCGTCCCCGTGATATTTTTCATGGCAAGCTCAACCTTGAACAGCAAAAGAAACGCGCTAAAGAATTACTGAAACAGGTGCGTAATCAAGACAGCGATGCTATTCAGCGCTTCCACGCCCATCCCCGAACAGCATCACTCCTCAGCCAGATTCAGCTGAGCCACTGCCAACTCATCATCGCCCGGGAAAACGGCTTTGACAGCTGGCCCGCCATGAAGGCCCATATCGACAGCCTGACACTGGAACCCCGGACACCGGACACACCGGACACCCTGCACATTCGCTGTGGCCACGACATACAGCACGGCCTGCAGCTGGCAGGCTTTTGCGGTGAATATCTGGCATTCACTGATCCTTTCTGTCAGGGGCCGGTTCAGGACCTTCCCATAGAGAAGCTCATACAAATGCGCAGCCGCTATGTGGCTGACGCGTACTCCATTGATTTAGCAGACGCCACCGCGCAGGCCAAAGCAGCCTATGGCCCGCTGCAGGCATTTCAGGCCCGATCCGGGACTGCAAAATGGCAAAACGTCGTGCTCTGGTTCGAGCACGACAGCTACGACCAGCTTATTCTCGCTTTTTTGCTTAGCTATTTTTTCCGCCATGCCCCGGATGCCCCGCTGGAGCTGATCTGTGTAGACCGGGTTCCCGGGGTGAACGACTTCATTGGTCTGGGGCAATTATCCCCTGAACTGTTTCGCTATCTTTGGGACAAGCATCGCACACCGGTCAGCAACGCCCAGCTACAGCTGGGGGAGAACGCCTGGCAAGCGCTCTGCTCAGCGTCCCCCGAGGCTCTGGTCCGGTTAGCCGGAACAGGTACGCCGGCACTGCCGCTAATGGCCAGAGCCCTGCACCGCCATCTGGCAGAATTACCCGATCCGCATACCGGCCTGAGCCTGACCGCCAGCCTCGCACTGCAACTCCTCAGTGAAACGGATACCCTGACAGCCGGAAAACTGTTCGCCTGTTATATGCGCGAAAGAGAACCCCTCCCCTGGCTTGGAGACCTGATGTTCTGGTCGGTTATCCGGGCGCTGACAGACACCTCAGAAGCACTTATCCGAATCACCTCAGATCACCCTGAATGGCCCCAAAAGACACTCTCAGTCACGCCCACAGGCCGGCAGGTACTGAAGGGCGAAGTAAATGCACTCACACTGATGAAACAGCCCCGCTGGGTGGGCGGAATCCGGATCCCCGCAGCCACTGAAAAGCCCTCCTGAGCCCTGCTTGAAACGACGGATTGGCAGCACGCATTTTTCTCATAGAAATTCGTGTTTTTTGCCCCCTAATCAGTTGACAGACCTATGAAAAAAGAGAATAATTCGCGACCTCGATAAGTGCTAAGGCAATATAGCTCAGCTGGTTAGAGCATCGCATTCATAATGCGAGGGTCGCAGGTTCGAGTCCCGCTATTGCCACCATGCCCCTATCGTTCTGCTGGGATATCGCCAAGCGGTAAGGCAACGGGTTTTGATCCCGTCATGCGGAGGTTCGAATCCTCCTATCCCAGCCATTCTTAAAGTGGCAACGCTTTCTGAATTGGCAATATAGCTCAGTTGGTTAGAGCATCGCATTCATAATGCGAGGGTCGCAGGTTCGAGTCCCGCTATTGCCACCATGTTTATGCAGTTGGGATATCGCCAAGCGGTAAGGCAACGGGTTTTGATCCCGTCATGCGGAGGTTCGAATCCTCCTATCCCAGCCATAAACAGCTTATGAAATCACCATAAGCATCTTACCCAGTGTTGGGATATCGCCAAGCGGTAAGGCAACGGGTTTTGATCCCGTCATGCGGAGGTTCGAATCCTCCTATCCCAGCCATCTACTTTTCTCCTTAAAAAAGACACTGGTTTTGATCACTCCCGTTACATTGGCGGAAGTTCGAATCCTCCTATCCCAGCCATCTCTTATTTACTTTAAAAAGCCCCAGGTTTTGATCACTCCCGTTACATTGGCGGAAGTTCGAATCCTCCTATCCCAGCCATCTCTTATTTACTTTAAAAAGCCCCAGGTTTTGATCACTCCCGTTATAATGGCGGAAGTTCGAATCCTCCTATCCCAGCCATCTCTTATTTACTTTAAAAAGCCCCAGGTTTTGATCACTCCCGTTACATTGGCGGAAGTTCGAATCCTCCTATCCCAGCCATCTACTTTTCTCCTTAAAAAAGACACTGGTTTTGATCACTCCCGTTACATTGGCGGAAGTTCGAATCCTCCTATCCCAGCCATCTCTTATTTACTTTAAAAAGCCCCAGGTTTTGATCACTCCCGTTACATTGGCGGAAGTTCGAATCCTCCTATCCCAGCCATCTCTTATTTACTTTAAAAAGCCCCAGGTTTTGATCACTCCCGTTATAATGGCGGAAGTTCGAATCCTCCTATCCCAGCCATCTACTTTTCTCCTTAAAAAAGACACTGGTTTTGATCACTCCCGTTACATTGGCGGAAGTTCGAATCCTTCTATCCCAGCCATCTCTTATTTACTTTAAAAAAGCCCCAGGTTTTGATCACTCCCGTTATAATGGCGGAAGTTCGAATTCGCCTCTCCCAGCCATCTACTTTTCTCCTTAAAAAAGACTCTGGTTTTGATCACTCCCGTTACATTGGCGGAAGTTCGAATCCTCCTATCCCAGCCATCTACTGTTATCCTTAAAAAAGACTCTGGTTTTGATCACGCCCGTTATAATGGCGGAGGTTCAAACCCTCCTGTCCCAGCCATCTTTTCGTTGTTAAAAAAACACCTGGTTTTGATCACTCCCGTTATAATGGCGGAAGTTCGAATTCGCCTCTCCCAGCCATCTACTTTTATCCTTAAAAAGACATTGGTTTTGATCACTCCCGTTACATTGGCGGAAGTTCAAATCCTCCTGTCCCAACCATCTTTCTTTGTTGAAAAACACCCGGCTTTGATCACCCCCGTTACACCGGGGAAAGCTCCGGCCCAGCCCTGTCCGTCAGCACATCTTTTCTGCCGTCACCCTTCTGATGTAAGAGAAGTCAGATATCACCGGTTTCTGCAGATAATAACAAAGCCAGCTTTACAACCATGCTATCCGGCTCAATGACCCGGAGCCTTTTATTGAAAAATCTGTCGCCATATTCAAACAAAACCAGGGAAATAAACCGGCTACAAACCGAATTTTTTTCACCTTAACAACCGCCACCGGCAAACCTGTTAATCAGCCATTCAAACGCAGCCGTTCATTATTGCTACAGCGTATTCAGACAAGCCTTCCCACAGGGCCCGGCACGCCTGTCCTGAGATTAAGAAAACCCTGTGGATTTCAGTTATTAAACAGGAAAGCCACTGACAGGCAAAACCAAACGGGCTACACTTGCCTGATAAGAAGTTAAAAAACAACAAAAATCCAACTCAAAAACGTAATACTGTGCCCAAAATATGAAAATTGAAAGCAGCCTACCGGAAGCTACAATTCGCCTTGCCATGAACGGCGACCGGCAACGATTACAGCAGAACGTTTATATTTTATTTGTCGGCCTGAGTGAACAGGAAGTTTCACCGATTCTGGCGATACTTAAACAGGTCAGGCTGATCCCCCGCAGTAAAAATATTCATAACCCACGCCAGTTTGCCCGGGCCTTAAGTGAACGCTCCTGGGATCTGATCATCAGTCAGCATACGGCCAAAGACATCAGCGCCAAACATGTCCAGCAAATGGTTCAGCGTCTGGATAAAGATATCCCCATCATCCAGCTGGTAACGAACAATACCCGCCAGGCCAATATCCTGGGAATCCGGGATGGCATGGCAGCGGTTGCGTCACTGGCTGAAACCGAACTGCTGTTATTGCAGATTCATCAGCAGCTCCAGCATCTCGACAGACGCAAACAGGTTCGGCAACTGGAAGCTTTGCTCGCGGAAGCCGAAAAAAATAATCAGAAGCTGGCCGAGAATTCCCGTTCCGCCATCATCTACCTGAACCTCGTAATGGCACCCATCTTCAGTAACGATGCCTGCCATGAACTGCTGGCAATTGACGGTGCCCACATCCTTCAGCGTCACGGCCTGCTGAGCTTCATCTCCCCGGATCATCACAACGAATTCAACAACCTGCTGTCCGGTCTTCAGCACCGTGCCGGCGAAGGTGATTCCATTGAACTGACCGGACGCCGCAGTGACGGTACCCTGTTCAAAACCCTTCTTGAAGTTAAACACAGCCGGTTTGAAAATCAGGATTGCATCCAGCTGGCGTTTAAACCTGACGGATACGGCGAAGCTGAAACACTGGAAAACATTGACACCGCTACCCGCCTGAGAGACAAACACTTCCTGCTTGATAAACTTGAGATGACCGCCCAGAGAGCCCTTCTGGGAGGCGCTGATGCCAATCTGCTCTATATTCGTCTGGATAACTACCATGACCTGCAGGACACCCTGCAGCAGGGTTCAGACATAATGATGGCAGAACTGGCGACCCTGTTCCGCGACAAAGTCAGTCAGACCCATACCTGCGCCCGCCTGGAAAAAGATGTCTTTGCCATTCTTTATCAGGACGCTAATCTGGATAAAACGATGCGAATAGCTGAACTGATTCGCAAAGCCATTATTAAAGCAGGTAAGAATATAGCAGGCACAGGACTGAATATTCAGTGCAGCATCGGCATCACCGGCATTAATGATAACACCCCCCATTATCTGGAACTGATTGACCGGGCAGAAGAGGCAGCAAACGCGGCGCTGGACGCTGACAAAAATGGCATCAGTTTTTATCAGGCTCCGGCTAAAGCCGCAGAAGATCAGACCGACGAAGCGGTTGATCTGATCCGTGATGCTATGGTTGAAGACAGCTTTAGCCTGCATTTCCAGCCTATTGTTTCATTACGGGCTAACAAGGGAATCGGTAACTATGAAGTGTTACTTCGCCTGCAGGATGAAGATAACGCTGACGCCATCTCCCCCAGCGACTTTATCGCCAGCCTTGACAGCCCTACAACCAGCGTACGGCTCGATAAATGGGTCATCGAGCACAGCCTGAGAAAGATCCATGAAGGTCTCAGCAATGACCTCTCGGTACGTCTGTTTATTAACCTGACCCTGAGCAGCCTGCAGTCACAGCCAATGCTTACCTGGCTACGCCAAACGCTTAATGAAGAGAAAATTCCGGCCAAACTGATTTGTCTGCAAATCAGCGAAGCTGATATCCGGGAAAATCAGGCGGCAGCGGCCAAATTCATTCATGGCATACGAAAACTTGGCTGTAAAATCTGTATTAAACATTTTGGAATATCCGATGATTCTGACCGGCTGTGTACAGACACCAAACCGGATCTGGTAAAACTGGATCAGAAATATCTGAACGATATTAATCAGGAAGGCAAAACCAACCCGGCCTTCACCGACCTGATCAAACAGCTGAACAAAGACAAGATTGCCTGCATCGCGCCTATGGTAGAAGACACCCGCATGCTCAGCCGACTCTGGCAGGCCGGGGTGCCGTTCATTCAGGGCTACTATCTGCAGCCCCCCAAGCCGGAGATGGAATACGACTTCTTTGACTGAACCGAACCCAGACAAAAAAGGCTGATTGCATCACAATCAGCCTTTTTTTGTCTTGAAGCCTGTTCACTCAGACGGCAGTCTTTCCTGCAACGTATCCCGGTCGCGGAATCCGATCAGATAAAGAATGCCATCCAGCCCCAGCGTGGAAATAGCCTGCTTGGCGCTCTGCCGTACCAGAGGCTTCGCCCGGAAGGCAATGCCCAGCCCGGCAATAGACAGCATTGGCAAATCATTTGCGCCGTCACCCACCGCGATGGTTTGCTCCAGACTCACACCTTCACTGGCGGCAATTTCCCGCAGTAACTGCGCTTTACGCTGGCCATCAACCACAGTGCCCACAACATTGCCCGTCACCTTGCCATCAACAATTTCCAGCTCGTTGGCATGCACATAATCAAAGCCCATTTTCTGCTGCAGAAAACGGCCAAAGTAGTTAAAGCCACCGGACAAAATCGCTGTTTTAAAGCCCAGCGCCTTCAGATTAGCCACCAGCTCTTCTACCCCTTCTGTCAGGGGCAGCCGGGCCGCAACCCGCTCCAGTACCGATTCGTCCAATCCTTTAAGCAATGCCATCCGGCGGGCAAAACTTTCAGTAAAGTCGATTTCACCGCGCATTGCCGATTCAGTGATTGCCGCTACCTGATCGCCCACGCCGGCCTCTTTAGCCAGCTCATCAATCACCTCAGCCTCGATCAGAGTGGAATCCATATCAAAGACCACTAAGCGGCGGTTACGGCGATAAATATCATCTTTCTGAATAGCGATATCAATATCCATTTCCTTTGCCAGCCCCAGAAACGCAGTACGCAGCGCTTCGGCATCCGCCGGCATTCCCCGTACCGAAAACTCCACACAGGCGCGGGTTTTCGCTGCCGGATCAGTCTCCAGCGCCACCCGTCCGGATAACCGGCTGATGTTATCAATATTCAGACCATGATCAGCCGCAACGCGGGACAATTCCGCAATGTGCTCTGCACTGATCTTACGCGCCAGCAGAGTAATGATATGCCGGCTTTTGCCCTGCTCTTCCACCCACTGGGAATAAGCACTTTCATCCACCGGATCAAAGCTCACCTGAACACCGAGCTCATGGGCTTTGAACAGCACATCCCGTAATAATGGCGAAGACTCAGCACCGGCCGGCACACCGATCAGAATTCCCAGGGACAAAGAATCATGGATCACCGCCTGGCCAATATCCAGAATATCCACCGCATAACCGGCCAGCATCGCCGTAATAGAGGAGGTTACACCGGGCTTATCAACCCCGGTTATTTTCAGCAACAGAATTTCACTGGCAGACTTAGTGTTCACGGTGTTCTCACTTCTCATCAGGCGGCCGGGCACGGCCAGAGGTATTTCAGTGGCTGAAGCAGACTTCATCCGCACCACTGTAAGAGGCCGCGATTATAACAGATGTCGCTTTTAAGATAATAGCGGTCGCATTACCCATACAGATAACAATCCCGGAAAAATTTCTCACCCGGTAACACTTTCAGCCTTTTGATATTCAAAGCCACCTTCCGACTTGACCATCCGCGACCATTCCCGGCCCGGACAGTGAATAGATTTGACATCGGATCAAAAAATCGCCACAGTTATTTTTAATTAAATGACCGATTAATAAAAAATCTAAGCCATCGGCCACCGCTGCTTTACCTCGCGATACCGATTGCTCACAGGGTACACAGACTATGCAACACGCCTTATACATCCACGGCCGTTATCAGGACGCCACCTCCGGTGAAACTTTTATTACCCGTAACCCGGCAACCGGTGAAGCAATCGGTGAAGTACAGCAGGCCTCACTGGCAGACGTTGATGCTGCAGTAGAAAGTGCTAAAAAAGGCTTTGCTGAATGGTCAGCGATGTCCGGTGCTGAACGTGGCCGTATCATGATGAAAGCCGTTGCTATCCTGCGTGAACGCAACGATGAACTGGCCGCTCTGGAAGTACTGGATACCGGCAAGCCAATGCAGGAAGCCAACTGCGTCGATATCGCAACCGGTGCTGATGTAGTGGAATTCTTCGCAGGCCTGGCCGGCACGATTCACGGCCAGCAACAGGATCTGGGCGGCAGTAACTTCTTCTACAGCCGCCGCGAGCCACTGGGTGTATGTGCCGGTATCGGTGCCTGGAACTACCCGATTCAGATCGCCATGTGGAAATCAGGCCCGTGCCTGGCTGCCGGTAACGCACTGGTGTTCAAACCGTCTGAAGAAACCCCGCTGTCGGTTCTGAAACTGGCTGAAATCTACTCCGAAGCCGGTATGCCTGACGGTGTATTCAACGTTGTACAGGGTGACTACCGCGTCGGTCAGGCCCTGTCCCGCCACCCGGAAATCGAAAAAGTATCCTTCACCGGCGAATGCGGTACCGGTAAGAAAGTCATGGCTGATGCCGCCGGCTCCCTGAAAGATGTGACCATGGAACTGGGCGGTAAATCACCACTGATTGTGTTTGACGATGCGGACCTGAAAAATGCCGTATCCGGCTCGATGCTGGCCAACTTCTACACTCAGGGCGAAGTCTGCACCAACGGTACCCGGGTATTTGTACACGACAGCATCTATGACGAGTTTGTTGCCCAGATCGCTGAACGCACCGGCCGTATGATTGTTGGTGATCCGACCGACCTGGACACCCAGGTAGGTGCACTGATCTCTGAAAAGCACATGCACAAGGTACTGGAATACATCGATGCCGCCAAAGACGCCGGCGCCCGCCTTGTATGTGGTGGTAACCGTGTTACTGAAAACGGACTGGATAAAGGCTACTTTGTTGCCCCTACCGTGTTTGCTGACTGCACCGACGACATGCCGAACGTAAAAGATGAAATCTTTGGCCCGGTTATGTCCATCCTGCGCTTCAGCGACGAAGAAGAAGTGATCCGCCGCGCTAACGATACCGAATTTGGTCTGGCAGCCGGTGTGTTCACCAAGGACTTCTCCCGTGCTCACCGTGTCATTGCCCGCCTGCAGGCCGGTATTTGCTGGATCAACAACTGGGGCGCCTCTCCTGCTGAGATGCCTGTTGGCGGTTACAAGCAATCCGGTATCGGCCGTGAAAACGGTATCGAAACCCTGAACCACTACACCCAGGTAAAGAGCGTCTTCGTTGAGCTGGGCGACATCGACTGCCCTTATAACTGAGGTTAACTGATGAGCAATACTGAATTTGATTACATTGTTGTCGGGGCAGGTTCTGCCGGCTGCGTACTGGCTAACCGCCTCTCAGAAGACAGCAACAACAAGGTACTGCTACTGGAAGCCGGTGGCAGCGACAAGAGCATTTTCATCCAGATGCCGACAGCCCTGTCGTATCCGATGAACACCGAGAAATATGCCTGGCAGTTCCATACGGATAAAGAACCGTATCTGGACAACCGGGAAATGCACTGCCCGCGCGGTAAAGTACTGGGCGGCGGTTCCTCCATTAACGGCATGGTATATGTCCGTGGCCACGCCTGTGACTACGATGAATGGGAAGAGCACGGTGCCAAAGGCTGGGGCTACCAGCAATGTGTGCCTTATTTCAAGAAAGCAGAAACCTGGTACAAGGGTGAAGATGATTACCGCGGCGGCAGCGGCCCTGTTGGCACCTGCAACGGTAATGAGATGAAACTCAACCCGCTGTATCAGGCATTCATTGATGCCGGTGAAGAAGCAGGTTACCCGACCACCGATGATTACAACGGTTACCGTCAGGAAGGTTTCGGCCCAATGCATATGACCGTGGACGGCGGCGTGCGCGCATCTACTTCAAATGCGCATCTGCGCCCGGCTCTGAAGCGCCCGAACCTGACACTGATGAAAGGCGTGCTGACCCGCAAGGTTCTGCTGGACGGCAAAAAAGCCACCGGCATTGAATACCAGCAGGGTGGCAGCATTAAAACCGCCACCGCCCGTAAAGAAGTGGTGCTGAGCGCCGGTTCTATCGGTTCACCACAGCTGCTGCAACTGTCCGGCATTGGCCCGGCTAAAGTCTTGCAGGATGCTGGGGTCGATGTGGTTCAGGATCTGCCCGGTGTCGGTGAAAACCTGCAGGACCACCTGGAAGTTTACTTCCAGTATCACTGTAAACAGCCAATCTCACTGAACAGCAAACTGGGCCTGATCAGCAAAGGCATGATCGGTACCCGCTGGATCCTGTTTAAAGACGGTCTGGGTGCCACCAACCACTTTGAATCCTGTGCATTTATCCGTTCCCGTGAAGGTCTGAAATGGCCAAATATTCAGTACCATTTCCTGCCGGCGGCCATGCGTTACGACGGTCAGGCCGCATTCGACGGCCACGGTTTCCAGGTTCATGTAGGCCCGAACAAACCGGAAAGCCGCGGTAAAGTCTGGATCACCAGCAATGATCCGGCTGCTAAGCCACGGATTATCTTCAACTACATCAGCACTGAGCAGGATAAGCAGGACTGGCGCGACACCATCCGCCTGAGCCGTGAAATCCTCAACCAGCCAGCGATGGACGCATACCGCGGCGAAGAAATTCAGCCAGGTATTAACATCACGTCCGATGAAGATATCGACCGCTGGGTACGGGAAAATGTAGAAAGTGCTTATCATCCTTCATGCACCTGTAAACTGGGTGCGGATGACGATCCGATGGCGGTACTGGATAACGAATGTAAGGTTCGGGGCATTGAATCCCTGCGGGTGGTGGACTCCTCCATCTTCCCGACCATCCCGAACGGCAACCTGAATGCGCCGAGCATCATGGTGGCGGAAAAAGCTGCTGACATGATTCTGGGTAAAGCAGCTCTGCCGGATGCCAACGTTGACGTCTGGATTGATGAACAGTGGCAGGAACGTCAGCGTATCGGTACGCCAAAACGCGAAATCTGAACCACACTGTCCCCTGACGGATAGCGGCCTGATTCCCGGCTATTATCTTTCAGGGGCAAACTGTTTTTCGAACCCGGTAACTGCAGAGCAGTCTGTTACCGGGCTCAGGTTAAAGGACTAACCGCAGGGCATCAGCCCACTGAGCCGTTACCATAAGACTCATTTCAGGCTTTGTCGCCGGGCTCATTTCCGGAACAGAACCTGTAAGCAAGGGGAGATTTTCTGGTTTCAGAAAATCCTGAGAGAAGACAACAACAATAAAGGTAAAAAACTCATGAAGACTCGACAGCAAACCCGTAAAACACAGAACATCCTGCGCGGGTTAACCGTCGCAATGGGCCTCTCTGCGTCCATGGCATTTGCCGCTTCCTGTGATGATGTGCGTTTCTCCGATGTGGGCTGGACCGACATTACCGCCACCACGGCAGTCACCAGTGAAGTTGTATCTGCGCTGGGCTACAAGCCAAGCACTCAGCTGCTTTCTGTACCTGTTACCTACACCTCTCTGGCGAACAACGACATCGACGTATTCCTGGGTAACTGGATGCCAACCATGGAAGCGGATATTGCTAAATACCGCGACGCCGGTACGGTTGAAACCGTGCGTGCGAATCTGGAAGGCGCCAAGTACACCCTGGCTGTACCTAAGTACGCTTACGATGCCGGCCTGAAGAGCTTTGCCGACATTGCTAAATTCAAAGATAAGCTGAAAGGCCGTATCTACGGTATCGAACCGGGTAACGACGGCAACCGTCTGATTCAGGACATGATCGACAAAGACGCTTTCGAACTGGAAGGCTTCAAACTGGTTGAGTCCTCTGAAGCGGGCATGATCTCTCAGGTATCCCGTGCTGCTAAGCGTGACCAGTGGGTTGTCTTCCTGGGCTGGGCGCCACATCCGATGAATGCCAACATCGAAATGGAATACCTGGACGGCGGTGACGACTACTTCGGCCCGAACTACGGCGGTGCTAACGTTTACACCAACGTACGCCAGAACTACACCACAGACTGCCCGAACATGGGTAAGCTGCTGAACAACCTGGAATTCAGCCTGGCGATGGAAAACGAAGTCATGGGTGCCATTCTGGACGACGGCAAAAAGCCTGAAGTTGCAGCGAAAGAATGGCTCAAAGCCAATCCTCAGGTACTGGATGCATGGCTGGCAGGCGTAACCACTAAAGACGGTGGCGACGCAATGACAGCGGTTAAAGGCCAGTTAGGCCTGTAACAGACCTGAAAAGTCTGCGGACTTAATCAGACCGTGCCGGCTGTGCGCAGCATACCGGCATTCTGTCAGACCGCCGCAGCGGGTAACCGTTGCGGCCGGTCGACCGTTTCACACAATACCTGACAGTGTAAGAGTTTAGCCGGCTGACGCTCAGTACCCGGCTGCCTAAACGCTTACATTGGCGACCTGGATAAAACGCCGGAAAGCGGTTGCACGGGCAGGCACCGCTGTTGAGATTAACTCTTCCGGCCCACAAAAACCGTCTGTAAATACAGGCAAACAATAATAAACAGAGCGCCCGCCTGACGGAGCGACTCTGAATATAAAAGGTTTTTTCTGATGAACTGGATAACCGACAACAAAATCCCGCTGGGTGACTGGATGGAATCATTCGTCGACTGGCTCACCTTTAATGCGGCCGGATTATTCGACGCCATCTCGGTCTCTCTGGAGTGGCTGATTTTGTCGATGGTAGACATCTTCCAGATGTTCCCGCCGTTTGTTCCGATGGCAATGACCGCCGCACTGGCCTGGTTCCTGCACCGCAGTATTCCGCTGGTGATCTTTGTCGTGGTCGCCCTGCTGCTGATCCTCAATCTGGGCTACTGGCAGGAAATGCTGGAAACCTTCGTACTGGTACTGGCCGCCACGACCCTGTCGGTCATCATGGGTATCCCTGTCGGTATTCTGGCGGCACACAAGCCATGGGTATATACCATACTGCGGCCAATTCTTGATCTGATGCAGACCATCCCGACGTTCGTGTACCTGATCCCGACCCTGGTACTGTTCGGCTTAGGCGTCGTACCAGGTCTGATCTCCACCATTATTTTTGCCATCGCTGCACCGATCCGTCTGACCTATCTGGGCATCAGCCGGGTACCGGAAGACCTGATCGAAGCCGGTAAAGCGTTTGGCGCAACCCCGTTCAAACTGCTATATAAAGTTGAGTTGCCAGCAGCCATGCCAAACATCATGGCCGGTATCACCCAGTGCATCATGCTGTCGCTGTCGATGGTAGTCATTGCCGCACTGGTAGGTGCCGACGGCCTGGGTAAGCCGGTTATCCGTGCCCTGAACACCGTCAATATCTCACAGGGTTTTGAAGCCGGTCTGGCGATTGTACTGGTTGCGATCATTCTCGACCGTATCTGTAAAGCACCCGGCGCGAAGGAGGAAGGTTAATCATGACTTCACTAACTTCGGCCTCAACCTCTCAGGCAACTGATATGCAGGAACACGTAAGCGCAATCAGCATCCGTAATCTGGATGTTATTTTCGGCAACTGGTCGCACGACAGCCTGCGGATGCTTGATGCGGGTAAAACCCGTCAGGAAATTATCGAAACCACCGGCGATGTGGTCGGCGTCAAAAACGCCAGCATCGAAGTTCAGCAGGGTGAAATCTGCGTACTCATGGGCCTGTCCGGCTCCGGTAAGTCCAGCCTGCTGCGGGCCGTTAACGGCCTGAACAAAGTCAGCCGCGGTGAACTGCTGGTCCGTGACGGCGAACGGATGGTCAACATTGCCGAGTGTGACGCCAACACCCTGCGCCACATGCGCAGCAAACGGGTATCCATGGTATTCCAGAAGTTTGCACTGATGCCCTGGTTAACCGTACTGGATAACGTCGCCTTTGGTCTGGAAATGCAGGGTATCGACAAAGCGACCCGCCGCGAAATGGCCATGGAAAAACTGAAAATGGTCGGGCTGGACGAATGGCACGGCAAATATCCTCACGAACTTTCCGGGGGTATGCAGCAACGGGTTGGACTTGCGAGAGCGTTCGCTATTGATAGCGACATATTGCTCATGGACGAGCCTTTTTCCGCCCTTGATCCACTGATCCGCAGCCAGCTGCAGGATGAGCTGATCGAACTGCAGAAACGCCTCAACAAAACCATTCTGTTCGTCAGCCACGATCTGGATGAAGCCCTGAAAATCGGCACCAACATTGCCATCATGGAGTCCGCAGAGATTATCCAGCACGGCAAGCCGGAAGACATCGTTCTGAATCCGAGCAATGCTTACGTACAGGACTTCGTTGCTCACACGAATCCATTAAACGTACTGCGTGGCCGTGCGCTGATGACCGACATCGGGAAGCTGGAACGCCGTGATGACGCGCTGATTCTGGACAGCCACACCGATACACGGGTCACCCTGAACGCCGACGGCACCCCTGCCGGCGCGAGCCGCAACGGAGCCCCCCTCAGCCTGCAGCAATGGCAGGAAGGTCAAGACCTGGATCTGATTCAGCCGAATCAGCTGATGATCACCACGCCGGATATCTCCATGCGTGACGCCATCGAGATCCGCCACCGGACCAGTTTACCGGTACTGTTGTGTGAAGAGGGCAAATGCACCGGCATGCTGGAAGATGATGACTTCTACCATGCACTGCTGGGTAAGCACTTCAACAAAGAAACCGAGTAAACCGGTAACGGTGTATCCACAGGTAACAAACAAAAGCAGGCACATTCAGCCTGCTTTTTTTATATGCCGGAAAATCACCGGAAAACGGGGATTTATGGATAGCGCAGATAAAGCACTGCCCATAGAATACAGAACATAACTCTTTGTTTAACCGACACCCCGTGCCAGAACCATGCTGAAACTGCCTGAGTACATGTGCCACAATGCGATATTACGCAGCTATGGTCAGATCTTTCTGCAACCCAGCAGCCGGGCAGGCTGCCTGTTTATTCTGGCCATTGCCGTAAATGCCCTGAGCCAGGCATTCATTGCTCTGGCCGCCATTCTGACCAGCCTGTTAACCGCCCGCTTACTGAAAGTCAGCGCAACGGATGTCAGTCAGGGGCTGTACGGGTTCAACGCCGCCCTGCTGGCGCTGGCAATCAGCAACACATTGGCCATCACAGTGACATCACTGTTGCTGATCATTGCCGGCAGCGCCCTCACCGCGTTGCTGTTACAACAATTTCAGCAACGCAGCACCCTGCCACCGTTCACCGCCCCGTATATTGTCACCGGCTGGGTCATTTTACTGATCGCCGGCGGCTTACAGCTCAGCCCGCCCGCATTGCCAACCGGCACAGAGATCGATCAGTTCTATACAGCGGTTGCCAGAGGCATCGGTCAGGTCGTCTTTCAGGATAATGCCCTGAGTGGCATTCTGTGCTTCGCCGGCCTGCTTTGCTATTCACGGCCGGCCGCCATGTGGACACTGATTGCCAGCGCCACAGGCGTATTCATCGCCGGCATTCTCAGTTTCCCCGGGCCGCTGATCAATAATGGCAGTTACAGTTACAACGCAGTACTGACCGGCATAGCGCTGGGCGCATACTTTCCACGCCGGTTTATCCTCCCGCTGCTGGGCATTGGGATCAGCGTATTACTTGCCCGGGGCTTTCAGATGGCGGGAATACCGGTATTTACCGCACCTTTTGTGCTGGCCAGCTGGCTGGTTATCGCGTTTACCTCCGCCAGAAAACAGGGCAAAAGCTAACACTCAGCGGTATCGGCCAGGCTGAAGTTATTCTTACCGGCCTGTTTCACCTGATACATGGCCTGATCCGCCTGACAGAACAGCTCTTTAGCATCGGCAGCATAATCAGGAAACACCGAAATACCGATACTGACACCTACATCCAGTCTCAGATCAGCACCGCATTCACTGATTACACGGAACGGCTCAGCAAATATCTGCAGGATTTCCCGGGCAATCACCACCGCGACTTCCTGACAACTGATATGCTCCAGCAGAATAATGAACTCATCGCCACCGATGCGCCCAACGGTATCGCTTTCCCGGACTATCCCGGAAAGGCGCCTGGCAATCACTTTCAGCAAATCATCACCAATCAGATGGCCATAGGTATCATTGATCGCCTTAAAACCGTCCAGATCAAGAAACATCAGCGCAAAACGGTGATCATTCGCTCTGGCAGTATCCACCGCCCGGTCGATCCGTTGCTTACACAGCCGCACACCGGGTAAATTGGTGAGCGCATCATAGTTAGCCAGTTTTTTCAGTTCATCTTTTGCCAGTTCTGCTTCCTGCAACGCGTTGTGTAACGCCGTCACATCATATTCAGACACCAGCATCAGATATTCACCGGTGATCGGATGCCGGCTGCTGCGAATGTCTACAGCATGCCGCTGCACACCGTGCCGGGGCACCATCAGATGGGTGTGGCGGCAGTCTTCCCCTTTGCGGCCTTTCTCCAGCCGTTCACGGGCTTCTTGCGGATCAGAAAAACGGCTTTCAAAAAGAGATACATTTTCCGGCAGATTATCCCGGCTATCATAGCCATACAGATTTGCCGAGGCAGGGTTTTCAAATAACAGATCACCGTCCAGTGTATAGCTGGTCACGGCAACAGATGCATAACGGGTCGCTTCGGCAAACAGCAGTTGCTCTGCCTCACCCAGCTGGTGTTCTTCCAGCACAAAACCGATAATACCCCGGTGTCGCTGCGGGCCCAGCAGTACGGCTTTGTGGCGGATCAGTACCGTGGTGGCTTCGCCGTTAGGATACGTTGTCCAGGGATCGGAGGTCATTCCCTCCTGAGAGGCTTTTTCAAAAATACCGCGTATCCGGTTACGGGCACCGTCGGTATCAGAGGAAAGGTCTTTATCTACCAGTTGCTGATAATGTTCAAGGCCCCAGTATTCTACGGCACGGGCGTTGCCCCACCAGAAACCGTAGGCATCCACGTCAAATACCCAGACAGGGTCCGGCATCACATCAAATGCGCTCAGTTGCTCAACCGATTCAAAGGCAGTCAGGTGGGCAAAATTTACATCTTTACTCACGCGGTTCTCCCGGACACATAGCCGAAACATGTTATCCGCAGTGATTGCTTGGGAGATCCTTTCCCACGGTTTCAAACCTGCGGGCTGCTGCATGCAATGCAGGCAGATCTGTTCAGACTACGCCAAGCCTCCCCCGAAACAAGTGGAGCCGGCCAGTTTAATGCATATAACCAACCATTTCGGGTATTTTCACCCCCGAAAAGAGCACCCCCCCCACCAAAGCATGAATATCCACTGCGGGCAGATACAAAAAAACCGGCACTCCGGCCGGTTAAAGCAGCCACCGTTAACGGTGGCTCGCAAGGGTAAAGTATTACTTGATGGCCAGGTGCTGCTGCACCGCTTCAAGACCGGAGTTGCCCTGTAAATCCGTCACGCCTTCCAACCAGCTGTTAAGCACCTGTGGATTCTTTTGCAGCCACTGTTTAGCTGCATCGGCAGGTTGCTGAGCATCATCCAGAATGTGTCCCATCATCTGGTTTTCCATGGTCAGGGTGAACTTCAGATTATCCAGCAAACGGCCAACATTCGGGCAGGCTTCACGGTAGCCTTTACGGGTCAGGGTCTGAATCGTAGCACCACCAAAGTTGGCACCGAAATACTTATCACCGCCAGTGAGATATTTCAGATCAAAATTGGTGTTCATCGGATGCGGCTCCCAGGCCAGAAAAGCAATGAACTCATCACGTTTGACGCTGCGTTTCACCTGGCTCATCACGCCCTGCTCTCCGGACTCAACCAGACGCCATTTCTGCAGACCAAAATCACCACTGTCGATCATTTTCTGCAATAACTGGTTGGCCGGCGCACCGGCTTCAATGCCATAGATACGTTTACGGAACTTGTCCTCTGCCTTAATCAGGTCAGCAAAGTCATGAATACCCGCGTTGTACACGTACTCCGGTACTGCCAGCGTAAACTTGGCACCGTTCAGGTTAGTGCCCACCACATCGATATCACCGGGGGTAGCGTACTTATCAATGAATTGCTGCTGTGCTGGCATCCAGTTGCCCAGAAACACATCAATCTCATTGCTCTTCAGGCCTTCAAAACCGATCGGTACCGCCAGCGTGCTGATCTCGGTACTGTATCCCAACCCCTGCAATACGGTGCTCGCCAGCGCATTGGTGGAGTTAATATCAGTCCAGCCCGGATCAGTAAACCGTACGGTCTGACACGCTTCAGGATCGCTGGCCTGTGCGACACCGGCACTCATTAATGCCGCACCAAACAGTAAAGATGTAGTCGTTTTCATATTTCACTTACTTATTGTTATTCACAGAAATGACCGGCGAACAGCCACATAACTGTCCGCCCCCGATAAAACGCCGTTACGATGCTTTGTCAGCAATACGCGGGAAACGGGCTTTCGCTTCCAGATCATCCAGATCAACGTTATTGCGCATATACATGGTGCTGGAATCAAAAATTGGCTGATGATCCCAGATAGGTTCTTTACCCTGTTTGTGAGCTTCAGCCACCAGACGACGACGTTTCTGGCTGATGATGACATCCCGGGTAATTGCATCACTGTCCCAGCGCTCCGCGGCTTCCGCCCGGAATGACGCCAGCAGCTCAGCATGTGCTTCCAGCTCCGCCAGGTTGATACGTTCCTGCGGATCAGTTTCCAGATTAAACAGCTGATCAGGGTCCGGCCCAGAACAGATGTATTTGTAAGCCCCCCGGCGGATCATGAACATTGGCGCAACAACACCTTCGCCCATGTATTCACCGATCACTTCATCATGCGCTTCGCCGTTACCCGTCAGGTGTGGCATCAGGCTGCGGCCATCGATTGGCATAGCGTATTCAGGTGCCTGCCCACCGTTGGCCAGTTCGGCAAAGGTCGGCAATAAATCCATGGTGGAGACAGATTCTTTCACCCGCTGCGGGCTGAAATGCTTCGGCGCGTACACCAGCATCGGCACCCGGGCAGACCATTCGAAATAGCTCATCTTGTACCACAAGCCACGCTCACCCAGCATGTCACCGTGATCACCGGAGAACACCACAATGGTGTCGTCCGCCATACCGGAGTCTTCCAGCGCTTTCAGCAGGTCACCGATCTGATCATCCACATAGCTGCAGGCACCGTAATAGGCACGGCGGGCATTGCGGATCTGCTGATCGGTAATGTTCTTACGGTCCATCTGATAGACGTGCAGCAAACGCTTGGAATGCGGGTCCTGTTCGTCGTCAGCCAGTTCGAAAGACGGCAGCTCAATGTCTTCCTCGCTGTAACGGTTCCAGTATTCTTCGGGAATCGCGTACGGATCGTGGGGATGGGTCATGGAAACTGTCAGGCAGAATGGCCGCTCTTGCGGATTACGGGCGCGCTCAAACAGGTAACGCTTGGCGTGGAATACCACTTCATCGTCAAAATCCAGTTGGTTAGTCCGTACCGTCGGACCTGCCTGGGTCACAGATGACATGTTGTGGTACCAGGTAGGACGCTTATCGAAGTTTTCCCAGTCCGGGAACCAACCGTAGTCAGCCGGGTAAATATCCGTGGTCAGACGTTCCTCAAAACCGTGCAGCTGATCCGGGCCACAGAAATGCATCTTGCCGGACAGTGCGGTCTGATAACCTGCATGACGCAGATAATGGGCGAAGGTCGGGATATCCGCGGGGAATTCTGCTGCATTATCCCAGGCACCTATCTTGCTCGGTAACTGACCGCTCATCAGCACATAGCGGCTCGGCGCACACAGCGGGCTGTTACAGTAGGCGGATTCAAACACCACACCGGCAGCCGCCATTTTATCCAGATTAGGGGTTTTGGCAGTCTTACCACCATAGGTTTTCAGCACCGGCGCGGCCATCTGATCCGCCATGATGAACAGAATATTGGGTTGCTTGGCAGCATCACTCATAACATTCTCCAGACTAATATCTCTAGTCATTTATACTTATTCTGATTACGCCCACCGGGCAGTGGTTTGGCGTACAATTAACCCGCTTTTACATAACAACGTGGATACAGCGAGTATTTATTATTTCTGCCGACGCTGTAAACTCACTGAAAACTAATCACTAAAGTAAGCTGAACTTATGTTATTAAAGGATAGGTTACCGTCACCGCAGAGCCTGCTTGTCTTTGAAGCTGCAGCACGACACTTAAGCTTCACAGCCGCCGCCCGGGAACTCAGCTCCACTCAATCAGCAGTAAGCCAGCTAATGCGCGGTCTGGAAGCACAACTGGGGTTACAGCTGTTCCGCAGAATCTACCGGGGGGTTGAACTGACCGACGCCGGCGAGCAGCTGTTTGAGGTCTGCCAGAAAGGCTTTAACAGCATCGCCGGGCGGATCGAAAAGTTGCAGAGCGCGGAGCGTCATCCCCATATAAATGTCGCCACCGACTTTGCATTTGCCGCTTACTGGCTATTACCCCGGTTACCGGCCTTCCGGGAATTACACCCGGACACCGAGGTGAGGATCATCACCTCTCAGGGCAGTCATGAGGTACGCAGTCAGGATGCCGACGTCGCCATCCGCTTTGTCAGCCAGCCTTCCGCTGACAGCATCCCACTGTTTGCTGAAGAGGTATTTCCGGTATGCAGCCCCGGCTTTCTGACCAAACACGGCCCGGTCACCAGCCATAAAAAACTCGCCAGCCTGCCACTGCTGAAGCTCGGTGCGGATGCCGGGGAAGGCTGGATGGACTGGCCGGGATTTTTCAGCGGCCGGCGCAGTCAGGTTCAGCCGGGAGAACCGGTACTGACGTTCAACAATTACACCTTGCTGATTCAGGCAGCCATTGCCGGTCAGGGCGTGGGCATCGGGTGGGGCACACTGGTGGATGAGCTGATAGAGTCAGGCGTACTCACCGGGCTGAAGGATTTCAGCCTGAGTTCAAAGGGAGGGTATTTTATCAGCGCGACACCGACACCGCGCCAGCCGGATATTTGCCAGCAGTTTATAGAATGGTTACAGCAGGCATAAAGGCGATCAGGAATACTTTTTGAGTACTTCCGGTGGCAGCTGACGTTCAAGGTAATCAGTAATGATTCGCTGCGCCAGATCACCGTCAATACCGGAAGGTGCCAGCGCGCCACGGAGCCAGATACCGTCGATCAGCGCCGCAATACTTTGCGCGACAAAGACCGCCTGCTCTTTGGGCAATACCCGTTTCAGTTCATGCTTGAGATGTGACAACAGACGCTGTTCATTGACCCGCTGTAAACGGTACAGAGACGGCTCATGCATCGCCTGTGACCAGAATGCGAGCCAGGTTTTAACCACTTTGGAATCCAGCTGTCGGGGGTCAAAGTTACCGCCAACAATGGCCTTAACCCGGGCGATCACATCATCGGCATCGGTTTCATCCAGCCGCTGGCGTACGCCTTCAGAAAGCTGTTGAAGCACCGATCGCATCGTCGCTTCAAGCAGGCTGTTTTTACCGCCGAAATAATGATTAATAATCGCCGGAGACACACCCGCATGGCGGCTGATCATCGCAACACTGGCCTTCTGCAGCCCGACCTCGTTAATCGCTTCCATGGTTGCGTCAATTAACTGGGGCTTTCTGATGGCAGGCATTCCGACTTTAGGCATGAATAGGTAACTCGCTTTGCTTTTTTATTATTCTCTGGCCTGATTAACCACAATTTTTAAACAGGCATTCAACAAAAACTGCCTGTTTCTAAGCCGGGAGTCAAGTCTGCTAATAAAATCAATCACTTTGCGTCGCACACAGGCAGATTTTCACTGCCTGTGCCAGCATTCAGCGTTACTTAGCGGCCTTCTGACGCAGCTTTTTCAACTTACGTTTTTTCGCCCGGTTACTTAACCCTTTCGACTGTTTTTTCGACAGCGTCATCATTTCCTGCTCGGCCTTGCTCAGCGACGCCCGGACTGATTTCTTCTTAGGCTTCACCGCCGGCACGTCCGGATTCGCAGCCGGCTTTTTAGCCGGACGCTTACGCGGCGCTTTGGCTTCCTGATCGGTACGGGCAGCGGTGTCAGACGGCCAGGCCGTTACGGCCTCTTCCGTCTGAGCAACAGCCCGCTCTTCCCGGACCTGCACAGCCCCCGGATGGGCCCGCTTATGACGCTTTTTATCCGCCAGCTTTGCCAGCGTGATATCACCGTCACGGAGCAGCTCACGCTGGCTGCGTTTCTTCTTACCCGGCTTAGCATCCGGCCGCATACTGCGGGCGGTCTCCAGGGTTTCACGCAGTTCAAAATCAATCTTCCGCTCGTCCAGATCAACCCGGACTACCTGTACCCGTAACTTATCGCCCAGACGGAAGCCCTTGCCACTGCGCTCCCCTTTCAGACACTGACGGGCAGCATCGTAGTGATAATAGTCCCCCGGCAGTGCAGAAATATGAATCAGGCCTTCCACATAGGCTTCTTCCAGCTCAACAAACAGACCAAAGCCGGTGACCGCTGACACCACACCGTCGAACACACCGCCAACCTGATCCTGCATATATTCACACTTCAGCCAGGACATCACGTCCCGAGTGGCATCGTCCGCACGCCGCTCGGTCATCGAACAGTGCTCACCCAGCTCCAGCACCTGTTCCAGGGTGTACTGGTGCTTGAAGGCAGCGTTCGGTTCAAAGCCGTCACAGCGGCCCAGTTGCTTGCTGTCGTTGCCGGTATGAATCAGCGCTCTGATGGTCCGGTGCACCAGCAAATCCGGGTAACGGCGGATTGGCGAGGTAAAGTGGGTATAGGCCGGATAATTCAGGCCGAAATGGCCTTTTTCTTCCGGACTGTAAACCGCCTGCGACATGGAACGCAGCATCATAATCTGGATAACATGCTTATCAGCACGCCCTTCCAGTGCTTCAGTCAGCGCCTGATAGTCTGCCGGAGTCGGTTCATCACCGCCGCCCAGCATCAGCCCCAGCGGACCAAGATAGCTGCGCAAAGCTTCAATCCGTGCTTCTTTCGGGCCGTCATGCACCCGATACAGGGCCGGCTGCTTCAGCTTACGCAGTAAGCGGGCTGAGGCCACGTTGGCACAGAGCATACATTCTTCAATGATCTTGTGGGCATCGTTGCGTACCACCGGAATGATCTTTTCGATCTTGCGCTCATCACTGAACAGAATACGGGTTTCAGTGGTTTCAAAGTCAATTGCACCGCGCACTTCACGGGCTTTACGCAGGCCGTGATACAGACCGTACAGGTCTTCCAGATGCGGCACGACACTGGCGTATTCTTCGCGCAGGGCCTTACCGTTATCGCTGTCCGCTTCCTGCAGCATCGCGCCAACTTTTGTATAGGTCAGGCGGGCATGGGACTGGATAACCGCTTCATAGAACTTATAGCCACTGAGGTTACCGGTGGCGCTGATGGTCATTTCACAGACCATCGCCAGACGGTCAACATGAGGATTCAGCGAGCACAGGCCGTTCGATAACAGCTCTGGCAGCATCGGTACCACAAACTCCGGGAAGTACACAGAGTTGCCGCGCTTATGGGCTTCGACATCCAGCGGAGAATCAGGCCGGACATACCAGGAAACATCTGCAATCGCGACCCACAAACGCCAGCCACCGGATTTCTTCTTCTCACAGTAAACCGCATCATCAAAGTCTTTGGCATCTTCGCCGTCGATGGTGACCAGCGGCAGGTGTCGCAGGTCGATACGGTTAGTCTTGGCAGATTCTTCAACCTCGGCACTCAGTTCAGCCGTGGCCTGGCGGACATCGTCATTCCACTGATCGGGAATGTCATAGTTGTGAATCGCGACGGTAATTTCCATACCCGGAGCCATATGGTCACCCAGTACTTCCACCACCCGGCCGGTAGGCTTGTTACGCTTACCCGGCGGCATGACCAGCTCAGCAACCACTAACTGACCGTCACGGTAATCCAGCGGTGTCTCTTCATTCGGGACGATCTGGATATCCTGAGTAATGCGCTGATTTTCCGGCACCATGTAGCCAAAGCTGCCATTGCCCTGATAGCGGCCCACCAGTTTATGGGTATTGCGCTCCAGTACTTCAACGATGGCCCCTTCTTTACGGCCTTTACGGTCTTCACCGCCCACCCGGACCAGTGCCCGGTCACCATCAAACACCTGGCGCATTTCACGTGCGCTGAGGAAAATATCATCATTGCCTTCATCGGGAATCAGGAAGCCAAAACCGTCCCGGTGCCCCTGAATACGGCCGCCAATCAGGTCCAGCTTACTCAGTAATACATACTGGGCCTTACGGTTACGCATCAGTTGACCGTCCCGTTCCATGGCCCGCAAACGGCGGCGCAGGGCTTCGGAGGCATCTTCATCCTGAATGTCCAGCAGGCTTTCCAGCTGCCAGCGTGTCAGAGGCTCACCCTGTTCATTCAGGGTTTCCATTATCAGTTCACGGCTGGCAATTGGCCGTTCATATTTATCCGCTTCTCGGGCAGCGTGCGGGTCGACCGCCACGCCGGCTTCCGGCAATTCTTTTTTAGGCATTACAAGTCTTTAGGTAATTTTGTCTGCATATCAATATAACACCGATCAGGTATGAACGACGTGTTACTTTGCAACAGAAAAACAAAACCGGCCAAAGATGGCCGGTTTGCAGTTAACAGTCAGCGGGCAGCCTATGGCCGCTCGTCCACTTCTTCGTCTTCTTTTTCCGGCGGCATGAGGTCTTCTTTACAGACGCCCATGGCCAGCAGCACGTTTGCGGCTACATAGATGGATGAGTAAGTACCCACCAGCACACCGATCAGCAGTGCAATCGCAAAGCCGTGGATCAGTTCACCGCCGAACACCGCCAGCGCAGTCAGCACCAGTAAGGTGGTTAAGGAGGTAACAATCGTCCGCCCCAGAGTCTGGTTCAGGGAGATATTCATAATCTCCACCGGCGTCGCCTTACGTACCATCCGGAAATTTTCCCGGATACGGTCAGATACCACGATAGTATCGTTCAGAGAGTAACCGATTACCGCCAGCAAAGCTGCCAGTACTGTCAGGTCGAAATCCAGCTTAAACAGCGAGAAGACCCCAAGCACAATCAGCACGTCATGCGCCAGCGCCGCGACCGCCCCCACTGAGAATTTCAGCTGGAAGCGGAAGGCAACGTACACCATGACCATGAACAGCGCCAACAACAGGCCTAAACCGCCCTGCTCACGCAACTCTTCACCGACCTGTGCACCCACGTATTCGTTACGGCGCAGGGTCAGTTCCTGATCTTCACCTGTCTCCAGTACCGACAATACCTGATCCCCTAATTTAGGGTCGTGGCTTTGTCCCAGACGGATCAGAATATCCACCGGCGAACCGAAAGTCTGAACCACCGCGTCTTCATAGCCCGCACTCTGCAACTTGCCACGGATCTCATTCAGATCAGGAGACTGTTCATAGCCCACTTCCACCAGTGAGCCACCGGTAAAGTCCAGACCAAACTTCAGGCCATTCATAGCCAGTGAAGCAACAGAGATCAGCAGTACGACAATCGACAGGCCCGCTGCAATCTTGCGCAGGCCCATAAAGTTAAAGTTTTTTTCACTTGCCATGTTATCCCCCGGGTCAGATCGACAGCTTGTTCAGCGTACGACCGCCGTAGGTTAAATTCACTAACGCACGGGTCACCATGATGGCGGTAAACATCGAGGTTACGATACCCACAGAAAGGGTGATCGCGAAGCCCTTAACCGGACCGGTACCCATGGCAAACAGGATAACCGCCGCCAGTAAGGTAGTGATGTTGGCATCAAAAATAGTGGTAAATGCACGCTCAAAACCGGCATTAATGGCCGACTGCGGAGGCAGCCCGTTGGCCAGCTCCTCTTTTATTCGCGAGAATATAAGCACGTTGGCATCCACCGCCATACCTACCGTCAGTACGATACCGGCAATACCCGGCAACGTCAGCGTGGCTGACATAATGGACATCACTGCGAGCAGCAATACCAGGTTCAGTGTCAGGGCAACGTTTGCCAGCAAACCGAACACCCGGTAGTACACCAGCATGAACAGCAGTACCAGCGCGAAACCGATCTGAACGGAGGTAATACCCAGTTCAATGTTCTGTTCACCCAGGCTAGGACCGACGGTACGTTCTTCTACAAAGTAGATTGGCGCCGCCAGCGCACCGGCACGGAGCAGCAGTGCCAGTTCAGAAGCTTCACCGGCCCCGTCCAGTCCGGTAATCCGGAAGCTGGAGCCCAGAATGCTCTGAATGGTCGCCAGAGAAATAATGTGTTTCTCAACGTAGGGTACACGTTCGGTAACCTGTTCACCGTCAACCGTCTTCACCAGATTGCGGCTCTTATGCTCAACAAAGAGTACCGCCATACGGCGCTTAACTGCGTTACGGGTAGTCCGGTTCATCAGCTCACCGCCTTTGGAATCCAGCGTAATGGATACCTGTGGCTGACCGTTTTCATCAAAGGTTGACTGCGCGTTGGAGACGCTGGAGCCGGTGATGATGATGTCTTTCTCAAGCGTCGCCCGACGTGATGAATCCCGGAAGGTGTAGGTTTCGGTTGATGCACTTGAGGCATCAGTCTTCGCTTCTAAACGGAATTCCAGATTCGCCGTTTTACCGATGATCCGTTTCGCCGCTGCGGCATCCTGAATACCCGGCAGCTGAACAACGATACGGTTACGGCCCTGACGCTGCACCAGTGGCTCAGCCACCCCCAGCTCGTTCACCCGGTTACGCAGGGTGGTCAGGTTTTGCTTGATTGCATAGTCTTCAATTTCGCGAACCTTGCTTTCCAGCAGGCTGACAACCACGTAATACGCGTCGTCGGCATCTTCATCGGTGAGCAAGAATTCTGTGTAATCCTGTTTCAGCAACTGGCTGGCTTCGTCACGGACATCAGCCTTGGAGAACTTCAGCTCCAGGCTACCGTCTTCACGGTGTACAACTGACCGGTAACGCAACTTTTCAGCCCGCAGCTTGGCCTTAATTTCGCCCACATATACGTCAAGCCGCTGAGCAACCGCCTGTGCCATGTCCACTTCAAGCAGGAAGTGCACACCGCCGCGCAGATCAAGACCCAGTTTCATCGGGCCCGCGCCAACGGAGGTCAGCCATTCAGGGGTAGTCGGTGCCAGGTTCAGGGCAACCACGTAGTTATCACCAAGAATACGGCTTACCGTTTCTTTTGCTTCCAACTGAGTGGTGCTGTCGGAGAAACGTATCAGACCGCTGGTGCCATTCAGCTCACTTTCCTTGGACACCAGTCCTTCGGCCTGCAGCTGTTTGGTCACGCGGTTCAGCATTTGCTGATCGACGGTATAGGCGGCACGGCTGCCGGAAATCTGTACCGCATAATCATCAGGATATAAGTTCGGCGCTGCATACAGACCACCGATAAGCAATATCAGAACGATCAGCGCGTTTTTCCATAACGGATATTTATTGAGCATACTGCCCTTGCCTTCTGTAATCGAAAACGCCATTACCGGTCAGTAATGGCGTTGCTGTGAACGACTAGATTTCTTTAATTGTGCCTTTTGGCAGCGCCGCACTTACGTGGGTTTTCTGGAAAGTCAGTTCGGTTTCACCGGACACTTCCAGAACAACGTAATCATCATTCAGACGCACAACCTTACCCAGGATGCCGCCGGCGGTGATGACTTCATCACCTTTGCTCAGGCCAGACAGCAGTGCTTTATGGTCCTTCGCACGCTTTGCCTGTGGGCGCCACATGAAGAAGTAGAAAATCAGACCAAAGCCCACCAGGAAGATGAGGTTGAACATGCTTGGATCCATACCGCCCGGGGCTGCGCCTTCAGCGTATGCTGGTGAGATAAAAAAGCTCATTGGCTTCTCCTAGTTACTGATTTATTAAACATTATTAGCTGATTCTGTATCGGCCAGTGGCGGTGTTTCCAGCCCCCGCAACCGGTAGAACTCATCGACAAAGTCGCTCAATTTACCTTCTTCTATAGCCTTTCGCAAACCGGCCATAAGTTCCTGATAGTAATGCAGGTTATGGATGGTATTCAGCTGCGAGCCCAGGATCTCTTTACACTTATCCAGATGGTGCAGATAGGCGCGGCTAAAGTTCTGGCAGGTGTAGCAGGAACATTCTTCATCCAGCGGCGCGGTATTGGTTTTATTCGCCGCATTACGCAGCTTCACAATACCGGTACGGGTAAACAGATAACCGTTACGGGCGTTACGGGTTGGCATCACACAGTCGAACATATCCACACCGCGACGCACACCTTCCACCAGATCTTCCGGACGGCCAACCCCCATCAGATAACGGGGCTTGTCTGCCGGCATTTTCCAGGCCAGATGGTCGAGCACTTTTTCCATTTCGTCTTTCGGCTCGCCGACCGACAAACCGCCGATGGCATAACCATCGAATTCAATTTCGTTCAGCCCTTCCAGAGACTCATCACGCAGATGCGGGTACATACCGCCCTGAATAATGCCGAACAGAGCTGACGGATTATCGCCGTGAGCATCCTTAGAACGTTTCGCCCAGCGCAGTGACAGACGCATGGATTCAGCCGCCTGCATTTCAGTGGCCGGATACGGCGTACATTCGTCAAAAATCATCACGATGTCTGAACCGAGATCTTTCTGCACCTGCATGGATTCTTCAGGGCCCATGAACACCTTGGAACCGTCTACCGGCGACTGGAAAGTCACACCCGCTTCGGTAATTTTGCGCATTGCGCCCAGGCTAAACACCTGGAAACCGCCGGAGTCGGTCAGGATCGGACCTTTCCAGTTGGTGAAGTCGTGCAGGTCACCGTGCTGTTTGATGATCTCCGTGCCCGGACGCAGCATCAGATGGAAAGTATTACCAAGAATAATCTGTGCCCCGGTGGCTTCAATGTCCCGCGGCAGCATGCCCTTTACCGTGCCATAGGTACCCACCGGCATAAAGGCTGGGGTTTCAACATCACCACGGGGAAAGCTCAGACGTCCGCGACGGGCTTTGCCCTCAGTCGCCAGACATTCAAACTTCATAAAACATTCTCTGCTCACAGCAATTCCTAATCGGTATATTGAGCCGGGAAACTTCATCGTCCCGGCAAACTTCCCTTAGATATAAGGGCATTATTATCAATCACAAGGTACCGGCTGAAATACAGTTGCCGGTGCCCGGGTTAAAGCATATGGCGCACGGTTAAATGGCTTTGATTACTTCAGCCACAAACAGTTTCACCCCTGTGCCACACTTTTATCCTGACGCTGCAGGAACATCGCATCGCCATAACTGAAGAAACGGTATTTCTCCGCAACCGCTTCATGGTATGCAGCCATCATGTTGTCATAACCGGCAAAAGCTGACACCAGCATCAGCAGGGTCGATTCCGGCAAATGGAAGTTCGTCACCAGAACATCAACCGTTTTGAATTCATAGCCCGGAAAAATAAAGATATCGGTATCACCAAAATACGGCGCGATCTCACCGTCACGGCTGGCCGTTTCCAGACAGCGCACACTGGTAGTGCCGATCGCCACCACACGGTTACCGCGGGCCTTAGCCGCTTTTACCGCCGCACAAACCTCTTCAGAGACTTCGATATACTCCGCATGCATCTTATGCTCGGCAATGGTATCGACCTTCACCGGGCGGAACGTCCCCGCCCCCACGTGCAAGGTCACAAAGGCTTTTTCCACACCTTTATCTGCCAGTTTGGCCAGCAGGGCATCGTCAAAGTGCAGACCGGCTGTCGGTGCAGCGACAGCACCGGGCTTTTCGTTATACACGGTCTGATAGCGCTCCCGGTCAGAGAGCTCATCTTCACGTTTCATATAGGGCGGCAGCGGCATATGGCCAAACTGCTCCAGCGCTTCAATCAGATTGCCTTCAGTGAGGTCAAAACGCAGCTCAAACAGATCATCATGACGGCCGACCATAGTCGCTTTCAGACCACCTTCCAGGGTCAGTTCGGCCCCTTCTTTCGGCGAACGGCTGGAACGGATATGCGCCAGTGCAGACTGTTCATCCAGCACCCGTTCGATCAGTACTTCAATTTTACCGCCGGAGGCTTTCTGGCCGAACATTCTGGCAGGAATGACCCGGGTATTATTGAAGATCACCAGATCCCCTTCATTCAGCAGGTCCAGCACTTCATAAAAGTGCCGGTGCGCCCGTTCAGCACTGTTACCGTCAACACAAAGTAAACGGCTGGCGGTACGGTCAGCGAGGGGATAACGGGCAATTAACTCATCAGGGAGTTCGAAATGGAAATCTTTAACCTGCATGGTAGGATCTGTCGGAACTGAAAAAAGGACGGCTATCCTACCGGAAAATGAAGCATAATTCAGCGTTCTGACAGGGAAATACTGCAATTAACCGGCCACCGGAGAGCAGCAGCCGGTTAATTCCCGTTTCACCTGCGCAAACAGCTGAAGTTGTCAGCCCGCCGGCGCAATAAACTCCGTCCGGATACCGCCGGGAATCAGGCACATCATATGGCGGAACGGTGCTTCCCCCAGCGCTTCAGGGGCAAACTCAACCGTGACATTATCCTGTTCTAACAGGCGTTCATATAAAGCATCCAGCGCTGCTGTATCGGCCACCGCCAGCGCCACATGATGCAAACCGATATTCTGCTGCCGGTTAAAGCCGACCGGCGTCTCAGCTTTCGCCTGCCAGAGGGTAATCATCGTGTGGCCATCGCTGACAAACACCGCCGGATAATCCGGCTTCTCGCCCACTTTGCTGAAGCCAAGTACCCGCTGAAAAAAATCCGCAGTTACCGCCAGCTCCGGCACGGTCAGCCCCAAATGATTAATACCACGGGTCAGAGCCCCATCAGAATTACCGGTCATGTTGCCTCCAAAGATATGCTATTTACCATTAGTGAACAGATCTGTTCGCAAGCAACATAACACAACTGAACAGATCTGTTCACATTTAAAATAAATACCCCCAACAGGGTAAGTCAGGCACTGGCACCCGGCGCCCGCCTGACATACACTCTGCCCATCAAAAATACAGCGGACCCAATAATGGCCAGGGATAAACAGCAACTTCTGATCGAAACAGCCTTACAGCTGTTTAACAGACACGGCTTTCACGCCACCGGCATTGATACCATCATGGCGGTATCCGGCATATCCAAAACGACCCTGTATAAATATTTCCGCAGTAAAGAACTGCTGATTCTGGCGGTACTGGAATACCGTCATCAGAATCTGGTAGAACTGTTTGATTCCACCATTAAGACATCCCGTGAAGCCCACCCACAGGAAAAGGACAGTTATCACCTGCATGCATTTTTTGATGCGCTTCAGGAATGGTTTGAAGACGACAATTTCTTTGGCTGTAACTTCATTAATGCCAGTGCCGAATTTGCCGACAAAGATCACCCGGTTCATCAGTTCGCCTGCCGGCATAAGCAATGGTTCCGGGATTGTCTGAAAGAACTACTGCACGACAGCGAGCTTGCCGAACAGGCCATGCTGCTGGTTGACGGTGCAATTGTGACGGCGCAGGTCCGCAGCGCACCGCAAGCTGCTGAAACGGCCCGACAGCTCGCCTGCCAGCTATGCGGACTGCCTGCCCGCTGAAAGGCACACAGGCTTAGCTTAACAACCGTAATTAAGCGATAAAGCCCGCAGCAAAACCGTTTGCAGTCTGAGCTACCGCAGCTCCGCCTGCAGGTATCCACCGGGAAAAATGACAACCACCGCATGCAATGGCTTATCAGTAACGGCAGCAATGTTACCGGCTGACAATGTTCGACTATAACCGACACCATCCTCCTGCCAACTCAGGTTGGCCAGATTGCCCTGCAACGCCCGTTCAGGAAAGCCCAGTGAACATTCCCTGCCGGATAAGATACTGCTGCAACTGACCACACGGCCAGTTTTGGGTATTTTCAGCTTCACATCATAAACAATCTCAGAAGAACGGTTCTGAATAATCAGCTCATTGACGGTCTGGGGCTTAACGCCACAGGCCGCCAGAGCAGTACAGACAATGCACAGTAAAAAACGTGTAACCATATGAATTACCAGCGCTTAAATAAGTAAACACCCAACTGACAGTACCATAGCCACAGAATGAAAATATGTCACCTTTAGTGGCATACAACCGGCAAAAATCTCCCTGCGACAAACCGCCACGCGACAACAGGTCACATTTTCGGGCGGTTAACCGGTTGCTAAAGTGCCGCGCTTTCAGAGCCCTACACAGGACTAACCATGTCGCCTTCATCTTTACAGCCAGCCCGCTACCGCACTGCCTGGCGCTGGCATATGTATGCCGGCCTTTACGTCATCCCCTTCATAATTATGCTCAGCCTCACAGGGCTGATTATGCTGCTGTATCAGCCGCTGATCGCGCCGGCCCTGCATAGCAAACAGCTAACCGTTGAACCTGTCGCATCTGAATACCTGAGCTGGCAAAGTCAGCTGAAGGCCGTCAAAACAGAATATCCACAGGCTACGGTTAACCAGTTTCGCTTACCGGAAACAGCTGAACAAAGTAGCCACTTCACGGTTAAAACCGCTGAGGGTGAAAACCGAAACGTCTATGTGAATCCGTATACCGGGGAAATACTGGGCAGCACCAGCAAAGACGACAGTCTCTATGCACTGGCAGACGAAATACACGGAACCTTTTTACTGGGTGAAACCGGCGATGCCCTTATCGAACTGGCAGCCGGTTATACCCTGGTTCTCATTCTGACAGGGCTATTTATGTGGTGGCCCCGCCAGCAACAGCACTGGTACCGACTGTTCATTCCGCAACTAAGCAAAAACGGACGCTCCCTGTGGAAAGAACTGCATATCAGCACCGGGGCCTGGCTGGCGCTGGCGCTGTTGTTTTTAAGCATTACCGGCCTTTCGTGGACGGGCATCTGGGGAGCAAAGATCGTCCAACCCTGGAACACCTTCCCCACCGGCGTCTTTGGTGGCGTTCCGACCTCTGAAAAAACCCATGCCAGCCTTAATCCCGGGGTTATTGAAGAAATCCCCTGGAATCTGGAACAGGCTCCTTTACCAGTGTCTGGCTCTGCTGCCGGAACACAGGCGACCCCGGCAGGCACTCCTGTTAATCTTGATACAATCACCGGCTACGCACAGCAGCTCGGTATGACATCCTTCCGGGTCAACCTGCCCCGCGGGGAAAACGGCGTCTATTCTGTTGTAGCCGCGACCATGAGCAAAGACCGTATTTCGCCACTGGATGACCGCACGCTGCACATCGACCAGTACAGCGGCAAACTTCTGATGGATATTCAGTTCAGAGATTACAGCCTGATGGCCAAAGCCATGGCGATCGGCATCCCCCTGCATATGGGCCTGTGGGGAACAGCTAACCTGATACTCAACACCGTTATTTGTGTGCTCACACTGTTCCTGTGTATCAGCGGCATCATCCTGTGGTGGAAAAGACGTCCCGCCAAAGCAGGTGCCAGCCTGAATCCACCCGCGACAATCCCGGCAAAACGCTGGAAAACAGCCCTGATTATCGGGTCAGTCATCGCGGTCTGCTTCCCTCTGACAGGCGCCAGTCTGATTGTCATCTGGCTGCTGGAACAGATATTCAGCCGGTTGCTTAAACGCACAGCCAAACTGCAGAACAGCTAACCTAACCGGACAAACACAACTTATTGTTTGCCCACGCGATACCGGCAAATACCTGAAACCCTGCGTTTTTTCAGTTTATTTCTGTTTGCTGATTGACGCCTAACAATGGATTCGTATAATACCGGGCACTTGCTTATGCTCGGGTAATTAACTGACTGAGTAAGTTGCGAAATGATATGTGCCGGTGTGGTGAAATTGGTATACACGACGGATTCAAAATCCGTTGCCTTCGGGCGTGGCGGTTCAAGTCCGCCCACCGGTACCACGACTTAATCAAGTCATCGATTAAGTATTAAAGCCCTATTCATGGGGTCTACAGAGAAGCGGAGCTTAACAGCTACCGCTTTTTTTGTGCCTGAAATTTACGCTTCCGGTGCATATCCTGTCTTTCCATGTGCAGATTATGTGCGCAAGTAAACCTATTAAAGTCCTCGTTACTCCTCGAATCTCAAAAACAGCCTGTATCAGTTGAGTATTGATCTGAAAATACAACATCTTCGATCCGATCGAAGGCCCGGTTAAAAATCCGGTCTTTCAGGTCAATTTTGTACAAAGAACAGACTCGAATTCCAAGCCCCTGATTGATACTAAACGACCATAACTAAGATATTCACATAGTGCACTTTGGTGATTCTGGTTTCTAAATATCTTCCTCTATCATCTATAATTTATAATTTCTCTTGCCTTTTTCTTTAACTCATCAGAATATTAGGATTTTAGCTGCGACTCTTATCCGCATATCCCATCATAAAACCACGCATATTCATTATTTACAACTCAGCTCACTTAACATGGTTTGAGTTGATATTTAGGAATAGAATTTCTTCATGGAGACGAAGTTTTGGAAACGATTGAAACAAGCTCAAATTCAGTAAAAAATGAATTTAGTAATTTCCATACTGATAAAATTATCTCTGAGTATATATGGAATTCATTTGATGCAAATGCAAATGAAGTAAAAATAAACTATGAAGATAATGACTTAGGAACAATAGATAGTTTACATATTTCGGATAATGGCGATGGAATTGACCCAGAGCATCATGAAGCCACCTTTGGAAAATATAAAGACTCACCTAAGAAAAAAAACTCATCGCCAACAATTAAAGGGCAAAAAGGCTTAGGCAGATTCTCTTTCCATAAAATTTCAAGTAAAGCAATATGGGACAGCGTTAGCACAAATAGCTCTTGTTCTATTTCAATTGGCTCAGACAGCCTAAACAACTACGAAGTAAATCATAAAAGGGATTTTTTTCAACCCCAAAACACTGGAACTAACATCGAGTTTATAGGCATGCATGAGAAAAGCTTCAGTCGAAGCTTTATTGAAAACTCGGTTATACCAACTATTCAAAAAGAATTTTCTTGGCTATTAGTAGCTAATAATAAAAACAATATTTACGTAAACAATGAACGTCTAGAAGTTCTCGAACACGTTAACAAAACTTACTCAAATAAAATTGGCGAGTTTGATTTCGAAGTTAAAGTAGTTATTTGGAAAGAAAAACCAAAAGAAAACTCTTACATTTATTTTACCGACTCTCAAAATAAAGTCTGTCATAAAGAATTATCCAAGGTAAATTTGAAAACCGGGTTTTATACTAGTTCTTATGTATCATCGTCATTTTTTAATAACTTTGATGCTAATCATAATGACATGATTAGCTCTCCACAAAATATTGATTCGGACGAGTATAAACATATTAAGCGTTTTGTACGTGACAAACTAAAAGATCTATTACTTGAATTCAGAAACAAAGCAGCCGACAAGCTTATTGAGGAATACGAAAGCGAAGGAATTTTTCCTGAACACTCAGATGACTCTGTTGCGTTACGAGGTTGGAAGCATGAATCCCTAAAAGATACGATTAAAGTTCTTTACAGTGCCGACCCAAAAATATTTTCTTCAGGCCTAAATAAAACTCAAAAAAAGATACTTATTAAGCTTCTTGACAGGATAACCTTAAACCCAAACGATGATCTTTTTGATGTATTAAATGGGGTTATTTCTCTAAGCAGAGAAGAAGAGAGGCAGTTAGCTAAAATACTTAAAGTAACTACTTTAAGTAATATTACTAAAGCGATAGATGAAATAAAACAAAGACAATATGTACTTCAAATAATCAACTCATTAAATGAAGATTATACAAAAGAAACAAAGGAAGTTGGTGAAATCCAGTCTATCGTAGAGAATAATCTTTGGCTATTTGGTGAGCAATACCACTTACTGACAGCTGAAGAACCTGACTTTGAGGCTGCATTATGTGAGTTACTTAAAATTCATGGAAATGAAAATTACTACCAAAAAGGAAGTCTAACCAATAAGCACAAAAACAAAGAAATGGATATCTTTTCAATAAGAAGAACTATTGAAGTAGATGAGATTGGAAATGAATACTATCGCTGTCTCGTTGTTGAACTAAAGCGTCCTTCGGACACTCTAAAGGATAAGCACTACACCCAAATTCAAAATTACTATAGTGTTATTTCTAGCAGTCCGCTTTTTAATGATGGGAAGCATAAATGGGACTTTATTTTAACTGGTAGAAAAATTACAGACGACCCTAATGCTAAAGCTATTATGCAAGGCCAATTAAATTCTATGAAGCCTCATGGAGAGCCCGGGTTATTACTTAACACCGATAACTTTCGTATGTATGTAAAACCATGGGGTACAATATTTTCAGACCACAGCATAAGACACAAGCATTTATTGAAACACTTAAAATTAAACCAGAATAAACAACAAATCACTTCCCCAAAGGAGGAGCTTGTCAATAAAGCAATAACTATTGGCCAAGATATATCTAATACAGTGACTGAATTAGATTTCGATTAATAAAATACGAAAAATCATCAATGATACATCTAATATTAGGCGTTAATAACCGCTTCTGGCATAGGATGGTCGTGTAACCCAACCTGTAACTACACACTTTTTAGTCATATATAAAACCTTCGGATATCTAATTCCGGAGGTTTTATGAACAAGAAATTCAAATTCACCAACGACCGTATTCGGTCTTTACCCGCCAACGATAAAGCATCTTCATCCACTGAACTTGAAGTTACAGATACTGAGTTAACCGGGCTTAAATGTCTTTCCGGTAAATCCGGTAATAAGCGCTTCCTGCTGCGCTATACCTTTAATGGCCGTAAACGCAGCATCAATCTTGGCCGCTTTCCTGATATCGATGTTGCTGCAGCACGAAAAGCCGTTCGCAGCTATAGAGCCATGCTGGCTGAAGGTCGAGATCCTAAAGGTGAACAGGAAGTACAGCAGCAAATACCGACCGTAAGCGAATTCTTCTGGCACACTTTTTTACCCCTACAGAAGAAGCACAAGAAGACCTGGAAGTCAGATATTGAACGTTTCAAGCTGCATATTGAACCACTGGTTGGCCACTTGAAATATACTGACCTCAAAGCCACACATGTTCAGCTGATTCAACTAAAACTGAATGAACCAACTAAAGATCGTCCGGCTTACGCCAATGCAACCTGTAACCGTGTACTAGCCGTACTGAAAACCATGGGGCAATTCGCGGTACGCTTTGATATTGTACCGGTGAATGAGGCCATGAAGATCAAGCTACTAAAAGAAGATAACGTACGCACCCGCTTTCTGGATGCAGGAGAGATGAAGGCGCTGATTCGCGAAGCTCTCGCCTATAAACGTAACCCATACATTGGTGCATTTATCGCCATGCTAGCACTCTCCGGTACCCGTAACAGCGAAATGCGGCTAGCTAAGTATGAGCACTTAGATATCGACGAGCGAACGTTATTTATCCCGCGTACAAAAAACGGCAAAAGCCGCGTTGTCTATCTGTCAGACTTAGCCATTAGCATCCTGACAAACCTGCCAAAGAAGCCCGGTAACCCCTACATCTTTGCAGGTCGTAAACCAGGAAAACCACTGACTGATTGCCGGGTAGCTTACCGACAGATACTGTTACGCGCCGGTATTAAAGATATTGAGAACATTGTCTTCCATACGCTTCGACACTCGGTCGCTAGCAACCTTGTATCAGCGGGATTTTCACTGAACGATGTACAGGCTCAACTGGCACATCAGCATTACACATCCAGCATGCGGTACGCGAAACTCACCGTTGAGCGACAGCGCGATACCAGTGAACAATTAACTGACATCGTGAGCTGATGTCTAAATAGCACCTATCCCCTTCTGCTATTTATGTATCTGTCGATGCTAGCCATAGGTTCGTTGATCTGTGTAAGGCTCCATTCCCCACTAAAACTCCGATAGGTACGACAGGTTGTGTCGTACTTATCGGTTACTTTTTAATCACAATGACAACTACTCGTCGCTATGTCAGAAGTGGCGGTGCTTTCAGTTTATTTGCGGAATACTTTCTGAAACGACATGCCCTGTCCGGGCCGTGTTAGACAATCAAGCTTTTTTTCAGACACTGCTAAATACTGTGGAATCACGCGATAAACTTGGCCAGCGACTTGGGCTAATACTGACCAAACTGAACTCAGGTGCGACGCTGTACATTGACGCGCTGGCGGCTGAGTTTAATGTCTCGACTCGCACCATACAGCGCGATCTCCACCAGCGTTTAGGCTACCTGCCCCTTACCCATGATGATGGCGGATATCGCCTGACATCGGCACTGGGCAAGCGCAGCAATCACGACTTACGCCATTTTGCACAAATACTGGATATAGACGGGTTATTTCCCGTCATGGATGACAGGCTATTAGGCACTTTGCTCGACAGCAGCAAGACTGCGCCTTACCTGATCAAAGGTATGTCGTACGAAGACAGCCAGACGTTTCTCAGAGAGTTTAATCAGCTTGAAGCCGCTATACGACAAACCTGCCTAATTGCATTCACGTATAAAGCGAAAAGTTATGAACAGGTAGCCCCCTATCGGCTAGTAAACTACAAAGGGCTTTGGTATTTGGCAGCAGTCCATGATGACCGATTAAAGTCTTTTGTCGTAGCAGCAATCCGTGGCATTGAAAGCCTCAAAGCCGCCTTTAATATCGACCCCATCATCCAGGATGAAATCAATCGTAATACCACTATCTGGTACGGCGCTCAGAGCTTTGAAGTCATCGTATCGGTAGAACAGAACATCGCTAGTTACTTCAAGCGCCGTCCATTACTGCCTGAGCAAAAGCTATTACACGAACTGGATAGTGGTGGATTACTCATCTCATCACGTATACAACACGCCACGCAGATCATACCGCTCATCAAATACTGGTTGCCGCATATTCAAGTGCTATCGCCGATAGCCATCAAGAAACAAATTCTCAAAGACCTCTCCCTTTCGCTGGATACGTTTATTCAGCAAGACGAACAATAAGGATATTTATATGAACCTAACCCGCTTAATAAAAGCTACATTTGCCGCATCCACGCTCTTCATGATGCTGACCGCACCCGCCCATGCCTTTACTAAAACCATTGGTAAAGGTTTCTGTACCCTTCGTCACCCGGTAGAAGCCCTGACATCCTCCCGAATGACAACCTGTGAATCCCAACACATCATCCAGCAACAATCCGGAGGCGGTAGTAACGGCAATACAATTTGGATCAACACCCTTGAGCATGATTACCTGGACCGCTCTGTTGATAAGCCATGGGCCAAAGAACGTCCTTGGTTTAACTGGGGTGATAAAAATCTGGAGCGGGCTTACATGATGGGCGTGTATGCCAATGGCTATCACTTTGTCACCTATAAGCATCATGGCAACGGTAATTTCACCCTGTTCACTTGGGACGGTGCCAGTCATGCCACCTATGCCATTGCCAGCATAGCTAACTTCATTACTAAAGAAATGAGTTATATCGGCTATCAGATAGAACGCGACGATAATGAGCAAAGCACACAATACATTGATGCATTTCTTGGCGTGGTGATTGATCTGTTCGAAGTTGTTATCGGTGTGTGCTACTCAATGGTTGGCATAGTAGTAGGCACTCTGTTCAACCCTATCGATACCGTCACCAATATACCCGGCGCGGTTGTTCTATCAGCTGAAGCCGTTGTTGAAGGCGTTGCAAATACCGTCAGCGACATCGTCTCCGCCGTCACCTTAGGATACGTTCAGTTGTAAGTCAGCCAATGCAACGTACCTTTCTTAAAGCAGCCCCGGTCAGAAATGATCGGGGCTTTTTCGTTTCTGGAGCCTTACATGTTTATCACCCGACAATGGCCCGTGTGTGATGATCTCGGTCTAACGCCTGAGCTTAGCAAACAGTTGAAATCCTGCTTACTCGACCCCTTCAGTAATCAAGAAGAAGCTAAGGCATTTTGGGCGGACTGCTCGACAACTCTAATGGTTGTTCATCATCACGATTGCTTTGAAAGCCAGCATTTATCAACAGAACTACAACAACAGCTGATATTTGCGCTGACCTATTCCGAGTTCGCAGATCAATTACCCAACGGCTATCAGCTGTCTCTAGCCATTGTTCATGATGATGGCGCTGGCTTTTACCTGCTAATCCCAACTAAACACCCACTGATAAAGGAGCTAAGACATGGCTAACCCGCCTGCCGAGTCATTCTCACACGACAGTTTCTGGAACAAGCTAAAAGACATCTCACATCTTGAAGATATCTTGCATGAAGCCATTTTGCTTTATGTCCTGTTAACCGATGCAGATGTGCCTGTCTGGGCCAAAGCGATCGTTATCAGCGCACTCGTATACCTCATTGATCCGATCGACGCGATGCCCGATATATTGCCACTCGTTGGCTACCTGGATGATCTGGCGGTTATCACAGCGGCGTTGAAAGCATTGCACTCTCAGGTTTGGCCTCACCATCACGCTCAGGCAGAGCAAATCTATCAAGATCTTTAACGCAGTCCCCCTCTTACCCTAAACAGAAGGAATTAATACGATGTCACCTCGTAAAAAGACAGCTGAAACAGCACTTGCTGATCAACAGCCGACAGAAGAAACACCCCAAACAGAAAACGTAAATGACATTTCAACAGAGGCGAATGTAATCCCCATAGCATCAGAAGCTACTGAAGGTTCTGGAATAGCAGATCCAGTAAACTCAGACTATGCACTCATCATTGAACGTGGCCTGGCTGATAAATTAAGTCCTACATCAACAGGTAAGATTTACTATCAGCTTGCACAAAACATCAACGACCAGAAGTTGTATCTGCGCATCAGCGGTAATGACGGCGGTGGTCTGCATTCCAAAGAATGGATCGATCTGGCTGTGGTGATTGAAACGCTCTCAACTCAGGCTAACCGACCATTCAAATCAACGCTGCTAAAACCCTGTATGCGTGGTAAATCATCCAACAACGCATCATTTCTGGCTGCGATTTTAAGAGCACCAGATATAGCGCTGACTAAAGCCAGTGAAAAGAATGCATTCCTGCACTTACAGGTTGATGATTTTGAAACTGTAGCTGAGCAATTACTCCAGCGTTCGCCTGCCTCTACACCATAACCTCGCACATACCGCGTGCAAATTAACACTCACTAACCCTACACCCTACAAGGTAAAACACTATGCGATTGCCAATAAAGCTGGACGGCTGTCCCCTGCCCGTATCTGAAGGCTTCTCAAGGCTGTTAAATGCTGAGATTTCTAAGAAGTACACAGCCCAACAAATACCTGAACACACGGCTATTACATTTAACTTTCGTGACCCCACTTACTCTGCTGAGGAAGGTGGCTACCATCCTGTGGAAGTAAGACTGACCCGTAATGCTGAACATTACCAAGTGGCATACATCACAGACTTCTCATATGTCGGCAAAGGCCAGGACGCTGAACTGGCGAAAGAGATAGACTTCGATGTTAGCCAAGGTATTTGTGAAGTGCGGCACTATAAAGTCATGTCTATTTCTGAAGTTGGCGACTTCTATCAGATGTTTGAAGCTAATTTCATTAGCTATTATGAGATGGATGTATTTGAAGTGTGTGTCACTTTAGATAGCTAAGTGAGTAACAGGTGCTTAGTACCAGAAAAATCCTAAAAATGAACCGGAGCTGCGCCAGCAGCTCCGCCTTCTTTTTTTCTCACGAGCATCGCGCTAGCGAGCGCAGTGCACTATACCTTTTGCTTTCTTTTTTCCTAAAAACTTGCGAAATATTTTAAATCCTTTGTGGAGACTTCTGACCTGCAACGTTGAACTACAAATAAACCACCAAAAATCAATAAGTTATAAAAAAGTGACAAATAGCGTATTGGGTATACACAGCCTACTTATGTCATGCACCCTCAACCCACCGCCTAAAGGCATAAAAATTTAATTTTTTATTCGAAAAAAATATAGACGCCTCTTAGAAGCATTTTACGGCCCTTTTTTTTTGCGTAGATATATTACAAGTCGAATTTTAATTCCAACGATCAAATTTCGCCTTACAGCGGCTTCCTGAAGCATTAATCATCCGTTGCTAGCTATAACAATATTCACCAACTCCACCTAAAAACTGCCTACGTTGTCTCTTCAAAAATAGCGTTTATATATAGGGGGTGAAGAGACAGTAATCGTTTTATACGACTGTAAAACTTTACAGACCGAGTAAAAGAAAATGGCGAATATAGTAAAACCAAACCAAAAAGCAATCGACGTATTGCCACGCCCTATCCGAGGGCAGTCAGCAATTGAATACCGTATTGAGGATCATCCGCGTAAGCGCTTATGGCGAGGTGTGGAAGAAGATTCTTATGGTGCGCGGATATCAGTCAACGGTAAAAGAATTTGCTTTACCAGCTGCCGCGGAGTTCCTATTCGGGCTGCGCTTAAACGAGTAGATGAAGATATTCACCTGCGTCGTAATCAAAAAAGTGTATCAGTGACAGATATTAGTCTTGAAGAAGCAACGGAATTATATGTTTCTAGATATATCGACGACTTAAAAGACTCGAAAGGTGCTAGGTCCAGGCAGAAAGTACTGCATAACCTAGTTTTAAAAGATGGTCAGCGTGTCGGTGATATAGCGGTGAACAAGCACGTGAAGGTTACAGCATTAGCAGTAATGAATGCAGCTAAAACTGGCCGATCAACTGCTACTGTTAATCGTATTTTTAACCGTTATCGGAAAGACTTACATATTCTTTGTGACGAAGGTTTACTGGACGTAAATCCGTGCATGGGAATTAAGCTGCTTAAAGAAAGAAATACCCGTAAGCGGACACTTACTGATACGGAAATGCAACTGCATGTTCAGAAAGCATTATCCCTGAATACCCCCCAAGGCCACTGCCAAGTTTTAGCCTGTGCTCTTGGCTGCCGTATTGGTGAAGCAATGCGAATGCGGTGGTGCGATATCCAGCCTGACGGGTTAAGCGTCATTATACCTGACTCAAAAAACGGCGATGATGCAACCTATCCATTGAACAGCGCTGCTCGTCACATCTTAAAGCAGTGTACGCAATGGCAGATTAATGAATTCATCTTTCCGTCGGCTCTGCGTGCAGAAGGTTATATTGCTTATCCGCGAGCATCATTCAACAAGATTCGCGCTGAAGTAATGGCGGAAGCAGGCACGGCAGGAATGCTACCTGAGTATTGGTTACACGATACTCGTAGAAGTTTCGGCAGTAAGTGTAACGCGGTTAACGGCGACCTACGAGCTACTCAACAGCTTCTCAATCATAAGAACGCCACCACCACTGAGCGTTATACCCATCACATCCCCGAACAGCTTTCTATTGCAAGTGAAAGAACTGTGCACGCGCTGTTCGGTGACCTATTCAACACTCCTGATGATAACTAAGGGTAAACATCATGACGGTACAAGTACTCACCATAAAACAATTTGCTGAGCGGTACGCACTAAATCCAAGCACTGTCAGTGCTCAAATTACGCGTACTCCTGCTCAGCTTCCAGCGTTTATCCGCATTGGTAAGCAAATCCGCTTTCCTCTTGCTGAAATCGAAGCCTGGGAGCAATCCCAAATATCAACCCATGGCGCAAGCCAGAACAACCTGTAGGAAGTAACACTATGTCTCAATCACCTCTGTTTAACATTGATAACCGTGCTGGCGTGCGTCTTGAACAACTGGCCTTTGCTCAGTACTTCCCCGGTAAAGCCAGTTGCCTCTATGGTGCTGACCATCAAGGGAAGGGCAAGCTGTACATTAAAGAAGCCAACCCTGAAGAAGGCCAGCGGCTGTTAAAAATGGTCACTGACGCAGCTTTAAAATGCCCTGATAAGCAAATACGCATCTGCTTGCCTGAGGGAGGGTTCATTGCCACTGATTATGTAGGTGGCATATCCCCCTCTCATGACGGGAAAGCCGCCGTTATCTCTGATGCTGAAGGTAAACCCGTGTTCTGGTTATCCGATGAAGATTACACCGATATAAATGATGTAATCGTCGAACTGCTTAAAGCAGTCAACTCTACGAATCCTAGAAAACCGTATCAAATTAACTGGGACGCTTTACGTATCAAGACTGCTGATGAAGTGGCTGTAGCTCATCCTTCAACCACTGCCAATAGCGATGAAGCCGTAGCGAATGACGTTAAAAAAGATAGCAAAGCGGCTTAAAAACATTATTTAAAAGAAACCAAAGCTTCCTGTCTGGAAGCTTTTTTTTTGAGATGAATTACGATGCATGACTTTCCTTATACATTACCAGAGAACCGCTTGACGTTATCAGCCCCTGATATCAGCGAGTTAACGCCACTTCACTCATTAAACATTGCTGAAACGTTCGCAGATGAAGAAATATATACCAATATATCTCAGGCAATGCAGTCTGCTCAGCAAATGCCTGAAATGTCATTAACACGGGAAATAGAGCTCGATCTGCATGCCTTTGTTGTAAGTAATTCAATGGAAGGGATGATCAGCGAAGCGACTGGCCCTGTCATACATATCGGCTTTGACTCTGAGTTCACCGAAGTATTGGTTAATGAAAAAGCTCACATTAAAGTACTCAGCCTCCAGGCTTACGTCCGTCACGGGCAGCAGACTTTTACGTACATATACTATCCTAAAGGCCCTAAAAAGAGTGACAGACCTACGTTTGCAAGCTTCATTAGCAATGTTGTAAATAGCGCGTTGCAAGAAGGCGTGATTGATGAAGCCCCTTCTGGAATATTTTTGTATGCGCATTTTATACGCGCTGATTTAGGCAGTTTTAAAGATTTCTTTGATTTCAAAACCGAAGCAGATTCTGTTGGTGGAAGCTTTACAAGCCTGACGAAACCTTACGGAATTGATATTGATGTAGTTAACAGCAGGCGCTTTAAAGCTGATCCAATCGTACTGAAAAGCAAAGGTAATAAACGGTTAAGGTGTTTGGTCCGATTCGTGGACACACTGCTGTTAACTCCTGGATATGCTAGCTTGGCAACCGTGGGAGACATGCTCGATATTCCAAAGCGGGAAATACCGAAGCCTTTCAGCATTGAACGAATGGAAGAATACCTAGCAGCAGATCCGGAAGGATTTGAAGAATATGCACTGCGTGATGCTGAAATCGCATGTGAATATGGGCTGGCTATGCACGACTTTGCCAGGAACGAGCTTGGGTTAAATAATCTTCCCGCTACTTTAAGCTCAGCCGCAACTGCCTGTTTTCTGAAAACGTTACAACATCAGGACGGCTTAGATTACGCAGCACTTTTTGGCGTGTCGTATGAGCAAGAAGAATACTGGCATGTGAAAAAAAACCGTACTCAAAAGCGTACAACGAAGGTATTCACACCTGACAATAAGTTCTTCCGTCCCTTCGTTATTGACTGCTGCGCCGGTGGCAGAAACGAAGCTTATTACAAAGGCCCAACGCCTGTTGATAACTGGGTAGATATAGACTTGCGAGGTGCTTACACACGCGGTATGTGTGATATTCATCCTATCGATTATGAAGCCGCCTTCGTATCAACCGCTGTTGATGATTATCTTGGGCATGTTATGGGGTTTGCCTACGTTAAATTTCATTTTCCGCAGCATGTCCGTTTTCCATGCCTCCCCGTTGATGCTGGAGATAAAGGCAAAATATTCCCACTACAAGGCGAATCTTACTGCGGCGCGCCTGAAATAGCCTTAGCCCACAGCCTTGGTTGTAAAATGACCATTAAGCACGGTGTTATTTATCCGTGGAAAACAACCGCTGTGAGAATTTTTCAGCCCTTTGTACAGTGGGTAAGGGACCGACGTGCTCATTATAAAAACCAAGGTAATTCTTTTTATGAAAAACTTGTCAAAGCTGTTGGCAACAATTGTTATGGTAAAACATATCAAGGGTTGCAAAACAAAACGGGCTTTGATGCTAAAACAGGGTTAAGTAAAAAAATCGGTGAGAGCGCTATTTCAAGTCCACAATTCGCTGGTCATACAACGTCCTTTGTGCGGGCGGTGATTGGTGAATTACTCTCAAGAATTCCAGACGATAAAATAGTTACAAATGTCACGACCGATGGTTTTATCTGTAATATCCCCCTAGACCAGATCGACACCTCAGGTCCTTTATGCCAGCGTTATCAAGAAATTTGCGATTTACTCTATAAAGGCGAGCACATGCTGGAGAAAAAGCATGAGGTTCGACAATTAATTGGCATGAAAACTCGAGGCCAATTAACCGCTAAGTCCGCAGTAGGTGAAAATATCGTGCTGGCTAAAGCAGGTTACAAACCACCTGCAACATCGGCTAAGGATACCGATGGAATCAAAGCTGAGCAGAATGCTCATATGGTTAGTAAGTATCTTAATCGCGCTCCAGGTGATAACTACACTTACAGTTCTCTGATCTCAATGCGCGAACAGTGGCTGACTGACGCCGATTTAATTCGCCATCAGCAAAAACGGCTAATCAATTTTGAATACGATTTCAAACGTTGCCCTGTCAATCCTGTTATGCAGGAAGTTCGAAGCACTGAACATATCGCATTTGAAAGTAAACCTTGGTGCAATCTTGAAGAATTTAAGCAAGTACGTGCGATTTTTGATGGCTGGAGAAGAAAACACTGTCTAAAAACGCTGGATGATTGGGAACACTGGCAAGATTATTTAGCAGTGAAACAAGCTTACCAAACCGGGTGTGGTATCAAGTTCCTGGATGGAGAGCGATCTGACAGCTTGTTAAAACGCGTTTTTCTGCGGGCGTACGGCCAACAGGCTTATGGCTTAATAAAGGATATGAAACAACAGGAGCTCGCGGACTGGCTCACCGCACAAGGCTACCCAACATCATTAGACGATGTGAAAAGTGGTAGTCGAAATCGTTCCTCTTTACCCTATCAAATTATTCCACTTACCCGATCAGTCATTCAGTTATTACATACGCTGCAACAGCGCTGGTGTCATATTGATATAGCCAGTTTCATACAAAAAGGACAGGCAGAGAAATGCTTACGTTATATTAATAACCTGGAAGCAACGTCACCTTACCAATAAATCGGTAATTGTCAGATCAAGTCTGAATTGATACACCTAAAAAAACCCGACAGAAGTCGGGCTTTTCTACCACAATCAAGTAATTATCTGGTTTCCCAAACCTGAGTCAGTACAGGTTGCAATGCATCCTTGGTAGACTGGGCAATAACACCACCATCCCCTTCAGGCACGCTATATGCAGCCATGGCATTCACCAACTGGTTAACCTGACTGTTACGCAACACGGATGAACCAACTTCAATCTCATCCAGTTGCGCACCATCATTTGTATACCAATTATCAACGGTAACCTGATCATCCGTACCAGCAATATTGATTTGCAGATCTTCACCCTGACGGCTAAACCAGAGTTCATCTGTTGCAATATTGCCGTCGAAAACCAGCGTATCATTACCATCAGCATCGTTCTGAGCAATCACATCCTGCCCGTCATCTTTGCCAAACAGATAACGGTCATCGCCAGCACCGCCGTCTAAGGTATCGTTGCCGGCATTTCCTGAGAGCTGATCATTACCATCGCTGCCATTCAGGGTGTCATTCCCGGCGGTACCGGTAATAACGCCAGTAAGGGCATCATAGGTAATCGTTGTGGCCGTTGGTGCTGCTGCACCAAATACGCCATATAACTGAGCAGCAGTAATTTGCCCGCCAGTTTCAAACTCCAGTTTATTAATAGTATTCGCCACACTGAAGAAGCTCTCTATCTTAACCTGATCGCCTCCACTGCCAACACGCAGGATCAAATCGTTACCGGATTTCATCAGGCCACTGGCAACATCATTAAAACCAATACCATCGATAAAACGAATGATATTCGTTCCTTCAGTATCAATGATGGTGTCCTTACCGTGCGAAGCGCCGATCAGGTATACATCATCACCTGCACCACCAAACAACTGGTCGTCACCGGCATTGCCCTGAAGCGTATCGTCACCACGCCCTCCGAACAGCATGTCATTTGCAGTATCACCTGTCAGTGTATTAGCCTGTCCATCACCAAACATTAGTTCACCCGAGGTAAGCGTTGCTGTTGGCGCTGCACTGCCAAAGGCACCGTACAGTTGAGCGGCAGTTATCTGGCCACCCACTTCAAACTCCAGCTTTTCGATAGTGTTCGCAACAGTGAAGAAATTTGCGATTCGCACCTGATTGGTGGCAGATCCTGAGATTCGCAGAATCAAATCGTTACCGGATTTCACCAGACCACTGGCAACATCATTAAAACCAATACCATCAACGAAACGGATTATGTTCTGGCCTTCAGAATCAATCACCGTATCCAGCCCGTTGGCAGCCCCGATGATGTATACATCATCTCCAGTACCGCCTATAAGACGGTCATTACCGGCTAACCCGGATAAAGTGTCATTTCCGGAACCGGATACCAACACCTCTGCATTAGCGGTACCTGTGACAGTGTCATCACCTGACAGATCAGTACCAGGCTCTGCCGGTTGTGAAGTATCTCCCGGTTGGCTATTGCCATCACCGCCGTCAGTTCCCGTATCACCATTGCCGGTATCGGTTCCTGAACCTGTATCAGGATCTTCTCCGGAGGAGTTATCTGTACCAGGTAAGGCCGTTAGCTGATTAGCAATGGCTGCTGCCGTTTGCGTGTAGCCGCCATTAGGCTGAACCATAATTTCATGATTACCACCCAGGAAGTGATCTTTAACCCGTACTTGCTGTTCAAGATCACCATCCACCAGTACGATCAAATCGCTACCGTCCTGATGGTAGCTAAGCCGGTCAGGTGCTACGTCATTAAAGAAGAGAATATCCTGGCCATCTTCAGCATCAATGATTTCATCTTTACCGGTACCTGCGTAGTAATAGTAATGATCGTTGCCGGCACCACCTTCAAGACGGTCATTACCATCTTCACCCACCAGAATGTCGTTACCCTCACCGCCAATCAGAACATCATCACCAGAGTTCGTGCGAGAACCGTTACCACCGTATAAACGGTCATCACCACTGCCGCCTTCTAACTGATCATTACCGGCAAAACCAAAGATCTGATCGTTACCATCAAGGCCCTGAATCAGGTTCGTACCGTTGGTTCCTAATAACTGTTCACCAGCGGTAGAACCAACAACCACAGTGTCAAAATTGCCAGTAGTTCCATTACCAGAACCTTCGTCACCTGAACCTTCATTTCCTTCATTACCGTTAGCGGCATCGATAATAAGTTGATTAATCTGAGATGCCGTTAAAGCATTTGAACCTGAAGGGCGTAGCCAATCGATAGCAGCTTCTCCACCTAAAAAGTGATCTGTCACACGGATAGTTTGAGTACTGCCATCATCAACTTTAATAAGTAAATCATCACCCTCCTGGCTAAAGTCGAGACGGTCAGCAGTAAGGCCAGCACCAAAGATAATGCCGTTAGAACCACCGGCTTTAACATCTATCGTGTCATGGCCACCATTAGCATCAATAACAATAGTATCGTTACCACTGCCAGTAATATAAACATCATCGCCGAGACCACCTTTTAGCTGGTCATTTCCTGCACCGCCATCAAGGCTGTCATTACCATCCCCCCCGTCAAGGATGTCATTACCATCATCACCATACAGTTGATCGTTACCGGCACGCCCCCAGACCTGATCATCACCTTCTCCTGCCTGAATGACTTCATCAAGTTGACGGTAACCTAAGAGCGAATCTCCCATAGCAGTACCAATCGTTACAGCAATATTTTCGATATCAGCATCAGTAAGCACAGTGCCATCGTCAAAAACAAACTGGTTTAATTTGAAATGATCTGTAGACTCTTGGAACCAACGTTCAATAAGAATGCTATCATCCGAATCTCCGACTTTAAGAAGTAAATCATTACTCTGTCTTTCTGCAGAAAGCATTGTAGACGTTATGCCCGCACCAAAGATTAAACGGTCATTGGAAGGGGTTATATTGCTATAACTCCCACCGTTTCGCGTTTCAATGATACGATCAGAGCCGTCACCCAGATTGAAGTAATACGTATCATCAGCATAAGAACCAAATAGCAAATCATTACCTTTGCCTCCTGTTAGCTCAACGGACACGTTACCCCATGTTTGTTCGCTGGCTATCAGCGTGTCGTCTCCATCACCACCGAACAAACTGTTAATATTATTGCCGTTAGTGTAATCCTGTCGAACAGTTAACGTATCGTTACCAGCATCACCGCTTAATAAACCAATACCTTGAATAACATCATCACCATTACCACCATAGAGTTTTCCTTGTCCAACAAGAGTATCATTCCCCTCCTGACCAAAAAGACGCTGGTCTACTCCGCCTAAATTTCCATTTAGAATATCGTGGCCATTACCGCCGTACAGTTTGTCATCTCCCCACTGGGCGTAAAGTTCATCATTACCCCCTCCTCCATAAAGTTTGTCATCGCCACTACCTCCATAAAGCTTATCTGAGCCGCCGTTTCCTTTCAGAGTGTCATTGCCATCCCCACCCTGAAGCTCGTCTTTACCACCATCACCTTGAAGGTAATCATCGCCATCACCGGCAATCAAAATGTCGTTATTATCACCACCGTACAATTTGTCATTTCCTGACTCACCATGAAGAGTATCATTCCCTTTTCCTCCACGGACAGTATCATCACCACCACCACTAAAGACTTCATCATTTCCATCACCAGCATCAATGATGTCTGAAGTGGCATGGGCGTGGATAACATCATTAGCCGATGTGCCTGCTGTAGCAGCAACGGCGATATCATCAAATGACCAAACTGTATTATCAGAAAACACAAAAGACTCTATTGCTTTAGCTCCTGGCTGACCGGCTATATCGGTAAATTGCTCAGAGATATTAATCACCGAACCACTAGCCGTATTCCTTACCACTAAGTTAAATCCATCTCTACGTAACAAAAGATCTGTTGGCAAAACATCAGAAAAAATAAGCTGATCAAGTCCCGAGTCATCATCTATCTGATCATTACCATCAGAGGCAGCGATATAATATTGATCGTCACCCCGGCCCCCGCTGAGTAAATCATCACCTCCCCCACCGTTCAGTGAATCATTGCCTCTATCGCCAACAAGGCCATCATTTCCGTCACCGCCATCAAGACGGTCATCATCATTACCGCCATATAAGCGGTCTTCCCCGTTTGCTCCGATCAGGTGATCATTTCCATCACCCCCACTTAATGAATCATTGCCAGTACCACCATCAAGAATATCATCTCCATCACCAGTGCTGATAACGTCATTGCCAGCAAAACCTTCTGCATGATCGCTGAGTGAAGTACCGTCAATATCATCATCGTTCACAGAACCTTTTACCATCAAATCAGCTAAGACTTCTGGCGAGAAGTAAATTGGAGGCTGATTATCTAAACTAATAGAAAGCCCACTTTGTGGCATGTAAGTCGTATTCGACAACCCTGAGAACATATTCCTTAAGTCGATCTGATCACCTGGGGAGCCTAAGAAGCTAAGAACCATGCTTGTTGATGAACGTCTGATTTGCACCTCTGATAAAGCAATGCCGGACAGGATAAGCGTACTCTGTCCCTCGTGAGCGTTGAAAATTGAGTCACGCCCATCGCCCTTAGCATAAAAGAAGGTGTTGTTACCTGTCCCCCCGGCTAGAATGTCATTCCCTAAACCGCCTCGAAGCGTATCGTCACCATCACCGCCGACGAGGTGATCCCGCCCCTCTCCACCATCAAGCTCATCATTTCCACTATCACCTTCTAAACGGTCATCACCTTCATTACCGTAAAGCTGATCCGCATCGGCACCACCATAAAGAGTATCGTTATCTTCACCACCTTCTAGTGAGTCTTGACCTGCACCACCATATAAAACGTCCGCGCCTGCATCACCACGCAAAGTGTCATTGCCTTCGTGTCCGTATATATCATCATCACCTGCTGCTCCAGCAATCACATCATTCGTATCATAACCATGAAGCTCATCATTATTGTCCGTTGGAGTCAGTACAATCTGAGCAATGTCCTGACTACCCCAACGGGTACCATCGCTAAACTGAATTTCATCTAATAAATAATCACTCCTCATCGATGATAAAAAGAAGTTAGTCACGTTAATCTGGTCCGTAGCAACTTTAATGACCAGATCATTATTAGCGCGACTGAGAGAAACGTCAGAAGGTGCAATCGATTCATCAAATACAATGCGATCTACACTGTCACTTAGCGAATCCTCATTATTAATGACATCATGACCGAAACCGAGGCTAAAATGATAACTGTCGCTTCCTTCACCACCTGAGAGGTTGTCGCTTCCTGCGCCCCCTTCTAACACGTCGTTTCCAGCAAAACCTTTTAATGAATCATTACCACCTGAACCAGAAAGATGATCATCACCAAAATAGCCATTCAAGGTATCGTCTGCTTCTGAGCCTTGTAATATCATGGCGCCAATTTGCGCCGTACTCCAGATAACTCCATTTGAGAAACGTACTTCATTAATAACTTGATTATTTTGCATTGATGCACTGAAAAAGCCTAAAACTGTGATGGAATCATCATCTACCTGCAGCCTTAGATCATCATTAACACGGCTTGCAACAACAGCATCGGGCAAAATGTTTTTCCCAAAGAGAATCACATCAATACTGTCAGTCATGTCATCGTTATTAATAACATCATGCCCAAAACCCGAGTCAAAGAAGTAAACATCACTACCTTCTCCTCCATTAAGGGTGTCATTACCATCTCCACCCTTTAAAAAATCATTACCCATACCACCATGAAGTGAATCATCAGCAATATTACCAACAAGTAAGTCATCCCCCCCTTCGCCTAATAATTCACCTTGACCATGGCCTGACGATAGAGTGTCATTACCATCTCCCCCCCGTAATAAACTAGATCCTGCACCACCAAATAAATCATCAGCTTCGCTTGTGCCCGAAATACTAAAAAAATCGGTATGACGCTTACTAAAAAGCTCACGGTAAGAAAAGGTAATTCCAGAGGAGTCAAATAAATAACTGTCAATAACTCCTTTAAAACCATCAGAAATAAGTAAACCTTCATCAAAATATGTAAGGTAAAGGTCGTTTCCAAAAACCTTTATATTAATATCATTAACATCTATTCCAGCACCAAAAATTATTTTGTTTCCTTCACCTGCTGTATCAATAATATTGTCTGAAATGTCATTAATAACAACCGCATCGCCACGTTCAAAGCGATAAGTATCACGCCCTGCACCGCCATTCAGATGATCAACCCCTCTACCACCTACTAATAAATCATTACCATCGTGCCCCTCAAGAGTATCGTCTCCCGCCTCACCGTATAAGAAGTCTGAGCCTTCATTACCGTGAACAACATCATTTTCTGTACCAGCATAAATGAAATCAGACCCTTCATTTCCATACAAAGAATCATTTCCGGAACCGCCATAAATATGGTCACTTTTCTTACCGCCATAAACAAGATCACGACCCGAACCTGCGTAAATAATATCGTTACCGCCGGAAGTAACTTCTGCGAAGTCATCCCCCCATACGGTGTCATCACCATCTCCGGCATTTACAAAGTCATTACCACCGCCAGCAAGAATTTCGTCATTGCCCGCACCAGAATTGATAGTATCGTTACCATGAAGAACCTCTGCTAAAGTAGCAAAATCAACGCTGTACGTGCCTCCATATAAGCTTGCATCTTCTTTATCAGCATGGATTGCATCATTACCGGCCCCCGTTGTTATTACATCGGCTCCTGCACCACCAAAAACTTCATTATTACCATCCCCCGCATCAATCTGATCGTTATAATTGTCAGTGAGGTCGGTATAGTCTGTTTGCAATCTTCCAGAAATTTTCCCTTCGCCGCTTGATAATATGGCGTAACCATCGCCACTAATAACGTCATCACCATCACCGGCTTTGATAATATCCGCTCCAGACCCACCGAACAGATTATTGTCACCAGTACCTCCATAGATAACATCTTTACCTGCGCCACCACTGATCCAGTCGTCACCCTCACCACCATCAGCAAACTCTTCTCCAGAACCTCTGTGACCATCATTAAGATCTAAGATAATGCGATCATTACCAACACCACCGTAAATCGTATCCTTTCCTAAACCACCGAAAATATGATCATTTCCCGCCTCACCATAGAGCTGGTCATCACCTGTAAACCCATCAACGAAGTCATTGCCATCACCAGCTTCTACTATGTCATCTCCTTGAAGAGATAAAACAGTATCATTCAAATCGCCAGAAACGACTTTGTCATTATTATCACTTGCCCTAATGTAGTCCGCTGTCGGGCTTGAGTTATCACCTGTATAAGTATTTTCAATGATGATATCTTCTGGGGTGTTATCAATCTCTATGTCAAGAGTAATGCCTAAGTCACCGCTACTGAAGTTTTTAATCTCAACTTCGTTACCATAGGAATCAGTGATAATAAGAGAGGTTCCTAAAAGGCTAAGAGTATTCGTACTAAACAACCAAGAGTTATCTGAATTTGACTTACTAACAGCATAAGTAACACGTTCATTATTAAGTATTATCGAACCTACATTATTAGTATCTTCAATAACGATTCTTTGGCCATTTGCTGATTCTGAATTAATGATGTAAACATCATTACCTTCGGTGTCTTTAGCAATATCACCGCCAGCCATATAGTAAATATCATCGCCTTTCCCGCCAGCTAAAACATCAACAGCATTATCATCTACATTTAGCTCATCAGAACTAAATAATCTATCAATTCCGTCACCACCGTATAGCTTATCAGCTCCTTCTTTTCCAATTAGGGTGTCATCAACAGTGCCACCATAAAGGTGATCATCTTTTTCAGCACCCGTTAAAATATTAGAATTTTCTTTACTACCAAAAATTTTTCTTTGTACTCCAGAACCTTCAGAGGGATATGAAAGACTAGGGCTAAAATCAGATCTCGCAGACCATGTTGAAAAATAAATACCTGTATCAAGATCATGGAACAATATTGAATCATTAGCCCATGAGATATCAGAATTGGTAGGTACAAAATTTGTTCCTGCTTTTTTAATCGCAAGATAACCTTCGAGCATTTGAGCACGATCATCAAGATATTCTGCCGCAAAGCTCTCCAGATCCAGCTCGCCGTTTTGATTATGCTGAGAATAAAGACTGGAGTTTCCGGTAACGACAAAAGGCAGAAGATTGACTAAGGCGTATCGATACGCCTGTCCTTCTTCATTATTTTGTTGTGCTAACACGGCAAAGTCTTCACTTCCTTCTAGTCTTTTAAACGACAACGATAGTTGATCATTCGAAGTAATATGGGTGAATAAGAATTGAGCCTGCTGCGCAAGACTTTCTGGTGACGTTGATGCCGTAAATTCAACACCCATTAAAGCAGCTAACTTCGACAACAGGAATTCAGGCCCATGATACCGTATAAAATCAATAGCACTATCAGCAGCATCACCATTAGTCATGTTATCTAATACTGATTCCGCAGTTGGTCCAGCAAAAAAAGGGTCTGCGATATAAGTTTGTAACCCAATACTTATATCATCGCTACCATCAAAAATAGATCCAGCTACTGACATTTTATTAAATGCATAAATAAATGATGTGTAGGCAAAAATTACATCTCTGAAATCAGCAAGAGTATCTAGCTGGCTATCTGACTCAGTCCCCAATAAACGCCAGCTTTGCTCACTAGATGGAGTATCAGTAGCATCCAGCATGGAAAACAGCAGAGCGCCCGACCAAGCACTATTTTGAGCTTTCGAATGTGCAGAATCGGTTACATCCAGGTAATCGAAAAGTATCTCACCGGTACCAACTGCATCTTCTTTCGCAATGGAATCTAAAGTAGGTAACTCCCAATTCCTATTATTTATTAAATCTTCTAAAGCATTTTCCGCGACCCTGTTTGATGCTGCCTGCATTAAACTTTTTTGCTGCTCAGAAGAAAGAGTCGTCCAATTCGGATTACGCAATTGCAACTGATAATCCGTATACTCTCGAATCAATACAGAAAAAGCACCTTCGCCAGCATTAACCTGTGCTGCACCTGCAAACCAGAGCGCCACTTCACGAATAGCCGGATCCTGATCCGCCAATGAAGGTCCATAAACTACATGATTACCACTGCCGCTTAACATTTCCTCACGATGAAATAATATATCAGCGATATACTGATACACTTCAGAATAATTTCGATTAGAGTCAGTCTCTACTGCCAGTTTCAAAGCTTCAATCGTTTCTTGTTGTTGTAATGTAAAGATATAAGCCATTTTTACGGATCCTTGTATTTATTTCTATTTTTATGGTGAAGTTACTATCATGGAGTTATGTAACGCCATGACCTTTTGATATATCAGTACAGCATCCTTCAGGTGTTTTCGTTTAAAACGAATATGAACAGAATGACCGTCTGGCCAATGAAAAACCCTGCCACACTGCGGAAGACCATTTCTTACCTTAGTAATCTCGTCCCATTCAACATCCAAATTAAAAGTACTACAGCCAAATATTACGGGTAATCCAAACGGATCAATAATATTTTTATCCATAGGCATATAGAGATTCGGTTTATTGTTAAGAATTGGATTACGGAATTCCCAATAACTAGGAAACTCTACCGATTTATGTTCTTGACCTTTTAGTTTTTTAATCAAATTTATTTTTCTTTCTCGAGCCCTATTTCCTTGCTGCCAAGGGTCTCCCGCTTTAATTCCTTGACGAAAAGATCTGAAAAAAACTTCTATCGTGTCTATGTTACGTTGTACCGATGATTGTCTGAAATACCCGCTTGTTTTAATATCTTCAAACTCTGGCCAACTCATGTATACGGAAAAGCTCCCGTTTTTGCCAACCGATGCAATTTCTTCAGGCACTCGTAACAAATAATCCCCCATTTGCACATCGGCATAACCTTGAGGATAATCTTCTGTTGGTGGGTAATACTTAGACAGCGGAGGAAACTTTTCATCGGTAGAACGGTTATCACAACCTGCTATAACAGACACAATCAAAACTAATAATATATTATTGATAAACTTCATAGTATTCGCTCTGCAATTCCCATAATTCTCGATACTGTCCATCATTCTTAATTAAATCATCATGATGTCCAGCTTCTATTATTTCCCCATGTTCCATAACCACTACCCGGTCACATAACGGCATACAGTTCAGTCGGTGAGCGATCATAATGACGGTTCTGCCTTTTACGATCTCCGGCAGCTTTTTTAAGATTGCGGATTCGGTTTCGTAATCCAGTGCCGAAGTAGCTTCATCGAAGATGAGGATTTTCGGGTCGGCTACTAAAGCTCTGGCGATGGCGATGCGCTGGCGCTGGCCGCCTGAGAGTGCACCGCCCCGCTCGCCTACCGGCGTGTCGTAGCCGTGGGGCAGTTCGTTAATGAATTCATCAGCGCCGGCCAGTGCTGCGGCGTGCTCTATAGCCGCCATGTCTGCCGAAGGATTACTCAGGGCAATGTTGTCTTTCACGGAGCCGTTAAAGAGGAAGTTTTCCTGCAGAACGACGCCCATATTCCGGCGAAGTATGGATGGATCTGTCATGGCCATATCCACATTATCAATGAGGATCTGGCCACTTTGCGGGGTATATAGCCGCTGGATGAGTTTAGTAATGGTGCTTTTACCGGAACCAGACAGCCCGGTGATGCCTATGGTTTGCCCGGCTTTTATGTTCAGGTCCAACCGGCGGATAACTTCCTTGCCATCGTCCGTATAGCGGAAGGTCACTTTACGCAGTTCTATATTGCCGTCGATCTTGTCCAGCGAGGAACGCCCGGCGCTGACAGCGGATTCGGTATCTTCATTTAGAATGTCGCCAATACGTTTAATGGAAATGCCTGTATGCTGAAAGTCCTGCCAGATCTGCGCCAGCCGCAGAATCGGCATAGTCACATGCCCCGCATAGAGGTTAAAGGCAATAAGCTGGCCGACCGAAAGGTCGCCATCTATTACCAGGGTCACACCAAACCAGAGAATCAGTGCAGAGGATATTTTCTGTACCAGACCAATGGCGCCACCGGCCCACTGCCCCAGCATGCTGGCATTAAACGAGGCCTTGAGTGATGCTCCAAGTTTTTCTTCCCATTCCTTCGCAAAGCGCTCTCCCATGCCTAAGGATTTTATGGTTTCAATGCCGGTCACACTTTCGGTCAGAAAAGAGGTGTTATCGGCATTGCGTTCATATTGTTTTTCCACCCGTTTACGCAGAAATGGCCCCACACATAGCCAGAGCAGGCCGAATACTGCCAGTGTAGAAAGCACAATGTAGAACAGCTGGCTTGAGTAGCTGTACATCACGGCGAGAAATACACCCAGAAATGCCAGATCGACAATCATCATCAGCGCAGAGCCGGTAAGGAAATTACGGATATGATCCAGTTCCCGCACCCGGGCAATGATGTTGCCCGCCTGCCGCTCCCGAAAATAGTTCAGCGGCAGATAAATCAGATGCCGGAATAACCGGGCAGAAAGTTCTGAGTTCACCCCACTGGCCAGATGGGAAAAGATTAACCCGCGAATATAGGTCATCAACGGATCAAATATGGCGATGACCAATAAACCAATAGCCAGCACATCCAGGCTCTGTAAGCCCCGGCTGACCAGCACTTTATCAATCACCACTTCAAAAAACTTGGGGGATGCCAGTGCGAATATCTGGATGAACAGTGAAGCAATAATGATGCGTTTAAACAGGGAGGCATGTTTCAGAACAGAGGGAATAAACCAGGCAAAACCAAATTTTTTATCCGTGGTTTGCCAGGCGGGCTGTTTAGAAAAAAGAATGGCTTCATTTGCAAAGCCTGCTTGAGTAAAGAGCGCCTGCAGCTGCGCCAGCGAGTGCCGGGTTACCTGCCCGGTCATCGGGTCGAGTATTTCTGCATTGTCTGCAGAAAGGTTTTGCACGACGTACCGCTGGCCGGTTAACTGGCTGCTGATAATAAAGGGCACCGGTGTCTGCGTGAGTTTTGCCGGATCGAGCGTGACTAACCGGGCTTTCAGCCCTGCCCGTTTGGCACAGCGGATAATATCAATATGGCTGAACAGGCCCTCGGTTTTACCGTGGCTATACCAGGTTTGCCGCGCATCCAGGGCAATATCAAAGTACTTAGCTATACGTACCAGCGCCTGCAGGCCACTGTCTTCTAATGGATCTGTAGCTATATGGTCGTGCTGAATAAGCGAGGCGGAAGCTATTTCCCGCTCTAACTGATCCATTCCTGCCGGATCGCTGGCGGGATTCATTGAATGTGTATTGTGCATGGCTGTTTCCCTACGCCTTTTACCGTTCGTTCAGTGATTCCGACTGATATTCCTTCAGAGGGCTCAGCAGGTAATCAATCACCCGGCGGTCACCGGTTTTTATTTCCGCCGAGATGCTCATCCCCGCTGAAAGCTGAATAATCTCGTCATCCGCCTGTACCATTTGGGCAGCGAGCCGTACCCGGGCCGGGAAGACCAGACCTTGTTGCTCATCTTCCATGGAGTCTCTGGATACATGAATGACTTCCCCTTTGATGGTGCCGTACTTGGTGTATGGAAAACTGTCGACCTTCACTTCCACCGGCTGACCCGCCCGTACGAAGCCGACGTCTTTATTTTCGATGGTAACTTCCGCTTCAAGGTCCAGCCCTTCCGGTACGATGATCATCAGTTCCTGCCCCTGCGTCACCACCCCACCCAGTGTATACACCGCCAGTTGCTGAACAACGCCGTCGACCGGTGCTTTAATGGTCATCTTCCGTAGCAATTCGTTAGCCTGAATCAGCTGTTTTTCAGCATCGGTATGTTCACTGCGCAGTTCCGTTAAACGGTCGTGCAAAGTTTTCTTATTTTCAGCACTGAGTTGCAGCAACTGCTGTTCCAGCCTGAGCCCTTCCAGTTCAAGGCTGGCAGCATCGGCAATTAACTGGGCGTAATCCCGTTCTTCTTCGATGACTTCTTTTTCAAGTTCCAGATATTCCAGCGGCGGAATGTGGCCACTGTCCAGCAGGCGTTTACGGCCTTTAAGGCGCTCTTTAACGTTGCGGATTAATGAACGGGTTTCGTTAGCAACTTTTGCCGCTAGCGTGCGCTGGGTTTCATTTTGTTTTATCTGATATTCAAGGGAGCTGACCCGCACCTGATAGTCAATCATTTCAGCGTCCAGCGTCACTTCCGCCTCTTTAATCCGGTGCGCGGGTGCTGCCACAGGTGGGGCAAAAGATGCCTTGGGATCGTCGGTTAACAATGCTTCCGTACGGGCAATATCAAGGCCAACGGTGATTAAACGGTTTTCCAGCCGGGCGCTTTCCGCTTCTGAGGATGTTCGGTTCAGCGCAATCAGTACGTCTCCTTTTCTGACCAGTTGCCCGTCCCGTACCTGTATGGCGTTCACTTCCCCCTGATCCGGTGCCTGTACCACTTTTGAACGGTCATCAATAATCAGCCGGCCCTTGGCGCTGGCGATAATGTCGATACGGCCCAGAATCGCCCATGCCAACGTAATCAGTGCCAGAGCGATGATGCCCAGCACAAAGTAACGGGCTACACTGGAAGGCGGCCGCTCCAGTACGTCCAGATATTCCGGCAGGAATTCATAGGCCAGTTGTGGCTTGGCAGGTTTAGTGCCTTTAACCGGTGCTTCATTGCCTGAAGTATCAGGCCCAGTATGATCACCAGCCTGATCACCAGTCTGTGCTTCTGCGGTTTGTGGCTGGTCTTTATCAAACAGCGCCGCGGTGTTTTCCTGCATTATTGCTCGTCCCTAAAAAATATCCTTAAAAAGTCAGCCCTGAATATGTTCCCACTCAGCTTTAGCCTGTAGCCACAGGAGTGCTTTGATCCTGATTCAGCTCAGCCCGCTGCAATTGCCATAGCTGGCGATAGGCGCTGTCCGGCCTCGCCAGCAGCTGATTATGATTGCCCGCTTCCACAATCTGCCCTTTATCCAGCACAAAAATACAGTCGCAGTCTTTTACGGTTGATAAGCGGTGCGCAATTAAAATCACCGTACGGCCCTGCTGTATAAGCCGCATATTTTCTTTAATGATTGCCTGAGAATGGTCATCCAGTGCGGAAGTTGCTTCATCAAATATCAGCACGGAAGGGTCAGTAATCAGTGAGCGGGCAATGGCTATGCGCTGGCGCTGGCCACCGGATAATGACGCGCCACCTTCTGCCAGCACCGTGTCGTAACCGTCTTTAAGTTCCAGAATGAATTCATGGGCACCGGCTTTTTTAGCGGCGGTTACCACCTCTTCCAGCGGTGCAGAAGGTTTCATGATGGCGATGTTGTCGCGCACGCTGCGGTTAAACAGAAAGTTTTCCTGTAGAACTATGCTCATAGACTGGCGTAACGACACAGGGTCGATACCGGCAACGTCCTGCTCGTCCAGCAGAATACGGCCCCGCTCCGGGGTATAGAGCTTTTGCACCAGCCGGGTAATGGTGCTTTTACCGGAACCGGATTTACCCACGAAGGCAACCATTTTACCGGCAGGAATATTCAGGCTGATATTATTCAGAATAACTGGGCTGTCCGGAGTGTATCTGAACAGTACGTTTTCCAGCGTCACATTGCCCCGCAAGCCATTTGTGAGCACTGCCTGTTCATTATTCACTTCCGGCAGGGTATTCAGTACGTCACCTAAACGCTCAACCGAGACCCGTGCCTGCACAAAGTTACGCCAAAGTTCCGTTAAGCGGATAATCGGCTGGCTGACATGATTGGCCATCATGTTAAACGCAATTAGCTGGCCGATAGACAGCTCAAGCCCAATAACCTGCCGGGCACCAATCCACAGCACCAACACCATGGTGACTTTTGAGATCACCTGAATCAGTGAGTTAGATAACTGGGAGAGTTGCTGCACTTTAAAGTTTGAATAGACGAAGTCCCGGGTCTGATATTCCCAGCGGCGGGCCATCTGTGATTCCAGCGCCAACGCCTTAACGGTTTCCACGCCGGTAAGCGCTTCAGTGAGAAAAGAATTGTTCACCGCACTGTCACGGCCCAGGTCCTCTACCCGTTTCTGTAACGGCCCGGTAATAAAAAACGAAACCAGTGCGTATAAAGGAATGGCACCGATAACAATCAGGGTTAACAGCGGTGAATACAGGAACATCACCGCAAAGAAAATCAGCGTAAAGCCAAGGTCAATGATCAGGGTATTGGCCGTGCTGGTAATGAATTCCCGAATGGCGTTCAGCTCGTTTACCCGCATGACCGTCACACCAACAGAACGGCTTTTAAAATACGCCAGCGGTAAGTCCACCAAATGCCGGTACAGATTACTGCCCAGTTTTGCATCTATCCGTGCCGCGGTTCGGGTTGCCAGATATTGCCGTAGGGTCTGCAGAAGAATCTCAAATAAAGCTACCGCCACCAGCACGGTGACCAGCACATCCAGCGTAGACACGGCGTTATGAACCAGCACCTTATCCATTACGACCTGAAAGAACAGCGGAGAAATCAGTGCGAATAACTGCAAAATGGCAGAGGCAGCCAGCACTTCCATCCCCAGCTTCCGGTATTTCAGCAGTTCAGGAATGAACCAGCGAATATCAAACTTTTTCAGTAAGCCGGCAGTTGCGCGGCTTTTTAACTGCAGCGTTTCCCCGCTCCACAATTCACCGAATTCTTCTTCACTGAGTAATTCAGGTGAAGGCTGCTCAGGTCGCTGAATCAGGATGGCATCGTCGGTTTTCTGTGCCACTAACAGCCAGTGTCCCCGGGTATCGCGGGCTAATAACGGAAGACGGTCAGAATCGAGCGTTTTATCTGATTTAAAAACAGCCTTTATGCCCAGTTCCCGGGCGATTAGCTTAACGGCTTTCCTGGGTGTTTCAGAAAGCGCTGACTGAGCAGAACGCTCAAAGGTATGAGGATCATCAGTCAGCTGTAATATCTGACAAAGAATTTGCAAAGCACTGAGCAGGCTTTGTGTTTCGTAATCTATTTCTGAACCGAATGATTCAGAGACAATTGAATTCATGCTAGCTACTCACAACAAAGCGATACACCCGATAACTTGGTAAGAAAAACGCCCAATAAACGCTATTCAGCGCTTAAAGACATTTTTTTAACACTTATGATGAATTAAAAAGGGAGTTAGTAGCTTAGAATTCAAGCACGGAAAGGATTGCGCTGGAGGAATAGAAAAACCTGAGACGAAACTCATATGTATAGTCCTTTATAGCTTTAATAAACACAAGGTTTAAATACGAAGAATCCTTCTAGTAATCAATCCAAATAGCTAACTGAATTACAACTTCCTCGTGTAACATGTCCAAGAAAACTACCAGATCAAAAGGGCGATATCAAACAAGAATAAATCTCATCTATAGTGCCATTTGAAATAACCATAGAACTCAGATACCACCTAAAAGTACAAAAACATCAACGCTCAGGCTTCTTAAATAACATATTCAATCTATGAGCAAACAGTCCAGCAGCACATATAACCAATTGATTTATAATACAATAAAATAAAGTGACACTTTCAGTATTGGGTATAGTAGCAGCCAGCTGACCAGTCATTCTCTACGCTGCCATGTCAAAGTTATGATCTAGACTTCATGAATATCTCACGTGTCAATCCGTAACAGGCGAGAAAGACCTCAAATACGTTAGCTGGCAGCTGTGGACGAGTTCACAAATTCTTTTTACGTTTCAGAAAGTCCACAGGACGCTTGCATACAACAATTCATCAATGACAACCCAACAAACAGATTACTGATCTGTGCATTTCATGTACGCAAAGAACATATAAACGATGCACTTCAATCAACATAAAACATTTTTTATGGCTAATTAATATCCTTATATCAAGCAAATACCCAAAGAATCAGTAGCTCTCTTAGGATTCAAAATCCGTTGCCTTCGGGCGTGGCGGTTCAAGTCCGCCCACCGGTACCACAACTTGATCTATTTAAAGATCGTTATATCAAACGAAGCGATATCGAAAGATAATCGCTTTTTTTGTGCCTGAAATTTGGTATTCACGACGGATTCACTTTCCAAAAAGAGCGGCGTTGCCTTCGGGCGTGGCGGTTGCTCTTAAGTCAGTGCCCACCGGTACCACTTATCTTCCAAGAGAAGAAACTCAGAGATCGAACGCGGTTTCAGCCTTCGATTTTTTTGTGCCTGTAAGAAACAGAATGGGTATACACGACGGATTCACTTTCCAAAAAGAGCGACGTTGCCTTCGGGCGTGGCGGTTCAAGTCCGCCCACCGGTACCACAACTTGATCTATTTAAAGATCGTTGTATCAAACGAAGCGATATCGAAAGATAATCGCTTTTTTGTGCCTGAAATTTGGTATTCACGACGGATTCACTATCCAAAAAGAGCGGCGTTGCCTTCGGGCGTGGCGGTTGCTCTTAAGTCAGTGCCCACCGGTACCACTTATCTTCCAAGAGAAGAAACTCAGAGATCGAACGCTGTTTCAGCCTTCGATTTTTTTGTGCCTGCAAGAACAGAATGGGTATACACGACGGATTCACTTTCCAAAAAGAGCGACGTTGCCTTCAGGCGTGGCGGTTCAAGTCCGCCCACCGGTACCACAACTTGATCTATTTAAAGATCGTTGTATCAAACGAAGCGATATCGAAAGATAATCGCTTTTTTTGTGCCTGAAATTTGGTATACACGACGAATTCGCTTTTCATAACATCTAGCGTTGCCTTCGGGCGTGGCGGTTGCTCTTAAGTCAGCGCCCACCGGTACCACTTATCTTCCAAGAGAAGAAACTCAGAGATCGAACGCTGTTTCAGCCTTCGATTTTTTTGTGCCTGCAAGAACAGAATGGGTATACACGACGGATTCGCTTTCTAAAAACTCTTCAGTAGAGCTTATGCGTTGCCTTCAGGCGTGGCGGCTGGTCTTAAGTAAGTACCCACCGGTACCACTTGATTAAGCCTCGTTTCTCTTCGGGAGAGTCGGGGCTTTTTTGTGCCTGTAAGAAACCGAATGGGTATACACGACGGATTCGCTTTCTGACAACCAGAATCTAACTGAATGCCCATAGAACCGAGGGGAAACCTCACTTATAGCTAAGACCCCTTTGGCAATAACCTAGGCTTCAAAAGTTCACATAGGACCAGCTTCAAATCATCAGAAGAACGTTTAGCACGCTGCCCCTTTTCACTGGCAATCATCATTAATCCACGATCACCTAGCTCAAGAAACAATTCTCCTAATCGTTCACGTTCTCTGATTTGGCCCCGGACCCCTAAACGTTTAAATAGCTCAGCCATTGTGATGATGGTTTTTGTATTGTGTGCTTCATCCAGTTTCTGCAGATCCGGGAGGGAGAACATTGCTCTTGATAGAAACAGCAGAGCTTTTTGTTGTTTGTATAAAGCAGATAACCCATCGATCAGGTCATTAACAAACATCTCAATGTTCATTGTTTCTATAGGCCAGCGTGCGATCTCATCCATAAAAGAATCGATGAGTGTCAGCCAGCGTGATCCCATGGCATACAGTATTGCATGCTTATTGGGGAAGTAGTGATACAGCGTACCTATAGAGATATTCATCTCTTCTGCGACCAGGCTCGTACTGAACTCATCTAAGCCTACTCTCTCCAGCAGCTCAGAAGCTGTATATATTATTTGAACGGCCTTAGCTTTAGAGCGCCCCTGTATTGGTGCTGCTCGTGGCATAAGGCTTTTGGTCTTTTGGGCTTTACCTGAAGTAAGCGGCAAGAGTCTTTCCTGTAAGTTTTTGGTGTTGTATGTGAGAGGTTGTTGTTACATCTCTCGAAGTCCAAAGCTTAACTTCCTGATGAGGCTGTTAGATCAGGCCTAGCAGAAACGATATGTGATTTTATCATGTCTGCAACTCTGCGCGAGCTATCTCTTCATGTCTTGATATATTTTCTTTTTCCTCACCTATCGCCCAAATCATTTTCAAAAATTTATTTTTTTACCAAAACTTAGACACGATTTAAACGTGCTATCCAGGTAAAAGCCCTAGATGTTTTTCGCTGGGGAAGCAAGAGATAAGAGAAAATAAAAAATACATATAAAACAAATAGATACATATATATTCTTTTCATTTTTACGCCAAGAACTAGTTACAACCTCCTATGGAATTGGATTTTCAACATCGTCAACAAAGCTTGACCAATTTTTCTAATTCGAATAATCTCTCGAAAAAGAACCGAGAAATTTCTCGAATTAGCAATATTGCTAGACGTGATAACCCCTCGATTTCTAGATGCAATTACTTTGTTTTTTCACTTGTACTTCGATTGGAAAATTAACCAGAGGTGATAAGAATGCTCGATAGATTTAGACCCAAAACCGTGCTGAAGCATATCGCTGTCAGCTGTTTGTTCTCGTCAGGTTTAGGCGCATCACCCGTTCAGGCAGCAGATGCTGACTATCTGTTTGTGAACGGTAAGGTATATACACAAAATGATGAGCAGCCATGGACAGAAGCTGTCGCCGTGCAAGGCAATAAAATTGTGTATGTTGGTGATAACGAAGGGGCGAAGGCTTCCACAGGTCAAAACACCGAGATTATTGATTTAGAAGGGAGGATGGTGCTTCCCGGTTTAATTGATGCGCATAGTCATCCCATTGTTGCGGCCGGAATGAGCCATATGGGCTTTCTTGACCGTTCAGGAACAATAGAAGAGTGGCTGAAAGATATAAAAGCGTATGCCGACAGTAATCCAGATATGAAGAGTATTCTTCTGTCAGGTTTTTCTGTAAGTGCTTTTGGACCAGAAGGTCCGACCAAGGAACTGTTAGATGCAATCATTCCTGATCGACCAGTTGTTGTAATCGATGACGGTTTCCACGCTGCCTGGGTGAATTCCAAGGCGCTTGAGCTAGCAAATATAGATAAGAATACGCCAGACCCATTGCCAGGCTCTCACTTTTATCAGCGTGATAAAGACGGCAATCCTACCGGGTGGTGTCGGGAACAGATGACTTTTTTCCCAATGATGGAGCAGCTTGGCGCAGTGAGTCAGGAAACTATCATCAGTGGGGCAGAGAATGTATTTCCGCTCTATATGTCGAACGGTTACACCTCTGTATATGACGCTGGCTTCAGCTATTTTGAAGGTTTTGCTTACCCTGCATTAAATATTCTGGCAGAAAATGAAAGGCTGCCTTTCCGAATAGTTACTTCTCATATGGTGCAGGGACCCCATCAGCTTACAAAAGCAGTTAATACGCTTCAGGGATACGCTGAAAAGTATTCGTCTGAATTAGTTACACCCCGTGTGATGAAAATCGTAAATGATGGTACTTCCGAAGCGTATACCGCTGCGCAATATGAACCCTATGAGGATCAGCACGGCCATAAAGGAGAAACAAATTTCAACGCTGAATTGCTTAAAAGTTTTGTTATCGATGTGGAAAAAGCTGGTTTTGATACTCACATACATACAATCGGCGACAGGGCCGTAGCTGAAGCGCTTGATGCTTATGAAGCTGCAGACAAGGCCGTGTCTAATAAGCAGAGTAGACGGGCGCTTGCTCATGTCGAATTGGTACGCGACGAAGACCTGGAACGATTTGGTCAGCTGAATGTAATTTCTCAAACAACTCCCTTCTGGTTTGCGAATGATGGTGTTTTAGTGCAAGGCGTTCTCGGAGAAGAGCGTGCTGCAAAGCTATATCGTTTCCGGGAAGTTCTTAATAGTGGCGGCAAAGTAACCTTTGGTAGTGACTTCCCTTCAACAGGTGATATTGCAGGCATGGGGCCACTTATTAATATCGAAATGGGTATGACGCGAAAATTTGCGGGAGTAGAAGATATGCCCGCTACACCTCCTTTAAACGAGACTCTTACATTAGAACAAATGATTCGTGGATTTACCTTAGATGCAGCTTATCAACTAGGCCTGTCCGATAAGATTGGTTCGCTTGAGGTCGGTAAATTGGCTGATATTACGATATTAGATAAAAATCTTTTTGAAATTGCCCCCAATCAGATTCATAAAGTTAACGTTGTAATGACAATGAGCAACGGCAGGATTGTGTTCCAACAATAGCTGCGAACCTCCTCTTTTCTTAATAAAGAAACCTTCTTAAAAAAAATAATAATGAATGGTAAAAAAATGAATAAAATATTTTTTTCTCTTGCTTTGCTTACTCCTATTTTCAGCGTAAATGCAGCTGAGCTTTCCGGTCATATAGGATTTACCAGTGATTACAGGCTTAATGGCCAGTCTCAATCTGCAGGTCATGCAGCAGCACAGGGGAATCTTAATCTACAATTTGAGAGTGGCATATTTCTTGATATGTTTGGTACCAGTGTTGATTTCGGGCCTGGAGATGATGCTACAACCGAGATTGACTATGCCATAGGCTATAAAGGTGCGTTGTCGGATGAGTTGTTTTATGGCGGCTATCTTTCGTATTACACCTTCCCTGGTCGTGATACCCCATTCGGAGGAGATTTTGCTGAGATCACCGCCGTTCTGGCGTATAAGCATATGACAGCGACATATTCCTACACTGATAATAACTTTGATCTTGATCAGAAGCTGAGCAAGGTTGGAGTGGACCTTAACTATCCATTGAGTGATACGCTGACGCTAGACTTGCATGCGTCCCACAATTTTGGATCTGGAGTTGAAGGGCTATACGGGCCTGGCAATGATAATTATCAGGACTACGCAATAGGTTTGACAAAATCTATATCAGAGCTGGATTTCTCTGTGGCTTATATCATAAATAATCTACCCAACTCTGCAATTGAAGATTTTGATGATAACACCCTGGTATTTGCTATTTCACATAGTTTCTAAAGCATATTGAACGATTTTCCTTTGGCAGATACCTTTTCGCGTAAGACGTTATTGCTTAAGGGTGTCTTTATTCACTGGGCGGATTACGTTACTAATGGATAGTGTTATAGCTGGTACGTATAGTGGATCGCCTCCAGTTTGCCAGAGACCGGTCAGCTATAGAATAGTCGGAAAACACCTGTTGAAGAGACTTCAGACCAAGGAAACAGACAGTAACCAACAACCTCAGACCCGTTGATAAACGGGCTTCTTTTATTTAAAAAATAAAATCATAAACAACTTCCGACATAAGTATCAGGAGATTGTGAGCCTGTTTCAGCCCTCATGAATAATGAATTAAATCCTTCATAAACACTTAATTATCTATTAAGTTCATCTGAAATATATTGAATGAATAACTGAAGACGCTTTGGTAATAATTGGTCAACAACCCTTAGCGAGTAAAGATTTAAATCTTTTGTTTTATAGCCCTGTAAAACAGGCACAAGTTCACCTGATTCAATATAATCACCGACAACAAAGTCAGGGACTACGGCGATCCCCACATGTGACAGCAGCGCATCTTTTAATAAAATACTATTATTCGATTTAAGATGAACATTAACATAATGCGTGACCCGTTTATTATCTTTAATAAACTCCCATTTGGGGTTACTCCCTTCCTGAGAAAAGGCCAGACACTTGTGACGGTGAAGATCTTCTACAGCGTTTAATGGGGGATTGTTTTTCAGATAATCCGGTGAAGCACAAGCAATAAATCTATAGCTTTTAAGTTTCTTACATAAAAGTGTACTGTCTTCCAGCTCACTGGCCAGTCGCAACACCAGATCATAATCTCCTTCTATAACATTTACGTATGTATCCGTCATAAATACATCTAAGTTAATATCGGGGTACCTGACCATAAACTTTGCAGCAATAGTTGAAAATACACCAACACCCCAGGTCATAGGTACACTGATCTTTATATTACCCTGGGGCTTAAACTGTGCTTCAGTAACTTCGTCAGTTAAATGACTCCATTCCTCGAGCATTTTAATTGCATACTGATAACAGCGCATCCCATTATCCGTTGGCTGTAAATGCCGGGTACTCCTGACAAAAAGCTTAGCGGCTAATTCAGACTCTAAACTGCTAACTGACTTAGATACCCTGGCCACGGATAAATTGAGCTGTTTTGCAGCCACACTGAAACTGCCAAATTCAACCACTGTTTTCAAAACCCTTAAACTTTCCAGCTGATTGATCTTACTCATTGCTATGAATCCTGCTCTCTAAAACACTCAACAACATTTAACAAAAAGTTAACAATCATTCAACTTTGATGACCATTATGTAAATAAGTATCCCATGTAAGAATGCATTCAAAGATTAAGACACCAAGGAATTTACAATGAGTAACGAAACAACAAATCTTTTCTCCAATTTCAAAATCGGAAACATGGCTTTAAAAAACAGGCTGGTTGTTGCCCCCATGACACGTGTAAGTGCCTATGAAGACGGCACTGCAGGACCTCTGATGAAAGATTACTACCAGGCTTTCGCTGCCGGTGGTTTTTCACTGATTATTACCGAAGGTCTCTACACGGATAAGCATTTCAGCCAGGGGTACAAATACCAGCCCGGCCTGGCAGATGAAACTCACATGGAAAGCTGGAAAACCATTACAGAAGCGGTTCATAAAGCCGGCAGTAAAATTATTGCTCAGCTCATGCACGCAGGGGCACTTTCCCAATACAACAAGTACACCGGTCAGAGTGCCGCACCTTCTGCAGTAAAACCCCTGGGTGAAGAAATGACTTTCTACTATGGCAACGGAGAGTATTCTACTCCAAAAGAAATCAGCCAGGAGGAGATTGAAGATGTTATTGCAGGTTTTGTCCACGCCGCCAGACTGGCTAAAGAGGCAGGTTTTGATGGCGTTGAAATTCATGGCGCAAATGGGTATTTGCTGGACCAGTTTCTGACTGTTTATACCAATAAAAGAACAGACCGGTTTGGAGGTAACCTGGCCAACCGCTTAAACCTGTATAAAGAAATCATTACATCTGTCCGCCATGCCGTTGGGGCTGAATTCATCCTTGGTGTTCGGTTCTCTCAGGGAAAAGTAAACGATTTCGAGTATAAATGGCCCGCCAAAGAAGCTGATGCACGGTATACCTTCGAATACATCAGTAGCTTAGGCGTCGACTATATTCATACAACAGAACATGTAGCGAATGCACCGGCATTTGACGGCCATTTGTCACTGTCAGAGCTCGCAAAGACCAGTGCAGATTTACCAGTCATCGCAAATGGCGGTATTAATCAGGAAAAAGACGCTCTGAAACTGTTGAACGCAAAAAAAGCCGATATGTTATCAATCGGCAAAGCAGCCCTTGCTAACCCTGACTGGCCAAACCTTGTTGAATCCGGAAGGCAACTCAATGAGTTCAGTTTTGAAATGTTCAATCCAATTGCGGACTTAAGAACAGCAAATGATTTTCTCCGAAAGAATCACGCCTGAATCAGACTAGCTGCAGAGCAGGTGAAGATTGTGTGCCCACAATGTTCAATTGTGGGCCACTGTAGCCTGGTATCATTTGTTACTGCGGTCACTGAAAAACAACGCTATCTGTTCGGATTAAGGAAAATACAGCACCTTACCAGTGATTCAAAATCCGTTGCCTTCGGGGCAGACGGTTGATCTTAAGACAATGCCACCGATACCACTTGAGTAAGCCCCGTCAATACGGGGCGTGGTTCCTGACAGCCTGGATTATTTCCCCAGTACTTTATCGATTGCTACCTGAGCGCAGGCCTGATCTAAATGCCCACCTGGCGCGCCACCTACACCAATACCGCCAACTTTTTCACCCTTTACTTTCAGCGGTACACCACCACCCAAGATCAAGATACTTGGATCCATATCCCGTAATCCGGCCGTAATCGGCTTTTCTGCAATCAACTTAGCAAAGTCTGCTGTCGGACGCCCCATACTGGCAGATGTAAACGCCTTCTTTCGACTGCTCTCAACTGTATGTGGCCCTGCTTTATCTGATCGCAACTGAGCCCGTGTCAGACCCGCTGCATCAACAACGGTGACACTGACATTGTAACCGTCGTCTTTACATTGTTTGACAGCTGTATGTGCCAGTTTCAGTGCGGTTTCCATATCCAGATATGGCTGCGTCGGTAATTCAGTTGCCTGTGCTCCCATCGCCAGTGTCATTGTTGTCGCCATTGCCAGTAACTGCTTTTTCATAATTCAATCCTCATTGATAGTAGATAAAGCCAGTCTGATCTGTGACGGTTACCTGAACCTTGCCCAAACATTACAGTTTGGAAAGGTTCACCAGTAGCTGGTGTGTCTGATAGATAAAGAGTGCTAACGTTGCGATTATGAAACTACTACTGATTGAAGATGATCTGAAAATTTCAGATTACATTGCCCGGGGCTTTCGTGAACTGGGGGATGTTGTTGATGTAGAGCACGATGGGGATGCTGGATTTAACGCTGCGCTGGAAGGCGAGTACGACATGCTAATCGTTGATGTAATGCTACCTGGACGGGATGGATTATCTATTATTGAATCCTTACGAGCTTGTGGTCATGCGACACCGGTTATTATTCTCAGCGCTAAACGCTCGATAGAAGACCGCATAAAAGGCCTGGAGACAGGTAGCGATGATTACCTTACAAAGCCCTTTTCTTTTAATGAGTTACTAGCCCGGTCCCAGGCACTGCTAAGACGAAGCCGCTACCAGCCAGAGAGTACTCTGTCTACTCAACTACACTATGCGGATCTGACTTTGGACTGTTATCGAAAAGTAGTGCACCGTGACGGTCAGCGTATCCATCTGCAGCCGCGCGAGTTTCAGCTACTGGAATACATGATGAAGCATCCGGGCCGCGTTTTGTCTAAAACAATCATATTAGAACAGGTTTGGGACTATAGCTTCGATCCCCGAACCAATGTCGTTGATGTATTAGTCTGCCGCTTACGGAGCAAAGTCGACAAGGACTTTTCATGTAAGTTAATCCATACATTGCGCGGGTTAGGTTATGTTTTCAAAAGCGATTAAAACCCTGAAAGGCAATACAGCTCTGATTCTTACAGCCCGCTTTGCTGTGCTTTTTATACTCAGTGGTCTGGCGCTTCTTATCACGGCTAACTACCTGCTGGAACGCTCACAACTTGAACGGGACCGACAGTTAATCAATTCGTTTATTGAAAGCTATCAGCGGGTGGAGCAACAGGCCGGACTGCACAAGATGGAACTTGTCATTAACCGGGATGCACCTTTTTTTCAACGTAGTGAGATGCTGGTAGAACTGACTAATGCAGCCGGAAAACTTCTGATACAAGTAGGCCCTGAAGGATGGCAAAGGCCTGAGAACTTACGAAATACTAATCATCAGGACTGGCTGCACGGTGAATTAAAATCTACAGGTATACATATGCTTGCCCGTGAGGTCATTTTACCCTCCGGAGCAATTTTACTCGTGGGTCTGTCCGAAGCACAGCGCCATGCAGAGTTAGCAGAATACCGACAGCTGGTTTTACTGATCATGGTACCGCTGATGCTTTTCGGATTGCTATTAACCGCCTATATGAATTGGCGAGCGCTACGTCCGGTACATGACCTTATTCACACGGTTACGGCTATCAGAGCAAACAACCTTAATGTCAGAGTAGATGTGCGTAATTCTGAGTCCGAACTTGGCGAGTTAGCACAACTATTCAACGAAATGCTGGAACAAATTGAACGGCTGGTAGACAGTATGCGGCATTCGCTGGATGCGGTTGCTCATGACCTGCGTACACCATTATCCCGTATGCGTCTGTCTTTGGAGCATGCTTTAGGTACGGATAACCCCACTGATGTCAGAGAAGCATTACTGGATTGTGCAGAGGAAAGCGAGCGCATTGAGTTAATGCTTCGCGCTCTGATGGATCAGACTGAAGCTGAAAATGGTATGTTGCGGTTACACCCTCAAACAGTGTCACTGTCTGTTCTGTTATCTGAGTGCTTCGACTTATATCAATATGTTGCTGAAGAAAAAGGCGTGTCACTGCAATTGCAGTTAACTGATGACTGTGAACTGACAGCAGACCGGATGCGTCTGCAACAATTGATCGGGAATCTACTGGATAATGCCATTAAGTACACAGAGCCTGAAGGACAGGTTGAGCTGGGCGTTCAATGTGAACCAGACCGAATTCTGTTGTATGTGAGAGACACAGGTATCGGCATCCCCAAACAAGACCAACCATTGATTTTCGACCGTTTATACAGAGCCGATCCCAGCCGCTCAGAACCCGGCATGGGATTAGGTCTGGCATTAGTGAAAGCAATAGTCCTTGCACATCAGGGAGACATCCGTTTGAACAGCGAACCAGGAAAAGGCAGTTGCTTCACGGTGATTCTGCCCCGTTACGCAGAGACACATACTTCAAGCTAAAAGAGTTAAATTTATCCCATTACAGACCTGACAGGTTCGTTATACGTTTTTCTGAAAAAAATCCCAGAATATATTCGAGTTATTCAAATGAAATTACGTCCATCATATCTCTCTTTTGCCCTGAGTATTTTGTGTAGCAGTATCAGCACAACGGTTCAGGCTGACAGTTCCTCTCCGTTGCTCGCTGCTTATTACGATAAGTATATGGCTATTTGCGGGAATAAAGTTCTGAGCTGGAACGGAAAAAACAAACCTGAACAAATCTCCATCAATGCAAAACAAGTGGGTGTTGGAAAGAACAATTATTATCTGCTGACGGATAAAAATACTTTGATGGCATGGGACAACAGGTCTGTAAACGCAAAAGTTATCATGACTGATGTCCGCTCATTTTATGCAGGACGCTCAGGTGTTTTTATTATCAAAGAAGATAACTCTTTGCGCTATTCAGATACAAAAAGCATTATGGGCTTCGGTGAAACGGTCTCAGAAAAAAACGTATGGGTTGCTGATAATGTCAAAACAGCAGCCATAGGAGACAGCGCTAATTACTATGTAACCTTAAACGGTGATTTATTTGTAAAAGGTCTCGCTCACCGGGGCCAGTATGGTGACGGTAAGTTGACGGAAACATCAGAGTATATAAAAACGGCAGACAACGTTGCACAGGTGATTTCACATACAGGACACACATTGATTCGTAAGCAGGACGGTAGCGTCTGGGGGACCGGAGGTAATATTTACGGCCCTCTTGGAAAGCACGGTTACGGCGATAAGGCTGTGCGCTGGGGAAAAATTTTTGCGAGTACGGCATCAATAGCGACAGGCAGCAGTCACTCACTTGCAATTAAAAATGATGGCTCCTTGTGGATGTGGGGGCGGGGAACAGGCTTAACTCCAAGGAAAATGATGGAGAAGGTTACCGCCGTTGCCGCTGGCAGCCAGGACAGTATTGCACTGTCTGACGGCAGAATATGGCAATGGGAACGAGGTAAAAATCCTGAGCCAAAAATATCATGTACTGATTAAATTCTCAGCGTCTGATAGTGGAAAGCCTGAAGACTACTAAACCTATAGCTCAAACCCGTTTTAAAACATAGAACATCGCTTTATTATGTTTAGAAACAACAACTTACTTTAATACATAACTGCTATTTTCAGGGTGAAATATTGAATTACTATCTATAGGTACCTGATGTCTCCCCTGCCCGGTAAGCAATTGCAAAAAACCATCTGCGGTGTTGCGAATCAGCGCGGGGTTACTCCACTCAGTAAGTTGTAAAAAATACGGAGAATCTCTGTCGGAAATACTCATCTTTTGATCTCGCCAAATGCGGGCGTAAGCCTCTCTAGGAAAGTGATACCCCCAAGTTATAAATGTATGAGGATTCATCCTGACAGACCACCTGCTTTCATTAACAATGCTTCTGCACAGTTGAAGTGTTCGGCCACCGTATTTCTCACACTCTGTCATCATTGGATGATTGTCAGCTTCAACAAAGGGTATTTGGGCAGAAATACATATTAACAATACCAGGTGGAATACTCTGATCATCCGATACCTCAATTCAGTGCATATTATGTACGCATAACTATCCGGTTCGAGCCAGAAATCTCCCCTAAACTACAATGCGCCTTCAAGCAAAGTCCAATACTATCCATTAAGATTCACGAAAAATCAGAGCACTTCAAGTGATTCAAAATCCGTTGCCTTCGGGGGTGGTGCTTGCGCTTAAGTCAGTGCCCACCCGGGCCACTCATCTTCCGGGAAAAGCCCCTCAGAGATCGAACGCGGTTTCAGCCTTCAATTTTTGTGTCGGTAAGAAGCAGAATTGATATACATGTCGGATTCGCTTACCAAAAACCTTTTTAAAGGGTTCAGGTTTTGTCTGTCTACAGTTCTAACTTTCAGTGAAGCACTAAGGATTGAAGCAGCGCACCAATCACTCCGCTGACATGCTGCTTCATCTCACTATCCGTTGTTTATTGGTAATATCACATCAGTCATCCATCAAGATCTACAACAAACAGGCAGTCGAACACGATTGGGGTGCCTTCTGCACCGGTAAAGTCTGTCATATCAACCATTCCGGACAAGCGGACGGTTCCCTGAACACCCGCAAAGCGTCCTGTTCCTGCAATGACTGCATTCCCATCACCTGATGCTCCGGTAATATGGGTTATCACCTGCCCGGAAGGCGTGACCGTAGGGTGCAATACCGGTTGCACGGTGGTGCTTCCTCTGGTGACCAGAGTACCTTCAGGCATATAAAAATACGTGGTGCCGACAAGCTGAATACCAGTACCTGCCAGGTTAATATTCGAAAGGCAATCAGTTGCAGTACCGATGTATCTGCGGTTTTTGGCATTAATCAGTTCTATATCAAAACACAGTGCATCATCCTCATAACCATCACCATCAATATCTGGCACCGTTGAAAGATACATATCGCCAGAACCCACCAGGTTCAGCATATAATGATTACCTGCACCACGGTTATCAGCAGAAACATTTACCACTGATCCCAGAGAGATCAGAACCACAGCCAGTATTATTTTCTTGAAATACATCTTAATTCTCCCATACGCTCTATGAACAAACGATGTGGTCAGGCAAAACACACCAGCACCACTTCAGAACCCGGAACCAAGATGCAAAATTCGTACTGCTCCCGTTTAATGATTTACTTAATAAGCAGTTATAAGAAATGAAAAAAAACTAACGCGGACAAATGTACTGAAAATGTAAAGCCAGGCTAACAGCCGGACTGCAGCCTTTTTACAACCGGACACTGACTGGTAACATCCCCTGTTGCATGACCGGCTGTAATCCGACAGCCAGTCTTCAGGATGAGAATCAAACTTCAACAATATCTGATCTGGTACTGTCGATGAATGCCAGCACATCATTGCGTTCTGCTGCAGGTAAACTGAAAAAGTCGAGCGTCTCATTCAGATGTCCCTGAAAAGCATTCCAGTCCTGCTCACTGATGTGCATACCTTCATGAGACACCTTCATGTCCCGCCCGGTATACAAAACGGGGCCTCCGGCCGCGCTGCACAAATAATCAATTAGCAATTGCTTTTCACGGTTGATACCGTCAATACCGCGGTTTTGCCAGAAACGCCCCAGCAAGGCATCTTCCTGCAAGCGAGGTAGCAGATTATTTACAACAGCACTGATGGCATCATAGCCACCTAAACGTTCATACAAAGCCTTTTCACTCATGTTTTCACCTTCAGAATTTTTGATCAGCTAAACAGGCTCGCAAGCCAGCTTACTGCCAGTTTCAGCGGCATTTACGCTCAGAAAAATCCTAACAGTGTGATCACTCAATGTTGTGAGAACAGCGTGATATTTGCGTGAAAAAAGCGTGACTAGCCGCCACTGAAAAGAGCAAACCAGGCCTTTGAAAAGCTATTCAACCAATAGCAGGCACCCAACCCCGGCAATTGTTTTAATATTCAGCCCGGGCACTTTTTGCCGCACCCGGCGCAACAATGAACGCAAAGATGATTCATCAACAATTACGGTCGGCCAGATCTGTTGTTCAAGTTCAGGATAAGGCACCACATGACCAGGTTGGGACGCCAGGAGATGAAACAGTAAAGCCTCCTTCCGGCTAAGATGCACCTGTTGCTCCTGAAACAGTAACGTGCGGTTTTCCAGACAGTAACGATACCCGTCCCCCGGCACAAGAATACCGGCAGACAGAGTGGTGACCGTATCGTCAGTCATCTGACGTTTGTTCATGACTGATGCCAGCCGCCTTTTGTAAGAAGCCAGCTCATCTTCAACCTGACGGCGTCTGACATTATTCCGGTATGCCCGGATCAGATTGCTGCAGGTTGAAATAAAAGGTGCCAGATAATCAATCAGGGCTTCATCATAGCCACCATTGCGATTAGCAATCCCCACCACGCCCTGCAACTGCGAACCATTACACATCGGCAACCCCAGAAAACTGTTCAGCGGAGGATGTCCTTTAGGTAAACCTCCTCTACGCGGATCATTGGCCGGATCATTAGAAATAACCGGCCGGGATGTTTTAAGCACAGCCCCATAAAGAGAATCCAGTTTGGCAAAGACCATACCTTGCTCTGCAGTAACTTCGTAAAGTCGCAGTGTTTCCTTATTCCAGCCGATGTTGGTTGTGGCATAACTCTGAATATAGGGCAGGCCTTCCGATGAGTAAAAAGTCTCTCCGATAAACCCGTACTCACTGCCCGTCAGATTCAGAAGATCATCAAGTAAGCCATTAAACAGAACATAGGGATTCGATTCAGTAATATACCGGGATAAGGTCTGACTGATCGTTTCTAACAACTCAACACTGCCTTCATACTGCTTATCAGTCATCAATACAAACCTTCATATCTGAATAACACATCGCTCCGGCAAAACCATATGACGCCGGGCAACACCACAACGCAAACCACTTTTCTACGGCTATCATGCGCTCAGTAAAACACTGTGTTTAAGATTCGTGAATGAGTAATATCAAGCCTGGCCCGTTACAAAATCCGGTTTATTATCCGGTAACACCACACTCTGAAGGCTATCCGGATAAACTTCACGTACATTTCACTTCCCCTGCTCCCGCTGTTTATCCCCTCCCCCTGTCTGCTTAAGCATTTTCTGCATTTCGGTGAAGCACGCAGATAATACCTTTACATAAGGATTACCTTGTCTTTAAAGTAACCGTTTTTAACCGGAATCCTGAACCTATGACTGAAATAATCCTGATCGCTGTCGTCGTGTGCATTGGCTGGCTGCTGATAAGATCAAAAAAGCAAAGCAAACAGTTAGCAGAAACAAACCGTTCTGCAGGTTCTGAGTTTCTAACGGTGAATGCCGAAAAGCCGGAAGTAACGACGACCGCCAGCGGCCTGCAATATGAGATTCTGCAAACCGGCAGCGGTTCAGAACATCCGCAGGCGTCAGATAAAGTGAAGGTTCACTATCACGGCACCCTCATTGACGGCCGGGTATTCGACAGCTCAGTTGACCGTGGCGAACCTATCAGCTTTGGCCTTAATCAGGTCATTAAAGGCTGGACTGAAGGTGTTCAGCTGATGGTTGTCGGGGAAAAACGGCGTTTGTTTATTCCGGCCGATCTGGCCTACGGCAATGGCTCAGCGGGCATTATTACACCCGGGTCTACTCTGATTTTTGAGGTTGAGTTACTGGCCATCAATCCCTAATGTCTCACATAACCTGAATAAACCTGTTGCCGCCGTTAAAACCTGACCGGTATATCCGGTCTGGCGATTGGTAGTTCAGGCTTTCAGAAGACAAGCAGCAACCTGAACAGCCACCCGGATACCCGAATGGATTCACTGCAACAGACGGTTGAAAATCACTACCCTCACATCTATACCGTATCTGTGTATCAGTCCGGTGAGCTAATTTCTGAGTTTGCAAAGCCGGGCTACAAACATAAAGTGCGCACTGTCCGGTCGGTCACCAAGAGCATCATTGCAACCTTGTACGGCATTGCGATTCAGCAGGGCTATCTGAAAAACCTTGATACGCCGGTCATGTCGTATTTTCCCGATTACCGGTCCGGTAAGCTGGATGCCAGTACACACAGGATTACCTTCCGGCATTTACTGACCATGACCTCCGGACTGGACAGCTCAGACCGGCAACCCAAAGGGTATTTCAGAAGTAAGAACTGGGTCAGGTTCTATCTTGAACGCCCGGTGAAATATGAACCAGGCACCCGGTTCCAGTACAGCTCTGCCGGTTCACATGTACTGTCAGCCCTGTTGTACAAACTCACCTCACTGAATGTGCACGACTTTGCCAGACGACATTTATTCATGCCGCTGGGCATTACACGCAGCCAGTGGTCGCACGATCAGCAAGGCTATTATCATGGCGGGTTCGGACTCGACCTTTCCTCTGTCAGCTTGTCTAGAATAGGTCAGCTGTATCTGGATGGCGGTGCAGCAAATGGCAGCCAGATCATTTCACCGGCCTTCATGTCAGAAGCCACCCAAAAACAGGTAGCCGGCGGTTTTCCTGAAAGTGACGGCTATGGCTATCACTGGTGGACAGGCGCGTTCAGCGAAGTGGACTACTTCTATGCAGCAGGCCTGGGCGGGCAGTATATTTTCATCGTCCCCGGGCTGAACCTGCTCACCGTCATTACCTCAGAATCACGGCGGCCACACCTTGAGAACAAAAAGGTTTTCACCGATCTGATTTTGCCGCGCTATACATCCTGAACTTTCAGCGGAACCTAACTGACCCGCACCTCTACCCTTCCAGATCCACCAGATTGGCGATGCCTTCCGGAAAGAGGTACACCAGCAAAATCATCATTGGCAAAACGACAAAATAAAGATTCATGGCAATGCGAAAATACCGGTGGGCATTGCGCAGCTCCATAAAGTAGTCGACCACCAGCCAGCCTTTAACCCCAACAGTCACCGCAACTGCCAGCGTAATGATGAGGCTGGGTTCCGCCGATTCGGCAATCACAGCACTGCCTAAAGTCAGCGTGATCAGCACCAGCCAGACCCAGTTCTTAATTCCATAGCCCTTAAACGCAGAGCCTTTTACCCGGTGAGAAAGCGCAGCAAACATATCAGTTACCTCAGAACATAAAGCAGCGGAAAGATAATGATCCATACCAGATCAATCATGTGCCAGTAACAGGCAATGGCTTCCAGACCTTCATGGTTGTCGGCGGAATAAGCCCCCTTCCTGAGCCTGTAAATAGCCCAGAGGATTGCACCGCCCCCCCAGCCCACATGCAGAAAGTGATTGAAGGTCATGTAGTAATAAACGGTGAAGAACAGGTTGGTTTCAATTTCGATACCCTGTTCGATATTCCAGTAGTACTCCCAGGTTTTAACCACCAGATAGAACACCGCACAAATGATGGTGCCCCACAGCCAGCGGATCGCCGTTGTAATCCGGTTCATGCGTACACAGGCAACCGCCTTTGCCACACAAAAACTGCTGGTTAACAGTGCCAGTGTATTCAGGGTGCCGGCCAGTGTATTGAGCTGCAAAGGCCCCTGATTAAACACTTCCTGATGAAATACCTTGGCAATGAAATACACCAGAAACATCAGCGCAAACTCTGTCATTTCGGCATAGATACCAACCCATACTGCCCCGTTACCCGGGATCCGGTTCGGTTTCGGCAGAAAACTGACTGGCTGATCAGCCCCGGGGATCTCTCTGTCCGTGATCACACTGCTATCGGCCATCGCGAAACGCTCCTTCTGTGCCTGACAATAAAAAGTGAAACAACAACTGCGTTCTTAAGCAGTCACCGGCTACGCTTTCCATTAATGAGGTACAGATATAAATAATTAATTAAGAATGAGCACAGAATAATCCCACTGGCAGCTGCATCTATTGATTTCGGTTAACTTTTAGCAAAAATTTTTACACCGGCAGGAAAATTGCCTTAAGCAATGCCCGTCGCTGCCCGGGTAAATCCAAACCTTATTCAAACGAAAGGGAAGCGATAAACAGAAATATTTCAAACAAAACAAATCCTGTTCTGGCAGGCCAGATTTGCTTCAGAGGCTGAATAATCTGCCTGCAGTTCATCTGTAACCCACTGATTTAAAAACCTTATGTTCGAAAAGTGACATACATCATTCAATTACGAACTATTCTCATTACCTATTGACATAAGGCACTAAATACCAATAATGCCACACATTCTTATTATCATTTAGATTCAAGTACCGCCTATTTCCTTTCAATAAGAAAGGAAGCTTCCGGTAACGAACAGATTCAAGTCACCCGGTCATCTGATCAGGTGATGTACTGCAAAAACACACCCACTGGAGACCTGAAATGTCGCTTCCACTACCAGCTAAATTACGCGCGTCCCTGCTTGTCTTGCTATCGCTGCTGGCGTTTACAGCCCCCGCCAAGGCAGATGAAGCGGTCGTGCTGGTTCAGTTAAACGAATACAACGGTCCTGAAGCATACTTTCATCTCTACCTGGTAAACCCGGAAGGTAAATTTGACCGCACTTTATGGGTTTCCGGCCCGGATAAGATCTGGTGGCCGGACTCAAAACGCTGGTTCGGATATCACTCCCGTGCACGGGAAAATATCGACGGCATCACCGGTGCATCCACAGCAGGCGGCGCACGTTCAGTAATGCGGGTTGATATTGACCCAAGCTGGGTAGATGCCGGATATAAACTGCGTGTGGAAACCTCCGTAGAAAATGCTGATAACGTGCAAGCGGATGCTGAGATTGAACTCACCAAAGCCAGCCAGCGGGCAAAAACGCCCGGTACTGGCTACGTCCGCTACATCCGTTACAAGCTTTAAACCAGGATGTGGCGTCAGATACACCGCTGGGCGGGAGTCATTCCTGGCCTGCTACTGATCTTTTTAGCCGTCACCGGATCGATCCTGTCGGTTGATCCGCTGCTGAAACGGTTTGACCGCAATGTCCATAACCTGGGTGACCTGACCGTCGGGGATGTACTGCGCCTGTCTGCAAAAAAGAATCCCTACTTTGAGATTGACCGGATCCGGATCGATTATTCCGGCCGTGTGCTCCTGCGCGGGGCCGATGCCGCCGGATCACGCGAAGTGCCCTTCAACCCCTTTAACGGCCGTCTGGCACGTAAAGACAGGCCCGAATCTATTATGGATCTGGTTAACAGCCTGCACCGTAATCTGGCGCTGGGCCCCAATGGCCGGCCCATTACACTCATCAGTGTCATTGCTATGCTATTGCTGATGATCACCGGCCTTACGCTGTTAGCCCGACGGTTGGGAGGCTACCGCCGGATTTTTGGCAGGATTAAAGGCCGGGGGCTCGATAAATGGCACACCGTTCTGGGCCGCTTACTGATTATCCCTCTATTCGTAACAGTGCTGTCAGGTACCTGGATGTCACTGGTATCAAACGGTCTGTTGCCTTCCGGCGTGGACGATACACCGGAATATCCGGAAACCCTGACCCAGGCCGATCCGGTTCCGGCCGCCGAACTGGCTGTCTTCGATACCATTGCGCTAAGTGACCTGACCGAGCTGAGCTTCCCTATCTGGTCCGACTGGTGGGATGTCTATGTACTGCGTCAGGGAGGAACACTGACCTTCATTGACCGCCAATCCGGAGACATACTCAGCCAGGAAAGCGTACCGTTTCTAACCCGCGCGCTGGATCTCTTTACCCTGCTGCATACCGGACAGGGCGCTTCTCCCTGGGGGGCAGTTGCCGGCCTTATCTCGCTGTCAGTGCCGTTCTTTGCGGTCACAGGGCTGATCGTCTGGTTACGCCGGCGCCACCCTAAGCCCCGCGGTATGGTGTCACTTGCAAGCGCCGACATCGTCATACTGGTTGGCTCTGAAACCGGCACCACCTGGGGGTTCGCCGTCTACCTGGCACAACAACTTCGTGATGCAGGTAAAACCGTGCACCTCAGCGGGATGAATAAAACCTGCTATATACGCGAAGACGCGACCTTACTGCTTCTGGCAGCCACGTACGGTGATGGCACGCCACCGTCAGGGGCTGCACAGTTCCTCGAACGCTTACCCGGCTATCAGGGTGGTCAGCACTTTGCCGTGCTGGGCTTCGGCGATAAAGCCTTCCCGGCATACTGCGCATTTGCCATCAACTGCCAGAATGCACTCATGGCCTCCGGCCGCACCAGCCTGTTGCCCATGGGGGACATTAACCGCCGTTCCGCACAGGCTTTCACTGCCTGGGGACACACACTGGCTGCCGCACTGGAGCTTAGCAGCCTGACTCTTGATTACACGCCACCCCGCCCGAAAACCCGACCACTGGAACTGGCTGAACGGGAAGACTTCACCGGTTATGACGGCACCGCCTCAGCGATCCTGCGGTTCCGTGCGCCAAAGAAACGTCGTCTGCCCGGTTTCAGTGCCGGAGATCTTTTGGGCATAGTCCCCCCGCAGGACCCGGTGGCGCGGCTGTATTCCCTCGCCTCATCAAAAGGTGAAGACATGGTTGAGCTGTGCGTTGCCAGCGTCAAAGGCGGAATTTGCTCGAACTACCTGCTGGGGCTTAAACCCGGTCAGCACATCGACGCCTATGTGGAACATAATCCTGACTTCCGCCCCGCCCGCCGTGCCCCCACCATCATGATCGGTGCTGGTACCGGGATTGCACCTTTTGCCGGCATGATTCGCAATAACCGGAAACAGCCCATGGAACTGTTCTTCGGCCTGCGTCATCCCGACAACGACTTTTATTACCGCAATGCCATTCAGGAATGGCAGAGCGACGGACGTCTGAGCGGATTCCACCCGGCATTCTCACGGCACGATGATCAGGCCTATGTTCAGGACAGGCTGCGCAGTGCCAGCGACATCGTGGCACAACATTTACATCAGGGTGCGACAATCATGGTCTGCGGATCTTCCCGCATGGCGCAGGCTGTCGCACATGAAATTGACATTATCTCCGCCAGCACAGGACTCAGCCTTGCTGAATTACGTCTGTGCGGCCGTTACCTTGAAGACATCTACTGACAGAGGACCCTGCAATGAAACTCGGAACCTTGATTTCCACCATCGCGGTTACCGCACTGCTCGCCACCAGCGCGCATGCTAAAAACCCTTTCCTGACTAAAAAGTTCTGGAAAGACGCCACTGTCGAGGACGTACAGGCCAGAATGGACGAAGGCTACAGCCTGCTCGAAAAACAGAAAATCGGCCGCCAGGCCCTGCATTACGCTTTGCGTGGCAGTGCGTCTCCGGAAGTCATGCGCTGGTTGCTGGAACAGGGCGTCCCCTACCGGCCTGAAGGGGGTAAAGGTGTGTACGCTGAACTTTATGCTGCCCGCTACGGTGATCTGGAGCTGATTAAGCTGTTCGCCGAATTCGGCGCCGACTATAAAGTTGAAGACTATATGGGTGAAACCCCGCAATACTGGCTGTCAAAAAACAAAAAATTCCGCCCGGGCATCGTCGAATATTTTGAAGAAATCGGTCTGGATTTCGACCAGCAAAGCCGGTTAGGTATCACGCCGCTGGGCGCCTTCGCCTACAATAAGCGGGCCATGAAAATGTTTGAACTGCTTGAAGATAAAGGCTACGACCCCGGCTATATCGACGGTGAAGGCCGCGACCTCTTCATGCGGGCACTGACCAAGAACGACAATGTCGAAATGCTGGAAAAATTCTACGACATGAGCGAAGAACCGGAAGTGGCTGACAACTACGGATATTCCGGGGTGCTGCTGACCGTGGCCGATGAAGCAACCTCTGAAGAACGCCTGACGTTTCTTGAAGACAAAGGCTTCGACCTGCACATCACCAATGACCGTGGACAGACCGCGCTGCACATGCTGATGGCTAACCGTGAAGAAGAAGCCGAAGGCTATGATGCGCTGATGGCCCGTGACTTTGATGTGAATGCAAAAGACAATGCCGGCAATACACCACTGCTGCTGGCACTGGCATTTAAAGAACCAGCCGTTATCGAAACCCTGCTTGATGCCGGTGCAGATCCACTGGCTGCCAATGAAAAAGGCATCACACCGCTACTGGCAGCCCTGCTGCGGGGCGAAGATTTTGCGCCGGTCATTGATCGCCTGATTGCAGCCAATGCAAACCTGAACGACAAAGATGCTAAAGGCGGTACCGCCCTGACCTATGCGGTCAAAGGTGGGCAGTCAACCGAACTGCTGAAGAAGATCGTGGCTGCCGGTGTCGATCTGGACGCAAAAGACGGCGAAGAAACCACCGCTCTGATGTATGCAGCCCTGCTGGGTAAAGACGCATCAACCATGGAGTTCCTGCTTGAAGCAGGTGCCGACAAATCAGTCACTGATGTATTCGACGATACGGCCATGCTGATGGCGCAGGAAAATGCGGCACTTAAAGACAGCCCGGTTCTCGCCAAATTACACTAAAGCCTGAACCGGAACCCGGCCGGAGCGTTTACACAAAGGCTCCGGTTGTTCACCCTACCAACAAACAGCCACTTTCTGCCGTCCCAGACGTTTTTCCCTCCTCATCCGCCACCCATTTGTCAGGTTACAGATGCTGTTTTCTCTAGTAGATTAGGTATCTTATCTCTCCTTTTCCGTCAGCCGGTTTTGCAAATAAGATGATGAAAAGCGCCAAGTTCGTTCAGGGCTCAACCTTCCGACACGTTTCAGTGATGACGCTCAGCAGTACCGTTGGCTTACTGGCGCTGTTTGCCGTTGACCTTGTGGATATGTACTTCCTCAGTTTACTGGGGCAGGAAGAGCTGGCTGCTGCGATCGGTTTTTCCGGTACTCTGCTGTTCTTTTTAACGTCCGTAGGCATCGGTATTCAGATTGCCATGGGCGCACTGGTCTCCCGGGCAGAAGGGGCCAGCAACCGGGAACTGGCCAGCCAGTACTGCTCCAGCGTATTGCTGTTCAGCCTGATTGCGGCCCTGTTAGTGACGCTGCCCGCCTGGTTCTGGCTGGAAGACTTACTGATGTTCCTCGGCGCCCGGGATGTCACCCTCAGCCTGGCGATGGATTACAGCCAGATACTGCTCCCAAGTACGCCGTTACTGGTTTGTGGCATGTCTGCCGCCGCCACCTTGCGGGGACTGGGCGATGCCCGTAATGCCATGTACACCACCCTTGGCGCAGCCATTGTCAATGCCCTGCTCAATCCGCTGTTTATCTTTACCTTCGGGCTGGAAATTCAGGGGGCGGCGATTGCTTCGGTCATCTCCCGGGTGGCACTGGTGGGCATCGCGCTGTATGTGGTAATTCGCCGGCACCAGATCCACTGCAAACCGGACTTTGCCCAGATGCGCCGGGACCTGACCGCCATTTTACCCATTGCGGTTCCCGCGGTGCTGACCAATCTGGCTACACCGATTGGCGGCAGCTATGTGCTGAGAACCATGGCAAGTTTCGGTGACAGTGCGGTAGCCGGTGCGGCCATTCTGGGCCGAGTCACCCCGGTGGCCTTTGCGCTGATATTCGCGTTATCCGGTGCCATCGGTCCGATTATCGGTCAGAACGCCGGTGCCGACCGTTACGACCGGGTCAGAGCAACATTGCTCAATGCCCTGCTCATTAACTTTGTCTATATCCTGTTCGTCTGGCTGGTACTGTATCTGGCGGGAGACATGATCATCAGCGCCTTCAGCGCCAGCGGAGACGCCGCCTACCTGATCGATTTTTACACCACCTGGCTGGTGATCGGGTTTAGCTTTAACGGTGTGCTGTTTATTGCCAACGCCGCTTCAAACAACCTTAACCACGCCACCCAGGCCACCCTGTTCAACTTTGCCAAAGCGCTGTTCGGTACCATTCCGCTGGTGTATCTGTTTGCCCAGTGGTTCGGTGCCGCCGGTGTACTGGCCGGTGAGCTGGCCGGCGCGGTAGTCTGGGGCACAATCGCGCTGGCGGTTGTCTTCTGGCAAATCCGGCAACTGGAGCGGGAACATACCAGTGTATCCTGCACAGAACCGGAGGTAACAGAGGCAATGGCTTCACCCTTCAGTTCATCCCAGTGTCAGTTAGGCTGCTCATACGTAAAAAGTAGCGAAGATAAATAGGTTCTGCACAGGGCGCCGGCGACGCCTTTTAACCGGCATCAGCCTGCCATTTTTTACAAGCCGGCTAACCGGCGCCCTCTTGACCTTACCCTGCAGGACATTGCCCGGCTCACCGACTTATTCTCCATGGGTGTCACCAAAAACGGTGCGCTGATCGGCGAAGCAATTATTATCAACAACCAAGCGCTGGCTGAAGGCTTTGCCTTTCATGTGCAACAACGGGGCGGCATGCTGTCCAGGGGGCGTCTGCCGGGTATTCAGTTCGTTGCGTTATTCAAAGATAACCTCTATTTCGAACTGGCAGCCCACGCCAATAAAATGGTAATGAAACTCTCTGAAGGCCTGTTGGCCCACGGCCTGCAACTGGAAACAGATACAGCAACCAATCAGATCTTCACGGCATTACCGGATGCACTGATCGCCCGGCTGCAGGAGAAATTTGACTTCTATGTCTGGTGTCGTAAAACCGCCGACAGCTCAGTTGCCCGTCTGGTCACTTCATGGGCGACGCCCGAAGAAAAGGCCGATGAGTTTGTGATGCTGCTATAACGCCTGCCCATAAAAAAACGACGCTGACTGCGCCGTTTTTGCGTATTCCTGCCCGCTGCCCGGGTCAGGCAATCTCGACGATGACCCGGCCCTTGATCTTACCGTCCACAATGTCAGTGGCTTTTTCAACGATCTGATCAAAGCCAACGGTTTCCGACAGCAATTCCAGTTTTTCCAGATCCAGATCCTGCTGTAACCGGGCCCATGCTTCTTCCCGGACGGCTTTCGGCGCCATCACCGAATCGATCCCCAGCAAGGACACACCCCGTAAAATAAATGGCATCACGGTCAGTGGCAGATCCGCCCCCTGAGCCAGACCGCAGCTGGTCACGGCACCGCCATACTGAGTCTGGGCGATCACGTTCGCCAGCGTATGGCTGCCGATAGAGTCAACCGCAGCCCGCCAGCGCTCCTTACCCATCGGCCGGCCTTTTTCAGAGAGCTCCGCCCGATCAATCACGCTGCTCGCCCCCAGTTGCTTAAGGAAATCTGCATGCTCTGTTCGCCCGGTAGAAGCGATCACTTCATAGCCCAGCTTCGACAGAATCGATACCGCAACACTGCCGACACCGCCATTGGCACCGGTCACCAGCACCGGCCCCTGATCCGGTGTAATGCCGTGTTTCTCCAGCGCCAGCACCGACAGCATAGCGGTATAGCCAGCGGTTCCGACGGCCATACACTGTTTCGGCGTCATACCTGCCGGTTTCTTAATCAGCCAGTCACCCTTCACCCGGGCCTGTTCAGCATAAGCACCGTAATGCACCTCACCAACACCCCAGCCATTCAGCACGACGGCATCACCGGCGGAAAACTCAGCATGATCACTTTCAATCACCGTGCCGGCGAAGTCGATGCCCGGAATCATTGGCCATTTACGGACCACCGGGCCTTTCCCGGTAATCGCCAGGCCGTCTTTATAATTAATGGTTGAGTACTCAACGGCCACCAGCACATCGCCGGGCATCAGATCTTCGCGGCTTAGCTGCACGCATTCCGTCTGTTGCTGTTCACCGTCTTTGGAAATCTGTAACGCTTTAAAAGTATTCATAAATTCTCTCTGTAAACACGGTTTTTTTCAGGCGCTTATAGCAGCCTCTTCGCTGGCACTTCCGGAAACCGGCAGTGACTGAGATATCACTTAAAAACCTGTTTCTGACTCTGCAGATCATATATTTCTATTTGTATGACAAATATTAAAATATTTTATTTAGATAATAATTGTCAAGCCCAACCAAAGGCTGATACTGTTATCCCAGCGTATATAAAAGCCTTTTGCCGGGCCGCGGCACCGTTGTAACCGCTGTAAATTCAGGAAATTACCTTGTCTGAAATAAAGTCTGATAAAAAGTCTGATACAAAATCTACCAAAAAGTCACCCCGGAAATCTGTTGAAAAACCGTTGGCCACAACGCCGGCGCTTTCCTCACTGCAGACACAGGCACCCTTTGGCAACATTGTGACCGCCAGTGCGACCAAACAGATTGCAGAGCAACTGCGCCAGGCAATTCTCAGCGGTGAGCTGAAAAAAGATGACCGTCTGCCCACTGAATTCGAGCTGGCGGCTCAGTTCGACGTATCCCGTCCGACGATCCGCGAAGCGCTTAAACGGCTGGCCGCACAGAATCTGATCCGCTCTAAACGGGGCCCCGCCGGCGGAACCTTTGTCAACGGTTTTGAAATGAAAGATGCCACCGAATTCCTGGCATCTTCTACCATGCTGATGATCAGCATGGGCGCCGTAGAGATGGCAGACATCATTCAGACCCGCAGGATCCTTCAGGCCGAGTGTTGCAAACTCGCACTGCAGAACTGGTCTGATACCTACATGGCCGGCTTAAATCAGTGCCTTGAGCACCAGAAAGACGACTCGATCTCCGACAGTGAGTTCTGTGCAGCAGACGTTGCCTTTCACCGCTACATTACCGATGCCACCGAAAATCCTATGCTGCAGATGATCGTCTATTCCATCATTGATGCGCTGGTACCGGTGATGAATATGACAATTGTCCGTCTGCGCAGCCGGGAAAAGATCATCGGTTACCACCAGCAGATTTGTCAGGCATTTAGTGAGCAGAATCAGGATCAGCTGTTAAGCGTTCTGAATGAATTACTCGATTATCTGAATGACACCTTTAACCAGCAGCACGAGGCTAAGCAGCAATAGCGTCCGGCTCCGGTAACAGCACATTCACAGGATTATTCTTTCACGGGATTATTCTTTCACCGGGGTTTGCAGCACGGTGATCAGCGTCTGATAGCCTTTATCCCGGGCGTGATCCAGCGGTGTTTTACCCTTTTTATCGGCGATATTCCGGTCTGCTCCGGCCGCCAGTAACAGGCGTACCGCACTGACATAATCCTCACCGCCATTCCCCAGAATCACCGCTTCCAGCAGCGCCGTCCAGCCCAGGTTATTAACCCGGTCCAGCGGTGCACCGGCGGCAATCAGCAACTGCATAATTTCCAGCTCAGCCTGATGGGTGGCATAAATCAGTGCCGAACCTTCGTACACCGAGGTTACCTGGGTCGGATCTGCCCCGGCCTGCAAGGCCAGCCGGGCAATTTCCGGATTACTCACTGAAACAGCCGTGTTCAGGATATCCCGGTGTTTATAATTCATCGCACTGGGCGCCGCACCGCTGGCCAGTAGCAGCCTGACTAGCGGCACACTGTTCATCTGCGCTGCCGCCAGCAACGGCGTATTTCCCCTGCTGTCCCGGACTTCCAGTAAGGCAGCGTCCTGCTCAAGCAGCGCTGTCACTGCGCTGCTGTCCGCCTGCTCAATGTTCCGGAACAGTGCATCACTCGCCTGAACAACGCCGGACCAGAGGCACAGGCCGATCAGGGCACCGCATAACGGGCTTTTTACGTTCATATATCTCACCTTTTATGACACTTATTACTCACCGGCACGTTACAAAACAATATATTTTATAGCTGGCAGAACCACTGAGAAGCCCGCCATTTCTGGCTTGCACAGAGTTGGGTCTACATTTCGCGATACGTTGGATCTAATTACCGGTAAAAAATTTATCTGATTATCCCAGTCAGTCTACTGCTTATAACAGACTCATTTTGCCGGTAAAAATTCACCGGTTTCATACCTAGGAGCTATACATGAAACATAAAAATAATATCGCTAAAGCTGTTTCCCTTGCCGCAGGCCTGCTGTTCTCGGCAAGCGCCCTGTCCGCAAACTGGAACATTGCAGTGGGTGACGGTGGCAGCAGTGCTCAGGAAGCGCTGGGGCTGAAATTTATTGAACTTCTGGAAGCGAAAACCGGCGGCAAACATTCCGCTAAACTGTTCCTTAACGGCCAGTTGGGTTCAGAGCAGGATACCGTCAACGACGTCGCCCTGGGTACCACCGACTTCTCCATTCTGGCCAGTAACAACCTGACACCGTTCTCACCAAGCCTGGGCATTTTGTCCCTGCCGTATATCTTTGAAAACCTGGACCAGGCCATCGCCGCCACTGAAGGCCCGATTGCCGATGAGCTGGTTGAAAACACCATCCGTGATTCCAACACCCGTATTCTGGGCTGGACCTATTCCGGCTTCCGGGTACTGAGTAACTCCAAGAAGCCAATCAAGAAACTGGCCGATCTGGACGGTGTGGTTGTACGGGTACCTAAAAATGAAATCATGATTGATACCTATCAGTCCTGGGGTATTAACCCAACGCCAATGGCCTGGTCTGAAACCTTTACAGCCCTGCAGCAGGGCGTAGTAGACGGTCAGGACACCCCTTACACTACCATTTACGCGATGAAGTTCGGTGAAGTACAGAAGTATATCGCCGACCTCCACTATCTGTTCCTGCTGGAGCCGCTGATCATCTCTGAATCCCTGTTCCAGGATCAGGATGCTGCTACCCAGAAAGCCATTCTGGAAGCCGGTGAAGAAGCGACTCAATACAGCATTACCTGGCTGAAAGAGAAAGAAGCAGTCATCAAAGATGAACTGGTCAACAAGTACAACATGCAGATCGACACACTGCAGGATGAAGCGGAATGGGCCAAGCGTGCTCAGGAAGCCGTATGGCCGAAGTTCTATGAAAGTGTTGGCGGTAAAGACAAAGTAAACCAGTTGCTGCGCTCACTGGGCCGCGCTGAAATCTAACAGCGATACCTGTATGCCCTGCGGGGCATACACCTTGCTTATACCTCTGTATTCCCCCGCGAGCCAATGGATAAGGGAAATACAGGTTCTTGCCGGTCACGGACATCCTCTCCTGAGTGCCCACTTGACCGAACTGGCCGCCAGCTGTTCACCCTGGCGGCTTTTTTATGTATGTCTAATCATTCTGGCAATGTCTGCACTCATAAATCATTGCCCCTGAGTTGCATAGAAATTATCAACCACCCAGTCATCAACCGCACCAATCAAACTCCCCAGCGACAAGCCTAACTCCGTTAACCGGTAATCAACTCTGGGCGGTACTTCCTGATAATCACAGCGCTCCACCAAACCATTCTGCTCCAGCAGCCTCAGAGTCTGAGTAAGCATTTTCTGCGAAATACCGTCAATTTCCCGCAGCAGTTCTGAGCTGCGTTTCGGCCCTTTATATAACAGCGGAAAGACCAGTAATACCCATTTATTTCCGATAACCTCTATCAGTTTTCGGGACGGACACTGCGCCAGATAAGGGTCCGGAGTTGGCCTGTTCATGAAACTCTCACTTTTTTGGATATTTTTATGGGCACTTTTTTGTACGTACTGTTCATTTGGTTCACTTGAAATCTATTATAGCTACACCGGTATCGCAATAACTCACACGTGTGTTTCAACCCTTATCTGTATTTGAGGTGTAACGATGAAACAAACTTTTTTACCCGCAGCAATTTTACTGACGGCCATATCTTCCTTCACGGCCAGTGCCGATGAAGCCCGAATTCTCGCCTTTGGCGACAGTAACACCTGGGGCTGGTCCCCCGTCAGCGAAGGCTACCCTGCAGGACGTTTTAACGACGATACCCGCTGGGCAGGCGTGCTGGATAACGCTTTGCCTGAAGCAACTGTCATTGTTGACGGAATGATTGGTCGGCGCTCAGACATTGACGGCCGTAATGATAACGGCCTGGTCAGAAAAGAGGACTTTAATGGCGCCGCCGCTCTGCCGGCAGCAATTGCCCGCAATATGCCGCTGGATCTGGTGGTAATTATGCTCGGAACCAATGACCTGCAGGCGGGTACTGTGCGGGCACCGGCCGATATCGCCAGGGCGGTATTCAAAATGGCAGCGAATGTCAGCCAGGCTGAGAAAACCGTCTTTACCCGCTACCCGGCACCGGATGTCTTGGTGATTGGCCCCGCTGCGATGGGTGATACCAGCAAAACAGGGTTAAGCGGTCTGTTCCAGGCCGGTGAAGCGGCATCAGTGCAGCTCAGTGCAGCATTTACACAGGAAGCGACCCGCACCGGCATTACATTCTTCGATGCCAGCAAAGTCACAGATACCGACGGCATTGACGGTGTGCATTTCAGCGCCAGCAACCATGAAACACTGGGAAAGGCACTGGCCCCCGTCGTCCAGACACTGATTAACGACTGAAAACCATAAAGCCCGATGCCCGGTGCCCGATGCCCGGCGACCGATACAAAGTCACCGGGCTTTACTGACCTCATATAACGTCTCTTAATTACCGGAACACATTTTATGATTACTATTGCGATTGTTTACCACAGCGGATTCGGCCATACCGAAGTACAGGCCCGGCATATCGAACAGGGTGCAGCCGCGGTCAGTGGTGTACACACTGAACTGGTTAAAGCTGAAGACCTCACCGGTCAGGCCGGCACACTGAACCAGGCTGATGGCATTATTTTCGGCTCACCGACTTATCTGGGAAATGTATCCGGCCCGTTCAAAAGCTTTATGGATTCAACCTCTGATATATGGTTTCAGCAACAGTGGAAAGACAAAATAGCAGCAGGCTTTACCAACTCTCACAGCATCGGCGGAGATAAACTGAGCACGCTGATTTCTATGGCTGTATTCGCCGCTCAGCATGGCATGATCTGGGTCGGCCAGACAGAAATGAATACTTCGCCGGAACATCAGCAAGGGCATCCGGAAGCCATAAACCGCAGCGGTACCATGCTGGGTGCGGTCGCCTCATCTGAAGATGCCTCTCCTGAAGTTACCCCGCCGGCAGGTGATCTGGCAACCGCCCGGTTGTTCGGTAAACGCATTGCCGAAATCACCAAACGTTTTAATTAAACCCGCCTGAGACTGGCAAAAAAGACCTCCGGTGACGCCGGAGGTTTACAGGCTTTCTTCGGTATCTTCAGATGCAGCGCGTTTTTTACTGCTGTCGGCGATCATGATATCCACCAGTAAATCAGTGATCTGATCCGCATCCAGTGGGCGGCCAAAATAATGACCCTGTAACTCATCACAGCCATGTTCCCGCAAAAAACGAGCCTGTTCAGCGGTCTCAACCCCTTCAGCAATAATCCGTAACCCCAGACGTTTACCCATCGAAATAATCGTTTGGGTAATCTCAGTGGCCGCGTCATCAGAACCGATTTCCCGGGTAAAGGACTGATCGATCTTCAGGCGATCCAGCGGGAAATGCCGTAAGCTGCTCAGGGAAGAATAGCCGGTACCAAAGTCATCCACCGCCAGATCCACTCCCTGGGTTTTCATCCGTTTCATGATGTTCACAGCCTGATCCATGTCCCACATAAGGGAGCCTTCGGTGATCTCCAGCTCAATATTACCGGGGGCGATACTCATGTGTTTGATCGTTTGGGCCAGTCGCCTTTCCAGTTCAGGATCAGCAAACTGCAGAGGTGATACATTAATGGCCAGGCGCAGGCGCGGTAAACCGGCATCGTGCCAGTCCTGGAGCTGTTCACAGGCGGTTTTCAGCACCCAGCTGCCAATCATCGGAATCAGCCCCACGTGCTCTGCAACCGGAATGAAAATCCCCGGCGGAATACGTCCCAGTTGCGGGCTGTTCCAGCGCAGTAACGCTTCCACCCCCACCATCCGGCCATCATCCGCACGGACCTGGGGCTGGTAATAGACTTCAAACTCATTGCGTTCCAGCGCATGCACCAGCGCCTGCTCAACCTGAGAACGCAGTTCCAGCTGCAGGCCCGCCCCCTGTGAATACACACACAGGGTGTCACTGTCATCCACCCGGGACTTGAACATCGCGGTATACGCATTGCGAATCAGCCCGTCTGCATCAAAGCAGTCATCCGGCCATGCCGAAGCGCCGATACGGGGCGTCAGTAACAGATAGCTGTCGTCATCCATCTTCAGCGGTTTTTGCAAGCCCTGCAGCAGGCTCAGCGCGGCATCTTTTATATGTTCCACGTCCTGAAGGTCTGTCAGCAGAACGGCAAAATCATCACCGTTCAGATGGGCGATAAAATGCTCATCGCGGATCACTTCCCGCAGCCGGTTGCCGACCTTCTTTAACTGAGTATCGTCCACCGGGCATTCCAGTGTGGTGCTGGCAGAACCTGACCAGTTGAAATGAATCACCAGTAAACCGACACAGCTTTCAGCCCCCTGCTGCTCAGCTATCGCCCGGTTTAACCTCTGGCGGAGCATTACTGCATTGGGCAGGCCCGTCGCCACATGATGCTGAACCTGATGGGCCAGTTGCTGTAATAACTTGTGCTTAAGCCGGGCATCAATGCCCAGTTGCCAGACATTCCATAACGGCCAGGGCAAAGCCACAATGATCAGGGCCGCCCCCGGAGCAAACCATAACTTCCAGCCTACCAGTAACGTCAGGCTCAGTGCCGGAATGCTCCACAGGGCCACCAACGTAAACACCAGCCCGGCCCGTAATGGCAGCAGCACGACAGCCAGAGTTACTATGCTGATGAAGGCCAGCGTAATGCCCGTATACCAGGCCGACGAGACCTGATTAATGCCTTCTCCCCGTAACAGAGCATTCAGAATATGGGCATTCAGCTCAACACCGGGGATCCGCTCATGGGCCGCCGCTGCCGGCGTTGACAGAGCATCCCCCAGACCGGTGGCCGTGGCACCGACCAATACATACTTTCCACGGATCGCTTCAGCAGGCACCCGTCCGGAAATAATGTCGGCCCAGGAATAGGTTTGCGGACGGTCGCCGGTTTTGGCAAAGGGAATCATGATGCTTTGCTGACGCAACCAGTAATCCGAGCGGATCACCGGGGTATTTTCTACATTGATCAGGCTGTCCAGTTGTTCGGTCTCACCCTTTACCCGCAACATCGCCATCGCCAGTGCCGGCCAGCGGGCATCTCCCACACCACTGTAGAGGAAAAACCGGCGGCACAGGCCGTCAACATCCAGCTCAACATCCACATGTCCGATGGCTTCAGCACTCACCGCCAGATCCGGCAGTGGCATAACTTCGCTGATCAGGGAGCCGGGCATCTGCACCCCCGGGGCGATACTGAGAACACTGCGGCCACTGCGGGCCAGCGCCTCGGCAAACACTTCATCCGCTTCCGGGTCGTTTTTCTGGGGTTCCACAAACAGCACATCGATACCAATGACCGCCGCATCCATCTCGGTCAGCTTATATACCAGCTCAGCGTGACGTTTACGGGACCAGGGCCAGCGGCCCAGTTGCTGCAGGCTGTAATCATCAATCGCCACAATGACAACCTGATCACTCATGCTGACCGCATGGGCCGGCAACATCTGGTCGTAGAGCATCAGATCCAGACGTTCCAGCCCGCGGTTAAATGTCAGCCCCAGGCCACTGAATAACAACAGCAGGATCAGACATACCGCATACAGCCGGCTTCGAAGGGATTCTGACAGTTTCATATCATTACAGGATCAGTAACAGCATTGCCGCGCCGGATAACCACAATGGCGTGTAATCCGGTATCGGCAGGATTCGCTGTACGGTGCCCCACGGCCCCTGATAACCGTCAGATTCAACACTGCGGACCCGCAGGTAACGCACCTGCCCTTCTACCGCATCGAAACTGATCCGGGCTTCATCCTGCAACTGGTCCAGCAACAGGTCTTCAAAGTTTTCATCGGTCGCCATCTGTACCTGATACTGCTGCTCCGCAGAGCCCGCGCGCCAGGAGGCAACCAGTTTGCCGTCTTCCGACACTGCGCCCACTGCCGCTTCCACTTTTTCAGGTGCCGGTTTTACCTGCCAGCTGCGGGAAATACCCACCGGACCCTGTTCACCGCTGGCGGTAATGCTGGTCAGACGCCAGTAATACTCACCCGGCACAGGCAAGTCGGCAGTATCAAAACGGCTGCCGGTAATATCATCCTGATCAATCACCAACTGGGTAAAGGCTTCGTCTGTCGCAATTTCTAACCGGTAACGGGCAGCATCCGCAGACGCAGTCCACTGCAGGACGGCAGTGTCGCCCCGCAGAACCTGTTCCGGGACCGGCTGTAACTGCAACGGTGGCTGGGGATGGGCATCCAGCACAAACGGCTGAACACTGTTCAGACCTTCAAGCCCCAGCGCATCTATCGCCCGTACCCGCAGGTAATACTCACCATCGGCTATATCCGGTAAGGCAATCTTGGCGTACTCACTGATCCGGCTCCACTGCACCACATCAAAATCAGCATCGGCAGACACTTCTGCCCGATACGCTTCAGCCTTATCAACCGCCGGCCAGCTCACCAACTGGCTGACATTCCGTACCGGCGCATCAAAGGCCGTCAACCCGGGAGGCGGTAATAACTTGCGGGGTTTAATTGGCGCTTTGCCTTCAGCCACCTGGGTGCCGAAGCCACGCTTAACCAGAGTATGCTTACCGGCACCACTGACTTTTACCTTGCCGTGTAATACTTCAATGTTAGAGACCTTACCGTCTTCACCCACCAGTGCCCGGTACTCGGTACCGCGCACTGCACTGATGGCTGAAGGGGTCTGTATTTCGAACCGGGAACCCGGCCCCGATGCCGGTGTTACACGGGTGTCCATCCGTCCCTGAATCAGGTTCAGGCGGGAATCCACCATGCCGGTTTTACCGTGCGCACTGAGGTGATCGAAGCGAATCAGGCTGTCGGCATATAAGGTCAAAATGCTGTTATCCGCAAAACGGATCGCCAGAGTGCTGTCTCCGCCGGTGCGGATCTGATCGCCGAGGAACACCTCATCACCGTGCTGCAGCGCCAGCTGTTCGGAAGTGCCGGCCCGCTGTAGCTGGGCATCGCCTAACAGCTCATCAACCGTAGCCGGTACCGGATTACTGCGAATCCATTTCAGCGGTATCCGCAGCTTAATGCCCGGCGGCATCTGTTTAGGATTTTCAATTCCGTTAATTTTACGCAGCGCTTCGAACCGGGTTACCCGGTCCAGATACTGTTCACTGAGATTCCAGAGGTTATCGCCTTTGGTGGTGGTATAAATCCAGTCCTGCGCCATGGCGACTGAGGTGAAAGAAGACAGTACTGATAATACCGTTGCAGCGATTATGCGGCGGCCTAGCATCGTTATATATCCTTCTTAACTTTGCGGTCTCAGCTCCCTGATACTGCCGGATACTGACGCAAGCTATGTTTCAGGGTAATCCCCTGTTCACTTCATCAGCCTCCACTCTAGCAGCACAATCCTCATTGGCCTACCCGGTAACCGGCTGAATCGGTCATTTTCTGATACAAATTTGATATTCTACAAGAAGTTAGCTGCAGACTATAGATATATGGCGTTCTCAGATAAGCAGGGGCGGCAGGATATTAACAACGGTTTAACCCTGCAACAGTTACACTGATACCGACGTTGACGCTGAACACCACCCGGGAAACAACCATGCAGGTATTGATTGTAGAAGACGACGCCGAACTGGCCGCCGCCATTGCCGACTACCTTTCGCTGTTTGAAGTGGAATGCGATTTTGCCTACAGCGGCAGTGCCGGCCTGGAAATGGCCCGCCGGGGCAATTTTGAAATCATCATACTGGACCTGATGTTACCCAGGATGAACGGTTTCAGTGTCTGTCAGACCTTGCGGGATCAGGGCTACAACACCCCGGTACTGATGCTTACCGCCTGTGATACCGATGCTGACCAGTTGGAAGGCTTTCTTGCCGGTGTCGATGATTACGTCACCAAACCCTGCGCCATGCCGGTTCTGTGGGCCCGGCTGCAAGCCATATACCGGCGCAATAACCCGGCGTCGGATACGCTGACCATCGGCCCGCTGAAACTGGACCTGCGCAGTGAAAAGGCCAGCCGCAGCAACCAGCCCCTCAGGCTGTCCCCTATCAGTTGGCAGATACTTGAACTGCTGGCCCGCCACAGTCCTGAAATAGTGCCCCGCAAAACCATCGAGCAGCATGTCTGGCCCGACGGACAGGTCGACAGTGGTAACTTCAACGTCCAGCTGCACATGTTGCGTAAGGTGGTAGACCACCCCTTTGAATCGGTGCTGATCCATACATACACCGGCAAAGGACTTTGCCTGAAGGACGTTCCGGAATGAAACCCCGTAAAGCCGCTATCCCACTGGCACAAACCCTCCGGCAGCAACTGTTCTGGGTCGGCTCAGTACTGACTGTCGGGTTTCTGATCCTGATTTTCAGCCTCGGTATTTATTCTGCCGACACCCTGTCCGACAAACTCATGTGGCTGGAAGCGGAGTCTGTCGTCAGCCAAAGTCCGGATCAGCCACTGCCCAGAACCCCCGGTATGAGTGCCTGGCGACAATGGCAAAATGTCCCGCCAGACCTGCAACAGATTTTTGATATCAGCAATCTGCAACCGGGAGATTCATTAGAAGCAGAACAGCGCAACGCCGGTGGCAGCTATGAATATCTGTATCTGTTATTTATCGAAGATCCCCGCCACGGCAAGCTTTATCTGATCAGCCGGCACCCGGCGGATCAGGTAGAAAGTGCCTTCGATGAGTTTCTCAGTGAAACCCTGCTGCAGGCAGCGCTGTTCACACTGGTGATTATGCTGATTATTTTTCTGGTGATTGCCTGGGTTCTGCGGCGGACACTGGAGCCTCTCAGCCTGCTCAGTGAATGGGCCGGCCAGCTGAAAACCCATCCCCGGGAAGCGACTGATATTGAGTTTCCGATCACCGAACTGAACCAGCTTGCCCGGCAGTTACAGGAAGGGGTTGCCCATGTGCAGGCGGTGAATGAACGGGAGCAGCAGTTCCTCAAACACGCCAGCCATGAACTGCGTACCCCGCTGGCGGTGGTACAGGCCAGCCTGGATACCCTGCAGGTGCAAACGGCCAACACCCTTGCCAGCCGGCCGGTTAACCGGGCACTGAAAGCCAGTAACCGTATGATGCAGCTCTCTGAAGCCCTGCTCTGGCTAGCCCGCGAAAGCAATAAAACCATCCCCCAAATCAGCGTAAACCCCTATGCCCTGTGTGATCAGTTGATCAGTGACCACCGTTATCTGCTGGAGGGGCGCAATATTCAGATCAGCCAGCATATACTCGCCCCTGAGCTGATCATTGAGGAGCCGCTGCTCACCGTCGTATTGGCAAACCTGATCCGCAATGCCTGCCAGCACAGCGGACCGGGCAATATTTCCCTGCAGCTCAACTCACAGGGTGTCAGCGTTACCAATCCTGCCGAAGCGGATCAGCATAATCCGGAACCCGGCTTCGGTCTGGGGCTGCAGCTGGTTGAACGGATCTGCCAGAAACTTGGCTGGCAGTTTGAATTCAGCCTTGACCGGAACATCGCTGTCGCCAGCGTTTACTGGAACCGTCCGGCACCTTAAAAAACCTTTAAGATGTGTTCTGTCATGATCCTGCCTGAATCTATTTTTCAGGCAGGAGTTAGCGGGTGTCGCTGTCACAATCACACACACTTCATACTACACGGCTGGACGGACTGGATATCGCCCGGTTTCTGGCCTTTGTGGGAATGGTCATCGTCAACTTCCGGATTATTTTCAGCGGTGATTCCGATAATGACTTCAGCACACTGGGGCAGCTGTTAAGCCTGCTGGAAGGCAGGGCTGCCGCCACCTTTGTGGTACTGGCAGGTATCGGTCTGGGGCTGGCGGGCATGCGGGCTGCCCCGGAACAGTCAACCTTCGCCACTGCCATTGTTACCCTGAAACGGTCGGTTTTTCTGCTGGTACTGGGCCTGCTGAATATGCTGATCTTCGATGCCGATATTCTCCATTACTACGCGGTGTATTTCTTTTTCGGGGCCCTGTTGCTCTCCCTCCGCACAGGCTATCTGATAACCGTCATCGTCAGCCTCAATATCCTCAGCGTGTTGCTGATTCTCACGCTGGATTTCAGCACCGGCTGGAACTTTACCGACCTCAGTTATACCGACTTCTGGACCCCGGGCGGTTTCATCCGCAACCTGTTCTTCAACGGCTGGCATCCGGTCACGCCCTGGCTGGGATATTTACTCTTCGGTATGGTGCTCAGCCGTTGCCAGCTGCAGCAACCCGGCACGCGGTGGTGGTTAATTGCCGCAGGTACCGTTGCGGTCGCAGGGGCAGAGCTGGCCAGCACCCTGCTGATCCCCTTCTTGAGCAGTATTGATCCGGAACTGGCGGATCTGGGAACCACCGATGCTGTACCGCCGATGCCCCTGTACTTTCTCGCCGGCTGCGGTACAGCGGCAACCGTCACCGGACTCAGCCTGTTGCTGGGGCAACAACTGCAGAACAGCAAATTGCTGAGCTACTTAACACCGGCGGGCCGCCACAGCCTGACTCTGTACATCGCCCATATTTTGCTCGGCATGGGACCGGTAGCCCTGCTGGGAGGGACTGGCACCTTCAGCGTTTTCACCTCGCTGATGACAGCGTTCGTGTTCTGTGGCCTGTCCCTGCTGTTTTCATATCACTGGTCGCGCCGCTTTAAACGGGGCCCGGCCGAAAGCCTGATGCGCAGGCTGGCCGGTTAAGCGGCCCGCCAGAGCGTCTGTTTTTTTCAGGATACACCAATGACTCAACAATCTTCTGTTGCTCCCCGCCGCCGCTGGCTGTGGCTGATCATCGCCTTTACCGCACTGGCAACGGTGGTCGGCTGGCTGATCACCACTGAAGACACGGTGGATATCAGCCATACCCAGGCTGCCCCTCGCCTGCCGGTGGTCAGCGTTGAAACCGTCACCCCCCAGCCGGCCAGTATCAGTATCAGTGCATTTGCTGAGGTGCGGCCCCGCTGGTCTGCTGAACTGAAAGCCGCGGTCAGCGGACGGATTACGGAAGTAACCCCTGCCGCACTGGCCGGCAGCCACGTAGCAGAAGGCGAGATTCTGATCCGTCAGGAAGACAGCCCTTATATCGCTGAGGTTGCTCAGGCGGAGCAAGCACTTGCGGATGCCCGCCGCCAGTTGCTACGGGCCGAAAGTAAAACCACCGCCGCACGGCGGCAATACAAAAGCCGCGGCACCCGGCCCGCTAACGAACTGGCACTGCATTTACCTGAGCTCAGGGTTGCAAAAAAAACCGTTGCCGCTGCGAAGGCCCGTCTGAACGCAGCCCGCCTGACACTGCAAAACGCCACGACGCTGGCCCCCTTCTCCGGTTTTATCACAGAACGGATGGTCAGCCCGGGTCAGACCGTAAATACCGGAGATGCCATGATACGTCTGGTGGATGACCGTCAGCTGGAACTGACCGTTGAACTGAGCCGGAACGAATGGGCACTGTTACAACAGCCTGTCGCTGGCCGGCAGGCACAGCTTTTCGCTGAAGATAACCAGCCGCTGGGTCACGCTGACATCCGTCAGGGCGGCGGATTTCTGGATCAGAAAAGCCGCCAGTACCGGGTCTTTATGGAAATCAGCAATGCCACCGAAAGCCCGGTGCTGTCCGGTGATTTTGTCAGAGTCGGGTTGCCCGGTATCACCATCCCCGACGCCCTCAACATTCCCGCCAGCGCCCTGACCCAGGCCGGTAAACTCTGGTATCTGGACCGGAACAGCCAGCTGCAACACCTGATGCCTGACGTCATCAGCCGGATACAGAATCGCCTGATCATCCGTAATCCCGACAGCCATGTCAGCAGCTGGCGCATTGCCACCACCCCGCTGGCAGCCTTCCTGCCGGGTATGCGGGTCAGTGGCAGGGAGGAATAAACAATGCAAACCGCCGTACGCTGGTTTATCCACAACCCGGTCGCTGCCAATCTGATGATGGCCTTTATTGTCTTTGTGGGGGTAATGACCACCCTGACAATCCGCATCGAGGGTTTTCCAAGAATCCCGCCGGAATCCGTACTGATCAGTACCGGCTGGTCCGGGGCGACAGTGGCCCAGGTTGATGAACTGGTCACCCGAAAGATCGAACAGTCTCTGGAAGGGCTGCCGGGGGTTCGAAGTATCCGCTCTCAGTCCGCCAACGGTTCGTCATTCGTCACGGTGCGAAAAGCCGGCGGACAGGATCTGCAACAATTGCTGGATAAGGTCCGTCTGCGCATCGATGGCATTCAGGATCTGCCGGCAAAAGCCAAACGCCCGGTCATTGAAACGGATGGATTTGATATCCCCGCCCTGTATATCAATCTTTATGGCGATACCGATCTGGCCACCCTGCAGACCCTTTCCGAACGCCTCAAAGAAAATCTGCTGGCCCGTGAAGAAATTTCCCGGCTCACCACCTGGGGCATTCAGCCACGGGAAATCCGTATCGAAATTCAGCCGCAGCGAATCCGTCAGTTAGCGCTGACTCTGGCAGACGTAACAGCAAAAATCCGCGCCAGTTCTCTGGATTTCCGTGCCGGTACCCTGCGTACCCGGGATGGCACCCTGTATCTGCGCACGGATAACCGTGCCCGTTTCAGCCATCAGTTCGCGGCCATTCCCATTGTTGAGCGGCCGGATGGCAGTCAGATTTTACTGGGGGATATTGCCAATATTCAGGACACATTTCTGGAGGGGGATTTCCTGTTTCGCTTTAACAACGCCTCCACCACCGGCATGGAAATACTGGTTGGCAAAAAAGAAAACCTGCTGGAAATATCAGCCGTGGTACATGAGGTCATTGACGCCTTTCAGCCACAGCTGCCTGCCAACGTAGACATTACTGTCTGGGGGGATTCATCAGGGTACATTGCCGACCGGCTTGAACTGTTGAAAACCAACGGTGTGCAGGGTCTGTTGCTCGTGGTGCTGATGCTGTCGGTGTTCCTTAAAGTCCGGCTGGCGTTCTGGGTGGCCATGGGCATTCCGATCTCGGTGATGGGTGCACTGGCCGTGGCCGGCACCGGCTGGGTAGATTACTCGCTTAACGATATCACCACCTTCGGTCTGATCATCGCACTGGGCATTCTGGTGGACGATGCAGTAGTGGTTGGCGAAAGTGTGTTTGAAGAACGCCTGAAACATAAAGATGCGTATGCCGGCACCGAAGCCGGGGTTGAAAAAGTCGCGGTGGCCACGGTATTTGGTGTCCTGACAACCATTGCCGCTTTTGCGCCCATTCTGCTGATGGACAACCCACTGGGCAAAGTACTGGCGGGCTTCTCCGGGATTGTGATTCTGGCGCTGATTTTCTCACTGATCGAAAGTAAGTTTATTTTACCGGCCCATCTGGCCCACATGAATCTGGATGACCGCCCGCCCCGCTTTTTACTGGCCCGTCTCTGGCATCGGGTGCAGCAAACCGCCCGCCGGGGGTTACTGGGCTTCCGGGATCGTATCTATGCCCCGTTACTGAAACATGCTCTGCGGCAACGCTATGCCGTGCTGATCATGTTTATCGCCGCCGGTACTCTGGGATTAGGTATGCTCTATATGGGCAAGATAAGGACGGTATTTTTCCCCGATGTGCCGGGCCAGTTGATCCGGGTGAATCTGGTGATGGACGCCCGTGCGCCTTTCCGCCTGACCCGCCAGCACATTGAGCATATTCAGGCCACCGGGGAAGCCCTTAACCAACACCTGCAGCAACAGGCCGGGCTTGACCAACCGCCCATCCGCAGCATATTTCTGATTGCTCCCAGCGCAAAATCTGCCCAGATATTTGCGGAACTGACCCCCACCGCCGACCGGCCAACACTGGGCGTACTGGACATTGCCCGGCAATGGCGGGAAAACACCGGACAGCTGGAAGGCAGCACTGAGCTGGTTTTCGCCGGTTCAGAAGACATTGCCGGCGGTTTTCAGATTCGTTTACAGAGTAAAGACACTCAACAATTAGCCACCGCCAGCCAGGAACTGCAAACCTATCTGGCCGGAATCACAGGGGTAAGTGAGCTGCGCGACAGCCTGGTGACCGGCCAGCCGGAACTGGAAATCAGGTTACGGCCCGAAGCCCGGACGCTGGGATTCACCAGTGAATCCTTAGCCACGCAGATTGGCTACGCATTCGGTGGAACCGAAGTTCAGAAACTGCGCCGGGACAGTAACGAAATAAGAGTGCTGATTCAGAACGCCCGGGCTGACCGTGACACGCTGGACGACTTACTGCAAACCCGGTTACGCAGCAGCACCGGCGCCTGGATCCCCCTGCATGCGGTTGCTGAATTCAAAGGCACCTATGTGGCAGGTACCCTGCACCGGCGCAATGGTAAGCAGGTTAATACCGTCTCCGCCGCCATCGACCGCAGCAAGACCTCACCGGAAGAAATCGGTCAGGCCATTTTTGGTGAATATGCCGAACAGTTGCAGGCCCGTTACCCCGGCGTGGAAATTTTGCCCGCCGGTGAACTCGAAGAAATGGGCGGTATCCGAAAAAATCTCATCAAGGCACTGATGCTTGCGGCGGTACTGATTTATATCCTGATGGCGGTGCCGCTGAAGTCTTACTGGCAGCCGTTTATCATTATGTCGATTGTCCCCTTCGGGTTTATCGGCGCGGCCATGGGACATATGATTATGGATCTGCCCCTGTCGCTGTTGTCATTTTTCGGCATGCTGGCACTGACCGGCGTGGTGGTAAACGACAGCCTGGTGATGATGACCCGCTATAACGATGCCCGGCGCAGCGGTATGGACATACCCGACGCCCTGCAGGACGCCGGCACCGGCCGCTTTAATGCAATCTTTCTGACAACCGCTACCACGGTTATCGGCCTGGTGCCTCTGTTGTCGGAAACCTCTGAACAGGCGCAGTATCTGATTCCCGCCGCTGCGTCTTTAGCCTATGGTGAGCTGTTTGCCACGGCCCTGATGCTGATTCTGGTGCCGGTGCTGATTGCCATCGCCGAAGACATTAAATCACTGGGAAAACGGTTTTTAGCCCCGGTGATACCGCTCAGACATACGACTCAAGGTAAACCTACGACCCGACATCATCCAAAACACTAAAATAGTCCCGGGGTCGCTTGCCGCACGCCGGAACCGGACTGCCTATAATGATGTACCCGAAGCTTTCACAACGCGGGATCTTACTTATAATCAAAGATGTAATACCCGTTTTTGAGGATTCAATGTTCAGACCGATAAAGTTTTTCCGCAAGAACATCTTTGCCTCCGGCCTCCTATGCTTGCTGTTTACCACATTCAGCACTGCGTCGGCCGCTGACACTCTCACCCTGCGTATGCTCACCTGGCAAGGCTATGCGCCTGTCTCGCAGGCGGACAGATTCCGGGAACTCATCCTGAAAAAATACGGCGTGCCCCTCAATATCGAAATCGCTTATGTTGATTCCTCTGATGATTTCTTCGATGCGATCCGGGCTGGCCGTGTGGATATCATTGCCCCCAGCCACAGTGTCTTTAATGATTCACGCTACAAATTTCTCGACCGCCAGCTGCTCATCCCGATTAACCTGGACAATGTGCCCAACTATGCCGGCCTGATGCCACGCCTGAAAGCGATCCGTTATGCCGATGCCAGCGAAGACGTTTTCTTTGTGCCTCTGACCTTCGGCCCCTATGGACTTGCCTATAATCAACAGCAACTTCCCAATGCGCCCGGTTCCTGGAAAAGCCTGTGGCAGCCTGAGTATGCGGGCCGCTATACCGTGAATTCTGATTACTATGAAGCCAATATCTACATTGCAGCCCTCGCATCCGGTATGAGTATCGGGGATATAAACAATGTGGATAAACTCAACACACCTGAGCTCAGGCAGATGCTGACTGCGCTGGTAAAAAATGCCAGCCAGCTCTGGGGCGGTGTGGATCAGGCCAGCGACCTCAGTGGCCATACTCTGGCCACGTCCTGGGGATTCTCTTTCCCGGCACTGCGTCAACGGGGCGAACAATGGAAGATGGCCTGCCCCCGGGAAGGGACTACTGTCTGGATCGACGGCTACGCCCTGAGTAAGACCTTACAGGACCGGCCACAGCATAAACGCATTGCCGAAGAATGGATTAACTTCACACTGAGCAAGGCGTTTCAAACCCGGGCAATCTATCAGCAACTCAACAGTTTTCCGGCCAGCGAAGCCGTATATCGCGCACTTAAAAACGCCGGCACCCTCCCCCATGATGAAGCCTGTATTAACTTTGATTTTAAATGGCCTGAGCTGAACAGCCGGGAACGCAACTTTATGAAGAGCATCTGGCAGCGGGCATTACAACAGGCAAAGACCCCCGCCAACAGCAGCTAAGTTTCTGCTATGCTCCGGGTCATCTACAGACAGCAGAGCATCAGACAATGACAACCTCCACTATTCTGATCACCGGGACTAACCGCGGTATAGGCCTGGAACTGACCCGGCAGTTTGCCGCCAGCAACTGGCGGGTGCTGGCGTGTAGCCGGCAGCCACAACACGCCAGTGAACTGCAGTCGCTGGCGGCACAGTACAGCAACATTGAGCTCTTTGAGCTGGATGTCACGGATTATCCACAGGCCGCAGCATTATCTGACCGGCTTAAAGATATCCCCATTGATATTTTACTCAGCAACGCCGGATCATACGGCCCCAAAGGCTATGATTTCGGAAACGTTGATCCGCAGGCATGGCGGGATGTGCTGGAAACCAATACCATCGCTCCGCTGATGCTGGCGCAGGCCTTTGTATCCCAGGTTGCAGCCAGCCGGCAAAAACTGATTGCGGTAATCAGCAGTAAAGTTGGCAGCATTACCGATAATCAGGGTGGTGGCGGATACATTTACCGATCTTCCAAAACCGCGGTGAATCAGGTGGTGAAAAGCTTATCGGTTGATCTCGCCCCGATGAACATCAGCGTCGTCAGCCTGCACCCGGGTTGGGTCCAGACCGAAATGGGCGGGCCGAATGCGCTGATCAGTACCACTGAAAGCGTCAACGGATTGCAACAGATACTGTTACAGGCCGGGCCGGCTCAGAGCGGCCAGTTTCTGGAATACAACGGCAACACCATTCCCTGGTAGAGCCGGCACCGGCCCCTGACCGGAGACAAAAAAAACCACTCCCCTGCAACAGGCAGTGGTTTTTTATGCATGTACTCTGCTGACAGTAAGGCAGACCTAGATTGTTTCCAGGCTACCCGAAGCCAGCATCTGCTGCAGGATATCCAGATCGGTATTCCCGCCGTTATTGGTCAGATCGACGTTCTGCAGCCTGATCACCATGTCATCCTTGGAGCTCTCCTGTGACATAGAACTCCCGGAAACGTAGTCACCATCACTGTTCACATGCACCAGGGTATCGTTACCGACTTTTTCAAAGTTCAGATACGCATCCAGATTATTGGCCGTTTCTGCGGTATTCAGCAGACTGGTGAGATCCAGCACGTCGCCTTCGCTCTGATCAAAATCCAGAATAGTATCAATCTCTACAGTACCGCCCACATCTGAGGACAGATACGTGAAGCGGTCAGCCCCGTCACCGCCCGAAAGCTGATCGGTCCCCAGACCACCGAAGATGATGTCGTCACCGGCATCCCCCCAGATAATGTCATTACCGCTGCCGCCGGTCAGAGTATCGGTACCGTCACCGCCCCGCAGCTGATCGTGGCCGGAATTACCGTTGAGCGTATCATTACTGATACCACCGTCGAGAATATCATTGCCGCTGCCACCGTTGAGGGTATCGTTTCCGGTACCGCCGGATAACAGATCATTACCGTTGTTGCCGTTCAGCGTATCATTGCCGCCGGAACCGTCGATGTTGTCATTATTACCGGTACCGTTCAGGGTATTATTACCCTGATTACCCGCCTGCTCATTCGTGGTCTGGGCAATGTTAACCGTAATATTTTCCGTCGCCGTGCTGGTTGAACCGTTGCTTTCTGTGGATGTGGCGGTGACAGTCAGATTGATATCGCCAGTAAATCCACTTGCCGGTGTCAGCATCAGACCTTCCAGCTCAGCCTGAGTCAGCGTCCAGACACCACCGCCGTTATTGATACCGGCACTCAGAGTAGCGCCAGCCGGCACACCACTGATCTGAATGGTAAGGGTTTCTGAACTGTCCCTCAGACCGGCAGAGATCGCCAGCGGTACAGAGGCTTCATTCAGAACTGTACCGTCTGACTGGGTCAACTGATAGCCGGTAACATTCAGATTTGAATGTACGCTCTGGTCCCTACCGTTCATAACAATGAAGGAAACCTGATACGTACCGGGTACTGTTGCAGTAACAGACTGGGTGCCGGATGCGCTGCCCGCACCGGAACTGCTCCAGACCTGTTCCGATGAGCTCAGCTGCACGATGGTGGTATTGCCGTTCGGATCGGTAATTACCGCAAACGCCAGATCGTTATAGCCACTGCTGATAAAGTTCTGGCTGGTTTCACCGTTGTTAAAAGTCCAGTCCAGTGCAAGCGTATCACCTGCTTCCAGATTGGCTTCATACGTCACCACATCACCACGGGTTGCGTCCACATTGCCGTTATCCGTGACCGCGCCGGAAGGCGGATTAAAAGTATCCAGAACGTTATTGTTCAGACCAAGCTGACTTTCAATATTCGATTGGGAAACATTCGCTGAAGTATTTATCTGCGTCAGCGGCTGATACACACCCTGTACATTCGGCACCACCCACAGATCCGGTGTGTCAGCCACCGGCGTCACCTGCAGTGCCACCGTACGGGTCAGGCTCTCACCCGTAAGACTGTCGGTCACGGTATAAGTAAAGCTGTCATTACCGCTGAAATTTTCAGCCGGGGTATAGGTGTAAGTACCGTCGGTGTTAAACACCAGCGTGCCGTCAGACACATCTGTTGCCATTGTATAAGTGAGCGTACCGCCACTGGTGGTGCTGTCATTACCAGCAACTGATCCGTTCAGAGCTACATCTTCTGCAGTCGAAGCACTGTCATTTCCGGCAGTGAGATCAGTCACTGAAGTAACGTTCACTGTCAGCGTAGAGGTATCCGTGCTGCTGCCGTCGGTCAGAGTGTAAGTCACCACAGGGACCGGACCGTTGTAGTTCGCGTTCGGCGTGAAGCTGTAAGTGCCATTTGCAGCCAGGGTAATCGTACCCACGCCGGTAATGGTGACGGTATCGCCCGCACTGAAGCTGGTTTGAGCACCGGTGCCGGTATCCACCGTGAAGCTGGCGACTGTCACCGGGCCATCCACGCTGGAAGTGCCGGTCAACACGGAGCCTGTCGTCGTGCCGCTGTCTTCAGCCACGCTGATGTTCTCGTCAGCATCAGTGAAGGCGTCATCTACCGGGGTCACGGTGATGGCTAGCGTGGAAGTATCCGTGCTGCTGCCGTCGGTCAGGGTGTAGCTCACTACCGGCACCGGGCCGTTGTAGTCCGCCACTGGCGTAAAGCTGTAGGTGCCGTTCGCAGCCAGGGTAATCGTACCCACGCCGGTAATGGTGGCGGTATCGCCCGCACTGAAGCTGGTTTGAGCACCGGTGCCGGTATCCACCGTGAAGCTGGCGACTGTCACCGGGCCATCCACGCTGGAAGTGCCGGTCAACACGGAGCCTGTAGTCGTGCCGCTGTCTTCGGCCACGCTGATGTTCTCATTGTCATCAGTAAAGGCATCATCCACCGGGGCCACGGTGATGGTCAGCGTGGAAGTATCCGTGCTGCTGCCGTCGGTCAGGGTGTAAGTCACCACAGGGACCGGGCCGTTGTAGTCCGCCGCTGGCGTAAAGCTGTAAGTGCCGTTGGCCAATAAGCTGATCGTACCGACGCCGGTAATGGTGGCGGTATCACCCGCACTGAAGCTGCTCTGAACACCGGTGCCGGTATCGACGGTGAAGCTGGCAACGGTTACCGGGCCGTCCACACTGCTGGTCCCCGTGAGGACAGAACCGGTACTGGTGCCGCTGTCTTCGGCCACGCTGATGTTCTCATTATCATCAGTAAAGGCATCGTCCACCGGGGCCACGGTGATGGTCAGCGTGGAAGTATCCGTGCTGCTGCCGTCGGTCAGGGTGTAAGTCACCACAGGGACCGGGCCGTTGTAGTCCGCCGCTGGCGTAAAGCTGTAAGTGCCGTTGGCCAATAAGCTGATCGTACCGACGCCGGTAATGGTGGCGGTATCACCCGCACTGAAGCTGCTCTGAACACCGGTGCCGGTATCGACGGTGAAGCTGGCAACGGTTACCGGGCCGTCCACACTGCTGGTCCCCGTGAGGACAGAACCGGTACTGATGCCGCTGTCTTCGGCCACGCTGATGCTCTCATTGTCATCAGTGAAGGCATCGTCCACCGGGGTCACCGTGATGCTCAGCGTAGAGGTATCCGTGCTGCTGCCGTCGGTCAGAGTGTAAGTCACCACAGGGACCGGACCGTTATAGTCCGCGTTCGGCGTAAAGCTGTAAGTGCCGTTGGCCAATAAGCTGATCGTACCGACGTCGGTAATGGTGGCGGTATCACCCGCACTGAAGCTGCTCTGAACACCGGTGCCGGTATCCACCGTGAAGCTGGCAACGGTTACCGGGCCGTCCACACTGGAGGTGCCCGTGAGGACGGAACCGGTACTGGTGCCGCTGTCTTCAGCAACAGAGATCGCTTCGTCAGCATCAGTAAAGGCATCATCCACCGGGGTCACCGTGATGCTCAGCGTAGAGGTATCCGTGCTGCTGCCGTCGGTCAGGGTGTAAGTCACCACAGGCACCGGACCGTTATAGTCCGCGTTCGGCGTAAAGCTGTAGGTGCCATTTGCAACCAGGGTAATCGTACCCACGCCGGTAATGGTCGCCGTATCACCCGCACTGAAGCTGCTCTGTGAACCGGTGCCGGTATCCACCGTGAAGCTGGCAACGGTTACCGGGCCGTCCACACTGGAGGTGCCGGTTAATACCGAACCGGTACTGGTGCCGCTGTCTTCGGCTACTGAGATCGCTTCGTCAGCATCAGTGAAGGCATCATCCACCGGGGTGACGGTGATGCTCAGCGTAGAGGTATCCGTGCTGCTGCCGTCGGTCAGGGTATAAGTCACCACAGGCACCGGACCGTTGTAGTTCGCGTTCGGCGTGAAGCTGTAAGTGCCGTTCGCAGCCAGGGTAATCGTACCCACACCGGTAATGGTGGCGGTATCACCCGCACTGAAGCTGGTCTGAACACCGGTGCCGGTATCGACGGTGAAGCTGGCAACGGTTACCGGGCCGTCCACACTGCTGGTCCCCGTGAGGACAGAACCGGTCGTCGTGCCGCTGTCTTCGGCTACTGAGATCGCTTCGTCAGCATCGGTGAAGGCATCATCCACCGGCGTCACCGTGATGCTCAGCGTGGAAGTATCCGTGCTGCTGCCGTCGGTCAGGGTGTAAGTCACCACAGGGACCGGTCCGTTATAGTCGGCATTCGGGGTAAAACTGTAGGTGCCGTTGGCTAATAAGCTGATCGTACCCACGCCGGTAATGGTGGCAGTATCACCCGCACTGAAGCTGCTCTGCGAGCCGGTGCCGGTATCCACCGTGAAGCTGGCAACGGTTACCGGGCCATCCACACTGCTTGTGCCGGTTATTACCGAACCTGTGCTGGTGCCGCTGTCTTCAGCAACAGAGATCGCTTCGTCAGCATCAGTGAAGGCATCATCCACCGGGGTCACCGTGATGCTCAGCGTAGAAGTATCCGTGCTGCTGCCGTCGGTCAGGGTGTAGCTCACTACCGGCACCGGGCCGTTGTAGTCCGCCACTGGCGTAAAGCTGTAGGTGCCATTTGCAGCCAGGGTAATCGTACCCACGCCGGTAATGGTGGCGGTATCGCCCGCACTGAAGCTGGTTTGAGCACCGGTGCCGGTATCCACCGTGAAGCTGGCGACTGTCACCGGGCCATCCACGCTGGAGGTGCCGGTTATTACCGAACCTGTACTGGTGCCGCTGTCTTCGGCCACGCTGATGTTCTCATTGTCATCAGTAAAGGCATCGTCCACCGGGGTCACCGTGATGCTCAGCGTAGAGGTATCCGTGCTGCTGCCGTCGGTCAGGGTGTAGGTCACCACAGGGGCCGGGCCGTTATAGTCCGCCACTGGCGTAAAGCTGTAAGTACCGTTGGCCCATAAGCTGATCGTGCCGACACCGGTAATGGTCGCGGTCTGCCCTGCCGTAAAGCTGTTCTGTGAACCGGTGCCGGTATCGACGGTGAAACTGGCGACCGTCACCGGGCCGTCCACACTGCTTGTGCCGGTGAGGACCGAACCTGTACTGGTGCCGCTGTCTTCGGCTACTGAGATCACTTCGTTGGCATCGGTGAAGGCGTCATCCACCGGCGTGACCGTGATGCTCAGCGTAGAAGTATCCGTGCTGCTGCCGTCGGTCAGGGTGTAAGTCACCACAGGGACAGGACCGTTGTAGTTCGCGTTCGGCGTGAAGCTGTAAGTGCCGTTGGCCAATAAGCTGATTGTGCCGACACCGCTAATGGTCGCGGTCTGCCCTGCCGTAAAGTTGCTCTGTGAACCGGTGCCGGTATCGACGGTGAAACTGGCGACCGTCACCGGGCCGTCCACACTGCTTGTGCCGGTGAGGACCGAACCTGTACTGGTGCCGCTGTCTTCGGCTACTGAGATCGCTTCGTCAGCATCGGTGAAGGCATCATCCACCGGGGTCACGGTGATGCTCAGCGTAGAAGTATCCGTGCTGCTGCCGTCGGTCAGGGTGTAGGTGACTACAGGAACCGGGCCGTTATAGTTCGCGTTCGGCGTGAAGCTGTAGGTGCCGTTCGCAGCCAGGGTAATCGTACCCACGCCGGTAATGGTGGCGGTATCACCCGCACTGAAGCTGGTCTGAGCACCGGTGCCGGTATCCACCGTGAAGCTGGCGACTGTCACCGGGCCATCCACGCTGGAAGTGCCGGTCAGCACAGAACCGGTCGTCGTGCCGCTGTCTTCAGCCACGCTGATGCTCTCATTGTCATCAGTAAAGGCATCATCCACCGGGGTCACCGTGATGCTCAGCGTAGAGGTATCCGTGCTGCTGCCATCGGTCAGGGTGTAAGTCACCACAGGGACCGGACCGTTGTAGTCCGCGTTCGGGGTAAAGCTGTAGGTGCCGTTCGCAGCCAGGGTAATCGTACCCACACCGGTAATGGTGGCGGTATCGCCCGCACTGAAGCTGGTCTGAGCACCGGTGCCGGTATCGACGGTGAAGCTGGCGACTGTCACCGGGCCGTCCACACTGGAGGTGCCTGTGAGGACAGAACCGGTCGTCGTGCCGCTGTCTTCGGCTACTGAGATCGCTTCGTCAGCATCGGTGAAGGCATCATCCACCGGCGTCACCGTGATGCTCAGCGTAGAGGTATCCGTGCTGCTGCCGTCGGTCAGGGTGTAAGTCACCACAGGGACCGGTCCGTTATAGTCGGCATTCGGGGTAAAACTGTAGGTGCCGTTGGCTAATAAGCTGATCGTACCCACGCCGGTAATGGTGGCGGTATCACCCGCACTGAAGCTGCTCTGCGAGCCGGTGCCGGTATCCACCGTGAAGCTGGCAACGGTTACCGGGCCATCCACACTGCTTGTGCCGGTTATTACCGAACCTGTGCTGGTGCCGCTGTCTTCAGCAACAGAGATCGCTTCGTCAGCATCAGTGAAGGCATCATCCACCGGGGTCACCGTGATGCTCAGCGTAGAAGTATCCGTGCTACTGCCGTCGGTCAGGGTGTAGGTCACTACCGGCACCGGGCCGTTGTAGTTCGCGTTCGGCGTAAAGCTGTAGGTGCCGTTCGCAGCCAGGGTAATCGTACCGACGCCGGTAATGGTGGCGGTCTGCCCTGCCGTAAAGCTGGTCTGTGCACCGGTGCCGGTATCGACGGTGAAGCTGGCAACGGTTACCGGACCGTCCACACTGGAGGTGCCTGTGAGGACAGAACCGGTCGTCGTGCCGCTGTCTTCGGCTACTGAGATCGCTTCGTCAGCATCGGTGAAGGCATCATCCACCGGGGTGACGGTGATGGCTAGCGTGGAAGTATCCGTGCTGCTGCCGTCGGTCAGGGTGTAAGTCACCACTGGCACCGGACCGTTGTAGTCCGCCGCTGGCGTAAAGCTGTAAGTGCCGTTGGCTAATAAGCTGATCGTACCGACGCCGGTAATGGTGGCGGTATCACCCGCACTGAAGCTGGTCTGAACACCGGTGCCGGTATCCACCGTGAAGCTGGCAACGGTTACCGGGCCGTCCACACTGGAGGTGCCGGTTATTACCGAACCTGTACTGGTGCCGCTGTCTTCAGCAACAGAGATCGCTTCGTCAGCATCAGTGAAGGCATCATCCACCGGGGTCACCGTGATGCTCAGCGTAGAGGTATCCGTGCTGCTGCCGTCGGTCAGGGTGTAGGTCACTACCGGCACCGGGCCGTTGTAGTTCGCGTTCGGCGTAAAGCTGTAAGTACCGTTGGCCAATAAGCTGATTGTGCCGACGCCGGTAATGGTGGCGGTATCACCCGCACTGAAGCTGGTCTGAACACCGGTGCCGGTATCCACCGTGAAGCTGGCAACGGTTACCGGGCCGTCCACACTGCTGGTCCCCGTGAGGACCGAACCGGTACTGATGCCGCTGTCTTCGGCCACGCTGATGTTCTCATTATCATCAGTAAAGGCGTCATCCACCGGAGTAACCGTGATGCTCAGCGTGGAGGTATCCGTGCTGCTGCCGTCGGTCAGAGTGTAAGTCACCACAGGGACCGGACCGTTGTAGTCCGCGTTCGGGGTAAAGCTGTAGGTGCCGTTCGCAGCCAGGGTAATCGTACCCACACCGGTAATGGTGGCGGTATCGCCCGCACTGAAGCTGGTCTGAACACCGGTGCCGGTATCCACCGTGAAGCTGGCAACGGTTACCGGGCCGTCCACACTGGAGGTGCCGGTTATTACCGAACCTGTACTGGTGCCGCTGTCTTCAGCAACAGAGATCGCTTCGTCAGCATCAGTGAAGGCATCATCCACCGGGGTCACCGTGATGCTCAGCGTAGAGGTATCCGTGCTGCTGCCGTCGGTCAGGGTGTAGGTGACTACAGGAACCGGGCCGTTATAGTTCGCGTTCGGCGTGAAGCTGTAAGTGCCGTTCGCAGCCAGGGTAATCGTACCCACACCGGTAATGGTGGCGGTATCACCCGCACTGAAGCTGGTCTGAACACCGGTGCCGGTATCGACGGTGAAGCTGGCAACGGTTACCGGGCCGTCCACACTGGAGGTGCCTGTGAGGACAGAACCGGTCGTCGTGCCGCTGTCTTCGGCTACTGAGATCGCTTCGTCAGCATCGGTGAAGGCATCATCCACCGGCGTGACGGTGATGGCTAGCGTGGAAATATCCGTGCTGCTGCCGTCGGTCAGGGTGTAAGTCACCACAGGGACCGGTCCGTTATAGTCGGCATTCGGGGTAAAACTGTAGGTGCCGTTGGCTAATAAGCTGATCGTACCCACGCCGGTAATGGTGGCGGTATCACCCGCACTGAAGCTGCTCTGCGAGCCGGTGCCGGTATCCACCGTGAAGCTGGCAACGGTTACCGGGCCATCCACACTGCTTGTGCCGGTTATTACCGAACCTGTGCTGGTGCCGCTGTCTTCAGCAACAGAGATCGCTTCGTCAGCATCAGTGAAGGCATCATCCACCGGGGTCACCGTGATGCTCAGCGTAGAAGTATCCGTGCTACTGCCGTCGGTCAGGGTGTAGGTCACTACCGGCACCGGGCCGTTGTAGTTCGCGTTCGGCGTAAAGCTGTAGGTGCCGTTCGCAGCCAGGGTAATCGTACCGACGCCGGTAATGGTGGCGGTCTGCCCTGCCGTAAAGCTGGTCTGTGCACCGGTGCCGGTATCGACGGTGAAGCTGGCAACGGTTACCGGACCGTCCACACTGGAGGTGCCTGTGAGGACAGAACCGGTCGTCGTGCCGCTGTCTTCGGCTACTGAGATCGCTTCGTCAGCATCGGTGAAGGCATCATCCACCGGGGTGACGGTGATGGCTAGCGTGGAAGTATCCGTGCTGCTGCCGTCGGTCAGGGTGTAAGTCACCACTGGCACCGGACCGTTGTAGTCCGCCGCTGGCGTAAAGCTGTAAGTGCCGTTGGCTAATAAGCTGATCGTACCGACGCCGGTAATGGTGGCGGTATCACCCGCACTGAAGCTGGTCTGAACACCGGTGCCGGTATCCACCGTGAAGCTGGCAACGGTTACCGGGCCGTCCACACTGGAGGTGCCGGTTATTACCGAACCTGTACTGGTGCCGCTGTCTTCAGCAACAGAGATCGCTTCGTCAGCATCAGTGAAGGCATCATCCACCGGGGTCACCGTGATGCTCAGCGTAGAGGTATCCGTGCTGCTGCCGTCGGTCAGGGTGTAGGTCACTACCGGCACCGGGCCGTTGTAGTTCGCGTTCGGCGTAAAGCTGTAAGTACCGTTGGCCAATAAGCTGATTGTGCCGACGCCGGTAATGGTGGCGGTATCACCCGCACTGAAGCTGGTCTGAACACCGGTGCCGGTATCGACGGTGAAGCTGGCGACCGTCACCGGGCCATCCACGCTGGAAGTGCCGGTCAACACGGAGCCTGTAGTCGTGCCGCTGTCTTCGGCCACGCTGATGTTCTCATTATCATCAGTAAAGGCATCATCCACCGGGGTCACCGTGATGCTCAGCGTGGAGGTATCCGTGCTGCTGCCGTCGGTCAGGGTATAAGTCACCACAGGCACCGGACCGTTGTAGTTCGCGTTCGGCGTGAAGCTGTAAGTGCCGTTCGCAGCCAGGGTAATCGTACCCACACCGGTAATGGTGGCGGTATCACCCGCACTGAAGCTGGTCTGAACACCGGTGCCGGTATCGACGGTGAAGCTGGCAACGGTTACCGGGCCGTCCACACTGCTGGTCCCCGTGAGGACAGAACCGGTCGTCGTGCCGCTGTCTTCGGCTACTGAGATCGCTTCGTCAGCATCGGTGAAGGCATCATCCACCGGCGTCACCGTGATGCTCAGCGTAGAGGTATCCGTGCTGCTGCCGTCGGTCAGGGTGTAAGTCACCACAGGGACCGGTCCGTTATAGTCGGCATTCGGGGTAAAACTGTAGGTGCCGTTGGCTAATAAGCTGATCGTACCCACGCCGGTAATGGTGGCAGTATCACCCGCACTGAAGCTGCTCTGCGAGCCGGTGCCGGTATCCACCGTGAAGCTGGCAACGGTTACCGGGCCATCCACACTGCTTGTGCCGGTTATTACCGAACCTGTGCTGGTGCCGCTGTCTTCAGCAACAGAGATCGCTTCGTCAGCATCAGTGAAGGCATCATCCACCGGGGTCACCGTGATGCTCAGCGTAGAAGTATCCGTGCTGCTGCCGTCGGTCAGGGTGTAGCTCACTACCGGCACCGGGCCGTTGTAGTCCGCCACTGGCGTAAAGCTGTAGGTGCCATTTGCAGCCAGGGTAATCGTACCCACGCCGGTAATGGTGGCGGTATCGCCCGCACTGAAGCTGGTTTGAGCACCGGTGCCGGTATCCACCGTGAAGCTGGCGACTGTCACCGGGCCATCCACGCTGGAGGTGCCGGTTATTACCGAACCTGTACTGGTGCCGCTGTCTTCAGCAACAGAGATCGCTTCGTCAGCATCAGTGAAGGCATCATCCACCGGGGTCACCGTGATGCTCAGCGTAGAAGTATCCGTGCTACTGCCGTCGGTCAGGGTGTAGGTCACTACCGGCACCGGGCCGTTGTAGTTCGCGTTCGGCGTAAAGCTGTAGGTGCCGTTCGCAGCCAGGGTAATCGTACCGACGCCGGTAATGGTGGCGGTCTGCCCTGCCGTAAAGCTGGTCTGTGCACCGGTGCCGGTATCGACGGTGAAGCTGGCAACGGTTACCGGACCGTCCACACTGGAGGTGCCTGTGAGGACAGAACCGGTCGTCGTGCCGCTGTCTTCGGCTACTGAGATCGCTTCGTCAGCATCGGTGAAGGCATCATCCACCGGGGTGACGGTGATGGCTAGCGTGGAAGTATCCGTGCTGCTGCCGTCGGTCAGGGTGTAAGTCACCACAGGGACCGGACCGTTGTAGTCCGCCGCTGGCGTAAAGCTGTAAGTGCCGTTGGCTAATAAGCTGATCGTACCGACGCCGGTAATGGTGGCGGTATCACCCGCACTGAAGCTGGTCTGAACACCGGTGCCGGTATCCACCGTGAAGCTGGCAACGGTTACCGGGCCGTCCACACTGGAGGTGCCGGTTATTACCGAACCTGTACTGGTGCCGCTGTCTTCAGCAACAGAGATCGCTTCGTCAGCATCAGTGAAGGCATCATCCACCGGGGTCACCGTGATGCTCAGCGTAGAGGTATCCGTGCTGCTGCCGTCGGTCAGGGTGTAGGTCACTACCGGCACCGGGCCGTTGTAGTTCGCGTTCGGCGTAAAGCTGTAAGTACCGTTGGCCAATAAGCTGATTGTGCCGACGCCGGTAATGGTGGCGGTATCACCCGCACTGAAGCTGGTCTGAACACCGGTGCCGGTATCGACGGTGAAGCTGGCGACCGTCACCGGGCCATCCACGCTGGAAGTGCCGGTCAACACGGAGCCTGTAGTCGTGCCGCTGTCTTCGGCCACGCTGATGTTCTCATTATCATCAGTAAAGGCATCATCCACCGGGGTCACCGTGATGCTCAGCGTGGAGGTATCCGTGCTGCTGCCGTCGGTCAGGGTATAAGTCACCACAGGCACCGGACCGTTGTAGTTCGCGTTCGGCGTGAAGCTGTAAGTGCCGTTCGCAGCCAGGGTAATCGTACCCACACCGGTAATGGTGGCGGTATCACCCGCACTGAAGCTGGTCTGAACACCGGTGCCGGTATCGACGGTGAAGCTGGCAACGGTTACCGGGCCGTCCACACTGCTGGTCCCCGTGAGGACAGAACCTGTACTGGTGCCGCTGTCTTCGGCTACTGAGATCACTTCGTTGGCATCGGTGAAGGCGTCATCCACCGGCGTGACCGTGATGCTCAGCGTAGAAGTATCCGTGCTGCTGCCGTCGGTCAGGGTGTAAGTCACCACAGGGACAGGACCGTTGTAGTTCGCGTTCGGCGTGAAGCTGTAAGTGCCGTTGGCCAATAAGCTGATTGTGCCGACACCGCTAATGGTCGCGGTCTGCCCTGCCGTAAAGTTGCTCTGTGAACCGGTGCCGGTATCGACGGTGAAACTGGCGACCGTCACCGGGCCGTCCACACTGCTTGTGCCGGTGAGGACCGAACCTGTACTGGTGCCGCTGTCTTCGGCTACTGAGATCGCTTCGTCAGCATCGGTGAAGGCATCATCCACCGGGGTCACGGTGATGCTCAGCGTAGAAGTATCCGTGCTGCTGCCGTCGGTCAGGGTGTAGGTGACTACAGGAACCGGGCCGTTATAGTTCGCGTTCGGCGTGAAGCTGTAGGTGCCGTTCGCAGCCAGGGTAATCGTACCCACGCCGGTAATGGTGGCGGTATCACCCGCACTGAAGCTGGTCTGAGCACCGGTGCCGGTATCCACCGTGAAGCTGGCGACTGTCACCGGGCCATCCACGCTGGAAGTGCCGGTCAGCACAGAACCGGTCGTCGTGCCGCTGTCTTCAGCCACGCTGATGCTCTCATTGTCATCAGTAAAGGCATCATCCACCGGGGTCACCGTGATGCTCAGCGTAGAGGTATCCGTGCTGCTGCCATCGGTCAGGGTGTAAGTCACCACAGGGACCGGACCGTTGTAGTCCGCGTTCGGGGTAAAGCTGTAGGTGCCGTTCGCAGCCAGGGTAATCGTACCCACACCGGTAATGGTGGCGGTATCGCCCGCACTGAAGCTGGTCTGAGCACCGGTGCCGGTATCGACGGTGAAGCTGGCGACTGTCACCGGGCCGTCCACACTGGAGGTGCCTGTGAGGACAGAACCGGTCGTCGTGCCGCTGTCTTCGGCTACTGAGATCGCTTCGTCAGCATCGGTGAAGGCATCATCCACCGGCGTCACCGTGATGCTCAGCGTAGAGGTATCCGTGCTGCTGCCGTCGGTCAGGGTGTAAGTCACCACAGGGACCGGTCCGTTATAGTCGGCATTCGGGGTAAAACTGTAGGTGCCGTTGGCTAATAAGCTGATCGTACCCACGCCGGTAATGGTGGCGGTATCACCCGCACTGAAGCTGCTCTGCGAGCCGGTGCCGGTATCCACCGTGAAGCTGGCAACGGTTACCGGGCCATCCACACTGCTTGTGCCGGTTATTACCGAACCTGTGCTGGTGCCGCTGTCTTCAGCAACAGAGATCGCTTCGTCAGCATCAGTGAAGGCATCATCCACCGGGGTCACCGTGATGCTCAGCGTAGAAGTATCCGTGCTACTGCCGTCGGTCAGGGTGTAGGTCACTACCGGCACCGGGCCGTTGTAGTTCGCGTTCGGCGTAAAGCTGTAGGTGCCGTTCGCAGCCAGGGTAATCGTACCGACGCCGGTAATGGTGGCGGTCTGCCCTGCCGTAAAGCTGGTCTGTGCACCGGTGCCGGTATCGACGGTGAAGCTGGCAACGGTTACCGGACCGTCCACACTGGAGGTGCCTGTGAGGACAGAACCGGTCGTCGTGCCGCTGTCTTCGGCTACTGAGATCGCTTCGTCAGCATCGGTGAAGGCATCATCCACCGGGGTGACGGTGATGGCTAGCGTGGAAGTATCCGTGCTGCTGCCGTCGGTCAGGGTGTAAGTCACCACTGGCACCGGACCGTTGTAGTCCGCCGCTGGCGTAAAGCTGTAAGTGCCGTTGGCTAATAAGCTGATCGTACCGACGCCGGTAATGGTGGCGGTATCACCCGCACTGAAGCTGGTCTGAACACCGGTGCCGGTATCCACCGTGAAGCTGGCAACGGTTACCGGGCCGTCCACACTGGAGGTGCCGGTTATTACCGAACCTGTACTGGTGCCGCTGTCTTCAGCAACAGAGATCGCTTCGTCAGCATCAGTGAAGGCATCATCCACCGGGGTCACCGTGATGCTCAGCGTAGAGGTATCCGTGCTGCTGCCGTCGGTCAGGGTGTAGGTCACTACCGGCACCGGGCCGTTGTAGTTCGCGTTCGGCGTAAAGCTGTAAGTACCGTTGGCCAATAAGCTGATTGTGCCGACGCCGGTAATGGTGGCGGTATCACCCGCACTGAAGCTGGTCTGAACACCGGTGCCGGTATCCACCGTGAAGCTGGCAACGGTTACCGGGCCGTCCACACTGCTGGTCCCCGTGAGGACCGAACCGGTACTGATGCCGCTGTCTTCGGCCACGCTGATGTTCTCATTATCATCAGTAAAGGCGTCATCCACCGGAGTAACCGTGATGCTCAGCGTGGAGGTATCCGTGCTGCTGCCGTCGGTCAGAGTGTAAGTCACCACAGGGACCGGACCGTTGTAGTCCGCGTTCGGGGTAAAGCTGTAGGTGCCGTTCGCAGCCAGGGTAATCGTACCCACACCGGTAATGGTGGCGGTATCGCCCGCACTGAAGCTGGTCTGAACACCGGTGCCGGTATCCACCGTGAAGCTGGCAACGGTTACCGGGCCGTCCACACTGGAGGTGCCGGTTATTACCGAACCTGTACTGGTGCCGCTGTCTTCAGCAACAGAGATCGCTTCGTCAGCATCAGTGAAGGCATCATCCACCGGGGTCACCGTGATGCTCAGCGTAGAGGTATCCGTGCTGCTGCCGTCGGTCAGGGTGTAGGTGACTACAGGAACCGGGCCGTTATAGTTCGCGTTCGGCGTGAAGCTGTAAGTGCCGTTCGCAGCCAGGGTAATCGTACCCACACCGGTAATGGTGGCGGTATCACCCGCACTGAAGCTGGTCTGAACACCGGTGCCGGTATCGACGGTGAAGCTGGCAACGGTTACCGGGCCGTCCACACTGGAGGTGCCTGTGAGGACAGAACCGGTCGTCGTGCCGCTGTCTTCGGCTACTGAGATCGCTTCGTCAGCATCGGTGAAGGCATCATCCACCGGCGTGACGGTGATGGCTAGCGTGGAAATATCCGTGCTGCTGCCGTCGGTCAGGGTGTAAGTCACCACAGGGACCGGTCCGTTATAGTCGGCATTCGGGGTAAAACTGTAGGTGCCGTTGGCTAATAAGCTGATCGTACCCACGCCGGTAATGGTGGCGGTATCACCCGCACTGAAGCTGCTCTGCGAGCCGGTGCCGGTATCCACCGTGAAGCTGGCAACGGTTACCGGGCCATCCACACTGCTTGTGCCGGTTATTACCGAACCTGTGCTGGTGCCGCTGTCTTCAGCAACAGAGATCGCTTCGTCAGCATCAGTGAAGGCATCATCCACCGGGGTCACCGTGATGCTCAGCGTAGAAGTATCCGTGCTACTGCCGTCGGTCAGGGTGTAGGTCACTACCGGCACCGGGCCGTTGTAGTTCGCGTTCGGCGTAAAGCTGTAGGTGCCGTTCGCAGCCAGGGTAATCGTACCGACGCCGGTAATGGTGGCGGTCTGCCCTGCCGTAAAGCTGGTCTGTGCACCGGTGCCGGTATCGACGGTGAAGCTGGCAACGGTTACCGGACCGTCCACACTGGAGGTGCCTGTGAGGACAGAACCGGTCGTCGTGCCGCTGTCTTCGGCTACTGAGATCGCTTCGTCAGCATCGGTGAAGGCATCATCCACCGGGGTGACGGTGATGGCTAGCGTGGAAGTATCCGTGCTGCTGCCGTCGGTCAGGGTGTAAGTCACCACTGGCACCGGACCGTTGTAGTCCGCCGCTGGCGTAAAGCTGTAAGTGCCGTTGGCTAATAAGCTGATCGTACCGACGCCGGTAATGGTGGCGGTATCACCCGCACTGAAGCTGGTCTGAACACCGGTGCCGGTATCCACCGTGAAGCTGGCAACGGTTACCGGGCCGTCCACACTGGAGGTGCCGGTTATTACCGAACCTGTACTGGTGCCGCTGTCTTCAGCAACAGAGATCGCTTCGTCAGCATCAGTGAAGGCATCATCCACCGGGGTCACCGTGATGCTCAGCGTAGAGGTATCCGTGCTGCTGCCGTCGGTCAGGGTGTAGGTCACTACCGGCACCGGGCCGTTGTAGTTCGCGTTCGGCGTAAAGCTGTAAGTACCGTTGGCCAATAAGCTGATTGTGCCGACGCCGGTAATGGTGGCGGTATCACCCGCACTGAAGCTGGTCTGAACACCGGTGCCGGTATCGACGGTGAAGCTGGCGACCGTCACCGGGCCATCCACGCTGGAAGTGCCGGTCAACACGGAGCCTGTAGTCGTGCCGCTGTCTTCGGCCACGCTGATGTTCTCATTATCATCAGTAAAGGCATCATCCACCGGGGTCACCGTGATGCTCAGCGTGGAGGTATCCGTGCTGCTGCCGTCGGTCAGGGTATAAGTCACCACAGGCACCGGACCGTTGTAGTTCGCGTTCGGCGTGAAGCTGTAAGTGCCGTTCGCAGCCAGGGTAATCGTACCCACACCGGTAATGGTGGCGGTATCACCCGCACTGAAGCTGGTCTGAACACCGGTGCCGGTATCGACGGTGAAGCTGGCAACGGTTACCGGACCGTCCACACTGGAGGTGCCTGTGAGGACAGAACCGGTCGTCGTGCCGCTGTCTTCGGCTACTGAGATCGCTTCGTCAGCATCGGTGAAGGCATCATCCACCGGCGTGACGGTGATGGCTAGCGTGGAAGTATCCGTGCTGCTGCCGTCGGTCAGGGTGTAAGTCACCACAGGGACCGGGCCGTTATAGTCCGCCGCTGGCGTAAAGCTGTAAGTGCCGTTCGCAGCCAGGGTAATCGTACCCACGCCGGTAATGGTGGCGGTCTGCCCTGCCGTAAAGTTGCTCTGTGAGCCGGTGCCGGTATCCACCGTGAAGCTGGCAACGGTTACCGGACCGTCCACGCTGGAAGTGCCGGACAACACGGAGCCTGTAGTCGTGCCGCTGTCTTCGGCCACGCTGATGTTCTCATTGTCATCAGTAAAGGCATCGGCCACCGGGGTCACCGTGATGCTCAGCGTAGAGGTATCCGTGCTGCTGCCGTCGGTCAGGGTATAAGTCACCACAGGGACCGGGCCGTTATAGTCCGCCACTGGCGTAAAGCTGTAGGTGCCGTTCGCAGCCAGGGTAATCGTACCCACGTCGGTAATGGTGGCGGTATCGCCCGCACTGAAGCTGGTTTGAGCACCGGTGCCGGTATCCACCGTGAAGCTGGCGACTGTCACCGGGCCATCCACACTGCTAGTCCCCGTGAGGACCGAACCTGTGCTGGTACCGCTGTCTTCGGCCACGCTGATGCTCTCGTCAGCATCGGTGAAGGCATCATCCACCGGCGTAACCGTGATGCTCAGCGTGGAAGTATCCGTGCTGCTGCCGTCGGTCAGGGTGTAGCTCACTACCGGCACCGGGCCGTTGTAGTCCGCCACTGGCGTAAAGCTGTAGGTGCCATTTGCAGCCAGGGTAATCGTACCCACGCCGGTAATGGTGGCGGTATCGCCCGCACTGAAGCTGGTTTGAGCACCGGTGCCGGTATCCACCGTGAAGCTGGCGACTGTCACCGGGCCATCCACGCTGGAAGTGCCGGTCAACACGGAGCCTGTAGTCGTGCCGCTGTCTTCGGCCACGCTGATGTTCTCATTGTCATCAGTAAAGGCATCGTCCACCGGGGTCACCGTGATGCTCAGCGTAGAGGTATCCGTGCTGCTGCCGTCGGTCAGGGTGTAAGTCACCACTGGCACCGGACCGTTGTAGTCCGCCGCTGGCGTAAAGCTGTAAGTGCCGTTGGCTAATAAGCTGATCGTACCGACGCCGGTAATGGTGGCGGTATCACCCGCACTGAAGCTGGTCTGAACACCGGTGCCGGTATCCACCGTGAAGCTGGCAACGGTTACCGGGCCGTCCACACTGGAGGTGCCGGTTATTACCGAACCTGTACTGGTGCCGCTGTCTTCAGCAACAGAGATCGCTTCGTCAGCATCAGTGAAGGCATCATCCACCGGGGTCACCGTGATGCTCAGCGTAGAGGTATCCGTGCTGCTGCCGTCGGTCAGGGTGTAGGTCACTACCGGCACCGGGCCGTTGTAGTTCGCGTTCGGCGTAAAGCTGTAAGTACCGTTGGCCAATAAGCTGATTGTGCCGACGCCGGTAATGGTGGCGGTATCACCCGCACTGAAGCTGGTCTGAACACCGGTGCCGGTATCCACCGTGAAGCTGGCAACGGTTACCGGGCCGTCCACACTGCTGGTCCCCGTGAGGACCGAACCGGTACTGATGCCGCTGTCTTCGGCCACGCTGATGTTCTCATTATCATCAGTAAAGGCGTCATCCACCGGGGTCACCGTGATGCTCAGCGTGGAGGTATCCGTGCTGCTGCCGTCGGTCAGGGTATAAGTCACCACAGGCACCGGACCGTTGTAGTTCGCGTTCGGCGTGAAGCTGTAAGTGCCGTTCGCAGCCAGGGTAATCGTACCCACACCGGTAATGGTGGCGGTATCACCCGCACTGAAGCTGGTCTGAACACCGGTGCCGGTATCGACGGTGAAGCTGGCAACGGTTACCGGGCCGTCCACACTGGAGGTGCCTGTGAGGACAGAACCGGTCGTCGTGCCGCTGTCTTCGGCTACTGAGATCGCTTCGTCAGCATCGGTGAAGGCATCATCCACCGGCGTGACGGTGATGGCTAGCGTGGAAATATCCGTGCTGCTGCCGTCGGTCAGGGTGTAAGTCACCACAGGGACCGGTCCGTTATAGTCGGCATTCGGGGTAAAACTGTAGGTGCCGTTGGCTAATAAGCTGATCGTACCCACGCCGGTAATGGTGGCGGTATCACCCGCACTGAAGCTGCTCTGCGAGCCGGTGCCGGTATCCACCGTGAAGCTGGCAACGGTTACCGGGCCATCCACACTGCTTGTGCCGGTTATTACCGAACCTGTGCTGGTGCCGCTGTCTTCAGCAACAGAGATCGCTTCGTCAGCATCAGTGAAGGCATCATCCACCGGGGTCACCGTGATGCTCAGCGTAGAAGTATCCGTGCTACTGCCGTCGGTCAGGGTGTAGGTCACTACCGGCACCGGGCCGTTGTAGTTCGCGTTCGGCGTAAAGCTGTAGGTGCCGTTCGCAGCCAGGGTAATCGTACCGACGCCGGTAATGGTGGCGGTCTGCCCTGCCGTAAAGCTGCTCTGTGAACCGGTGCCGGTATCTACCGTGAAGCTGGCAACGGTTACCGGACCGTCCACACTGGAGGTGCCTGTGAGGACAGAACCGGTCGTCGTGCCGCTGTCTTCGGCTACTGAGATCGCTTCGTCAGCATCGGTGAAGGCATCATCCACCGGGGTGACGGTGATGGCTAGCGTGGAAGTATCCGTGCTGCTGCCGTCGGTCAGGGTGTAAGTCACCACTGGCACCGGACCGTTGTAGTCCGCCGCTGGCGTAAAGCTGTAAGTGCCGTTGGCTAATAAGCTGATCGTACCGACGCCGGTAATGGTGGCGGTATCACCCGCACTGAAGCTGGTCTGAACACCGGTGCCGGTATCCACCGTGAAGCTGGCAACGGTTACCGGGCCGTCCACACTGGAGGTGCCGGTTATTACCGAACCTGTACTGGTGCCGCTGTCTTCGGCCACGCTGATGTTCTCATTATCATCAGTAAAGGCATCGTCCACCGGAGTAACCGTGATGCTCAGCGTGGAGGTATCCGTGCTGCTGCCGTCGGTCAGGGTGTAAGTCACCACTGGCACCGGACCGTTGTAGTTCGCGTTCGGCGTAAAGCTGTAGGTGCCGTTCGCAGCCAGGGTAATCGTACCCACGCCGGTAATGGTGGCGGTATCACCCGCACTGAAGCTGGTCTGAACACCGGTGCCGGTATCGACGGTGAAGCTGGCGACCGTCACCGGGCCATCCACGCTGGAAGTGCCGGTCAACACGGAGCCTGTAGTCGTGCCGCTGTCTTCGGCCACGCTGATGTTCTCATTATCATCAGTAAAGGCATCATCCACCGGGGTCACCGTGATGCTCAGCGTGGAGGTATCCGTGCTGCTGCCGTCGGTCAGGGTGTAAGTCACCACTGGCACCGGACCGTTGTAGTTCGCGTTCGGCGTAAAGCTGTAGGTGCCATTTGCAACCAGGGTAATCGTACCCACGCCGGTAATGGTGGCGGTATCGCCGGCATTAAAGCTGCTTTGTGAACCGGTGCCGGTATCGACGGTGAAGCTGGCAACGGTTACCGGGCCATCCACACTGGAGGTGCCGGTCAGCAAGGAGCCAGTCGTCGTACCGCTGTCTTCGGCCACGCTGATGCTCTCATTGTCATCAGTAAAGGCATCATCCACCGGCGTAACCGTGATGCTCAGCGTGGAAGTATCCGTGCTGCTGCCGTCGGTCAGGGTGTAGCTCACTACCGGCACCGGGCCGTTGTAGTCCGCCACTGGCGTGAAGCTGTAAGTGCCGTTGGCCAATAAGCTGATTGTACCGACGCCGCTAATGGTCGCGGTCTGCCCTGCCGTAAAGCTGGTCTGCGATCCGGTGCCGGTATCAACGGTGAAGCTAGCGACCGTCACCGGGCCATCCACACTGGAGGTGCCGGTGAGGACCGAACCGGTACTGATGCCGCTGTCTTCGGCCACGCTGATGCTCTCATTGTCATCAGTAAAGGCATCATCCACCGGCGTAACCGTGATGCTCAGCGTAGAAGTATCCGTGCTGCTGCCGTCGGTCAGGGTGTAAGTCACCACAGGGACCGGGCCGTTATAGTCCGCCACTGGCGTAAAGCTGTAGGTGCCGTTCGCAGCCAGGGTAATCGTACCCACGTCGGTAATGGTGGCGGTATCGCCCGCACTGAAGCTGCTCTGCGAGCCGGTACCTGTATCCACTGTGAAGCTGGCAACGGTCACCGGGCCGTCCACGCTGGAAGTGCCGGTTAACACTGAACCGGTACTGGTGCCGCTGTCTTCAGCAACAGAGACCGCTTCGTCAGCATCGGTGAAGGCATCATCCACCGGCGTAACCGTGATGCTCAGCGTAGAAGTATCCGTGCTGCTGCCGTCGGTCAGGGTGTAAGTCACCACAGGGACCGGACCGTTATAGTCCGCGTTCGGGGTAAAGCTGTAAGTACCGTTGGCTAATAAGCTGATTGTACCGACGCCGGTAATGGTGGCGGTATCACCGGCATTAAAGCTGCTCTGTGAACCGGTGCCGGTATCCACTGTGAAGCTGGCGACCGTTACCGGACCGTCCACACTGGAGGTGCCGGTTATTACCGAACCTGTGCTGGTGCCGCTGTCTTCGGCCACGCTGATGTTCTCATTATCATCAGTAAAGGCATCATCCACCGGGGTGACGGTGATGCTGATGCTATCGGTATCACTCAAAGGTGTACCCGAACTGTCAGTCGAAGTAACTGTCAGGCTATCGGTGCCGTTAAAGTTCGCGCCTCCCTGATAAGTCAGGGTGGATAGTGCCGCGTTGATCTGCGCCTGAGTACCACTCAATGTAAGGGTAGCGCCACCGTTTGCTCCGCTGCTTATCGTTGCCCCACCGGCCAGACTCACGTTCAAAACACCGTCGGTCACACTCAGCTGAACCGTGGCCAGATTACCATCCGGATCATCAACACTAACACCCGCCACCTGCAGCAGACTGTCTTCATCAACGGTCAGTGCACCAGGCACGGTATTGACCGGGGCAATCTGGGTTGCGTGTGAAGAAACAACAGTTGCCGTAAATGGATTACCGGCATCGTCACTGCCAGACAACGTCACAGCAAAACTGGTATCAGCAGCCAGATCCGCACCGGAAACGTTCACACTCCAGGTCGTGTTGTCCGCATTAACCGTACCTGTATAAACGGTACCGTTGACTGTAAAAACAATGGCATCCCCGGCTGAGGCGTCTCCGCCTACCGTTCCGCTAACTGCAATGATTCCTGACGCTTCAGCCGTATCAACAATATCATCCGGAGTAATGTTATTGACACTGATTGAAGCAGATGCGGATAAGTCAATAACAAGCTCATTGCTACTGGCATCAGTACTGCTGTTTCCTGCTGCATCGGTTACCACTGCAACAACATCATAAGTGCCGTCAGTAAAGCTGCCCAAGGTACCACTGGATGGCACAGCCGTGCCTGTATCAATACTCCAGTTGCCGGAAGCATCCACAGGTACATTGGTATACGTCGCACCATTTACGGTGACAGTCAGCAGTTCTCCCGGGGCCAATGGTCCGTTATTGCCAGCGGTGCCGGTAATTAACGGGGTTGCATCATTGGTTAACTGGCCGGCAACCGTCGGTACTGCTGGCGGGACAATGTCAGCAGTCATCGCCAGGCTGTCGCCGGTGCCGTTGTTGCCCGCGTTATCGGTGTAGCTGTCATTGTCCACCGTAACCGACGGCGTATCACTGCCGGACTGGGTGAACTCAACGGTGTAGGTGTCACCATCCACCTGGGTGAAGTTCGCCAGGGTGCCGCCGACCGCCGTGATGTCGCCCAGCGCAAAGCCGGTGACGTCTTCACTGAACTGGAACGTCAGTACTGTGGTCTCGCCCGCCGATAAATTGCTGTCGGCCGCGCTGATGCTCAGGGTCGGTGCAAGGGTATCCACTTCATAGTTGGCAGAGCTGCTACCCACGCCCGTATTGCCCGCGGCATCGGTGTAATCCGTGCTGACGGTAATCACATTACTGGCGTCTTCGACATCCGTGGCAGGCGTGAAGGTGGCGGTGTATACCAGCGGGTTGGACGGATCAACGGTTAAGCCGCTGAGGGTGCCGTTCGGGCTGGTCACATCCGACAGATCAAAGCCAACCGGCGCTTCACTGAAGGTGAAGGTCACCGTGCTGGTCTCATTGGCCTGCAGGGCATCGTCCGACAGTGTGATGGCAACAGTTGGAGCCACAGTATCAACCGTGACAGACCCGGTTCCGGGAGGCGATACAAAGCCCTGAGGATTGGTAATTGTTGCAGATACATCCAGCGTACTGCCACTTACCGGCGCACTGAACCCCGTGCTTATTTCTCCGGCAGCAATATCAGCAGCAGTCAGCACAATGACCTGTGGCGCTGTACCGTCAGTAACCGTCAGGAGATCACCAACAGCCGCACCGGCCGGCAGTCCAACCGTTACATTAATTAAACCGGATAACTCATTGCCGTTGATGACACCATCGTTATTGGAATCTTCCACTATGGTAATTGTCGGTGCATCCGTTGCAGAAGTAACAGGCTGCAGATTATTGATATCCACAAACTCAGAGGTATCGCCGTCAGTTGCATTCGGATCAACCGTTGATTCACTTTCAAAACCAGAGGTTGCGATTACCGATTCGCCGCTGCGGGTGATTTCACCCAGCGTATTAAAGCCACCATCACTGGCAACCCCGTTGCCACCCTGTGCACCGGCGGCGGTTTCTTCCAGCAGCTCTGTCGGGTCAGCACCCGCCAGAATCAGTTGTTCGATAGCAGAGAGTTCACCGTCGATTTCAGATTGTCCGGCCAGAGTCTGAATGTTAAGGCTGGTCTCTCCGGTTTCCGGGTCTGTCACAACCAGGGCAGTACTGCCGGCTGGCAGGCGCGCTTCGCCACTACTCAGATCCACCACAACAGCACTATTGTCCGCTGTAATGATCTTGTCGCCAGGATACAGTTTTTCTTCAGCTGTGGCGGCTCGTACCTTGCCATCTTCCGACAGCAGCACTACATCACCTTCAACACTGATAATAACTACATCAACCCTGGTATCAGCCATACCGACCTCGCTTGAATACCCCTGGAGGTATTTGTAAACAGTGAACACATTTCCGGAAAAGGATGCACAAAGCGTTCCCTTTCTCTATAAACAAATATAAATCAACAACATATCAAACGTGCTACAAAGTCGTTGCCGCCTGCAGCGGCAAAGATCTGTAGCACGTGTCATTCTGAGACACATTTTTACAGTAAAAACGCTTGATACAAGATGAATACAGCCATCGGACGACGGCTTCCGGCACGTAAAAATATGGTGCGTATTTTAGCAAAATAAGACCCGTAACAAAAACCTTATTCATGCTTCAACCCCCGGAAAAACCAACCGTATCAAGCACGTCTATCCCACCATATCTGTCTGAATCAAATCTGAAAAACTCACTGAAATTGCAGCTTTGCCTTCCCCCGCGTCGCCCGGTTACCAATGCCACAGAACAAATATGTTATCCGCCTCAATACTTACCACTTTCAGGATTACTGCTCCGTGATATCCATCATTTTTATAACAGGCATTCTTTTATATCCGCAGCCAGACTTCCATCTTAAAGAAGGCCACTTCATACTATTGATAAAGTTAGGTAAATTGACGTCTGAAGACGTTAAATCCGATTCATGTACAGAGGTTCTCAGAATCAATGCCTTTGCTCTTCAGAATTAAAAAAGTCTTCCTCCGGCATTTTATGGATTTACGCTGGTACAGCATCGTGCTGGCCTGCGCCTTCTATATCATCATGAGCTGGGGCTTACTTCAGCTGGCCGGCGAACAGGCATTGCTTAACGGTGCAGATTTCATCTACTGGATAATCGTGACGGCATCAACGGTGGGCTACGGAGACTTTTCTCCCACGACGGCTGCCGGTAAATACATTGTTTCTCTGTTTGTAATTCCGTTCGGCCTGGGGCTGTTCGGTCTGGCTGTCGGCAGGCTGGCGGCATTTGTTTCATTCCAATGGCGAAAGGGGTTAAGAGGTTTGAAAACGTTAGATTACACCGGGCATATTCTGATCATGGGCTGGAATAATGACCGCACATTACAGCTTATCAGGCTGCTGTTACGGGAGATTGAATATCATCACGAAACCCAGCGGGTAGCGCTGTGTGTGAAAGCGGATATTGAAAATCCGTTACCCGACGAAATCGGTTTTATCCGGGTAAGCAGCTTCAACAATGACGAACAGATGTCCCGCGCCGCGTTAAAGCAGGCCAGCTGTATCATCATTGATAACCCTGAAGATGATCTGACCATGACCACTGCCCTGTACTGTTCTGATCAGAATCCTGACGCCCATATCATTGCCTATTTTAAAGAAGAGAGCCTCGGCAAACTGCTGAAAGCCCACTGCCCGAATGTTGAATGCATGCCATCGGTGGCAATCGAAATGCTGGCTAAATCTGCGATGGACCCGGGTTCCAGTGCCCTGCACCATCAGTTACTGGATGTACACAGCGGCATGACCCAGTACTCCATGCCATTCGGTGCCAGCAAAACAGTGACCGTGCGGGACTTATTCCTGACACTCAAAGAACAGTATGCTGCCACACTGATCGGCATTTCCAGCCAGGGGTATGACGCCATTGAACTGAACCCGGCACTGGACCAGTCCGTTGCACCGGGCAGTACCCTGTATTACATTGCCGATGAACGGATTAACCAGCTTAACTGGGATACATTTTAAGCCCCCCTGCTAAAGGATACTGCATGCTTACCTCACTCGCCGGACTCACGAACTTTGCCCTGTATTTTGCCGTGGCCATCGGCTTACTGCTGGCGTTCAAATTTATTTACGCCTTCATCACCCCTTACGATGAGTGGAAGCTGGTCAGGGAAGAGCAGAACGTAGCCGCCGCAACCGGCTTTACCGGCGCAATTATCGGTTTCTCGCTGGCACTGGCCAGCGCCGCCGCAAACTCAGTTTCACTGCTCGATTTTGCCATCTGGGGAGTCATCGGTCTGGTTGCCCAGATCCTGGCCTTCCTGATTTTACGCTTCGTGTTTATGCCAAAGCTGGTACAGCGGATTAAGGATAATGAAATCTCAGCGGGCATCATGCTCGGGGGCCTGTCAGTGGCAGTTGGCCTGTTAAATGCGGCCTGCATGACTTACTGAAGGATATAGCCATGAAAAGGACCCAAGCTATTAATCTGCAGCGGATGCGTAAATGCCTGAAGCCGCGTCTTAAGCCACTGGCCGTTGCCGTTTCATCTGTGATGCTGGTTTCCTGCAGCGACGTGGATGTTGAAGTGTATGAAAGCGTTGCCCAGTGCATCGCAGAAAACCCGCTGATGCTGCAGGACTGTGAAGCCGCATACCGCCATGCCCAGTCAGAATCCTTCCGTACCGGCCCTAAATATCAGACAGAACCGGCCTGTGAAGATGAGTTCGGTGATGAACAGTGCATTCCCTATAACGTACTGAATAACCAGACCTGGTTTATGCCCATCATGGCCGGTTTCCTGTTTTACAACGGCAATGACTGGGACAATGATGATTACATCTCCAGCCCGCTGTACAGCTCCAAATCCCGCCGTTCCCGGGTGTTTGGCAAATGGACCAGCGCCGACGGCATCGTTTACGGCCCGAAACGCTACGGCACCATTACCGTGGACAAAAGCAGCTTTAAACTTAAGCCAACCACCACCCGGACCCTTTCCAGAGGTGGCTTCGGGCTGAGTGTCGCCTCCCGTTCCAGCCGGGGAGGCTGATATGCAGCGCCACCAGAGCCGCGAACGTCCGGGCTGGCAGAGCCGGGCAGCGGAGTTCGGTTTCACCTTTCATACTATGTACGGCGAACCCTACTGGGATGAATCCATCTACTATGAATTCAGCCTGCAGCAAATTGAGAATCATATTGAAGATCCGACAGAAGAGCTGCACCGGATGTGTCTGGCGGCAGTGGATGAAGTCGTCAGCAGTGAAGCCCTGATGGCGAAATTTCAGATTCCGGATATCCACCGTGATCTGATCAGACACTCCTGGCTGCGCAAAGATCCCAGCCTGTATTCCCGCATGGACCTGGCTTACAACGGCAGCGGCCCGGCAAAACTCTACGAGAACAATGCTGACACCCCCACCAGCCTGTACGAAACCGGATTCTGGCAATGGCTCTGGCTGGAAGACAAAATACACAGCGGCGACTTACCCAAACAGACTGATCAGTACAATTCCCTGCAGGAAAAACTGATCGAACGGTTTCGGGAAATCCGCCAGCCCCGGCTGGATTCCATGCTGCACTTTGCCTGCGCCAAAGACACCGATGAAGACCGGGGAACGGTACAATACCTGCAGGACTGTGCCAGCGAAGCCGGTATCCGCAATAAATTTACCTATGTGGAAGATATCGGTCACGGCGTCGGGGATGTGTTTACCGACATCGACAGTGAACAGATTCGCTGGATGTTTAAGCTTTATCCCTGGGAGTTTATGCTCCGGGAAGACTTCGGTGACCTGCTACAAAAATCGGCGGTATCCTGGCTGGAGCCCCCGTGGAAAGCACTGGTGTCCAATAAAGCCATTCTGCCGCTGCTGTGGAAAATGTTCCCCGGCCACCCCAACCTGCTGCCGTCATATTTTGAAGAAGACATGCCGTCCTCCGGGCTGAGCCGCTATGTGCGCAAACCTATATTCGCCCGTGAAGGCGCCAACGTCAGCATTCATGTGGATGGCCAGCAGATCGAAGCCTCGGAAGGTCCCTACGGTAAAGAAGGTTTTATTTATCAGGAATACTGCCCTCTGCCCCGCTTTGCCGGCAATCACACCCTGATCGGTTCCTGGCTGATCAATGACCGACCTGCCGGTATGTCTGTCCGGGAAGACAGCAGCCAGATCACTCAGGACTTATCCCGCTTCGTGCCGCATATTATTCTCGACTGAGATATCTGCGGCCTGATTGATATCTGACATAACAGTCACCTCAAAAGGCTGTTATTTCAAATATCTATGAAGGCCATTAAATAAATCACATACCATTAAATTATGCGCAATTTAATATTCATGCATCGCTCCTCACACATAACGAACAGGTGATGTAATGAAAAAAATGCTGTCTTCAGGAACACTCAGAAAAATACTCACAGGTGCGGGCTTGTGCAGCCTGACGCTGGCGGTTCAGGCCCAGGCTCTGACGGCCCAAATAGGTGCGTATCCTGGCAATGCAACTGCAAATGCCAGCGGTAATATATCGGTCACCTTTACAGACAACTACCTGACGATGTTTTACGAGTTGCAAGGCGTCAAACCGGTGACCAGTGGTGGTGTGCATATTCACACAGGCACCAGTTGTGACAACGCCAGTGATGTTGGCGGACACTACTGGGCACCGGTTGAAGAAGGGGATTACTGGAAAAGCGCCCGCTGGGTTGCAGACAGTGCCGGAGATGCCAAAGGCAGTTTCCGGCTGGTGTCCGGTATCGATTACAGCGGCAACAAAGGCCATGCAGTGGTCATCCATGACGATACCGGCAGCCGCATCGGCTGCGGCATTCTCAACTGAAAAACCGATCAGCAGTATTTGGGTTTAACAGACAGGCCCCAGAGCGTTCAGGGCCTGTTTTAAAACCGCCGTATCTGCAGCTTGCTCAGTTTTCCCTCAGAATTCATACCGTGCGGTCATGTAGAACGTACGCGGGCCACCCACATTGATCCGGTAAGCATCACCACTGCCGTTGGCCAGATAATGGGGTTTATCGGTCAGGTTTTTGATGCCCGCCTGTAACCGCAGTGACTGCTCATTCCCCAGCGGAATGTAATACCAGGTCGCCGTATCAAAAACAGTGTAGGAAGGCAGCTTGAAGGTGTTTGCATCGTTACCGTAGCGTTCCCCCACGTGCTCCATGCCCAAACCAACCCCCAGGCCGGCCCAGTCGCCCCCCTGCACTTCATAAGAGCCCCAGATCCGGGCTTTATGCTGCGGAATGCTGTACGGGCGGTTACCTTCATTCGCTGTTGATGTGCCGCTGACACGGACAATCTCGCTATCCATGTAGGAGTATGAGGCCAGCACGTTCAGGCCCGGCACAAACTGCATGGTACTGCTGATATCCACACCCCGGGTCTGCTCTTCCCCGTTCAGGTAGGCCACCAGATTTTCGTAACGCAGGACATTCTTGCGGGTCAGATCATAGGCGGCCGCCGTGAAACGCAGTTTGTCATCCATGAAACTGGTTTTAATCCCCAATTCAATCTGGGATGAATCTTCCGGTGCCAGCGACGCAGATGACGCCGCTGATCCGGCAGTAACACCGATGTAGTTAGGCGTAAAAGACTCACTGTAAGACGCATACACCGCCACTTCATCGGTGATGTCATACATCAGCCCCGCCTGGGTACTGATATTGTCATTTTTAGTGCTGACTTTACTTACTTCCGGTGTGGCCAGTTTTTCAAAGCCCTGTTGCCCGGAATTGATGGCCCGGTAATAGGTTGTGCTGGTCTCATCGATTTCAAACCGGTCATAGCGAATCCCGGTCAGTAAATTCAGCCGGTCGGTCAGATGAGCCAGATTCTGGACCGACAGCCCGAACTCATCAATGGTTTCTTCACTGTCATTCAGTAATGTCTGCGCCAGTTTCTGATTGGCCGGCTGCACCGAACTGTTGATATCAACCACTGAAAGGTCATACACATAGGCGCCAAAACCCCCGGCAATCAAAGGCGCCGGAGTATCCGTCAGGGCCGCCCCGTCGGCATCTTTTACCTTGCGGCGGGTATAATTAGCCCCCAGATACAGGGTGTTATCAATATCACCGATCTGATAGTCACCGCTGAGGCTGTCAGACAGGAACAGATCACTTTCTTTAACATCAGGGTTAGTATCGGAAATCCGCACTAACTGACCGTTTGCCTGAACAGAGCTGCGGTTCAGCCCTGCCAGCGCAACACTCAGGAAGTCACTGCCGGCCGGAACAGCATTCAGGCCGGACACCGGACGGGTTTGGTAGTCATCAAACTTTTTTTCGTAATAGCCAAACTTCAGACGGTTGGTCCAGCCATTGTCCAGCTCATGATCCCAGTCAAACTGAATTCTGCTGTCAGTACTTTCCCGTTTATCATGTTCGCTGCCCAGCCGCCGTTCTTCCGGAATATCGGCAATGCTGATATTGCCGCTGGCATCCGCGATTGCAACGGTCCCCCGATCAATGGGTAATGCCTGTTTGGCGTAATTCAGCCGCAGGGTATAGGTATTTTGCTCATCCGGTGTATAACTGATGGATGGCGAAATACTGAAGCTTTCCCGTTCTGAAGGGAAGGTACCTTCGGTGGTCTTTACTTCCCGGAACGTCTCGCTATCTTCTCCGGACATAATCAACCGGTACTGCAGATCCTCCGACAGAGAACCGGTGCTGTCCAGCACCAGTTTTTGCTTACCATGTTCATCCATTTCCAGCTGCAGTGAGTTGGCCTGTTCAGCTTCCGGCTTCTTGGTAATGATATTGATCAGACCACCCGGACTTACCTGCCCGTGCAGCACCGATGCAGGCCCGAGAATGACTTCGGTGCTCTCTACATTGGCCAGATCAATGTTGTAACGGTTACTCACCGGGTTACCGTCAACGAACAGATGGCTGCTGGTAAATCCGCGGATATTGACTTGGGTTTCGGTTCCGCCAAACCCATGTGCACGGGTAACACCCGCCGCATTCATCAGCAGGTCATTCATATCATTGGCATTCTGATCCAGAATCAGCTGTTCCGGTAACACCTGCACGGTCCGGGGCAGTTCATCAATATCCGCTGGGAAACCTGTCGCCGAAGAGGCTTCATCAAACTCGTAACGGCTCAGGGGAGTGCCGTATACCACAGCAACCTCAGCTTCCGGCACATCACCGGCGGCATTCTGTACTGCCGCATCTGCAGGGGTGATCACCAGTTGTTTGCCATCATTGATCCGGAAACTGAATCCGGTATTGTGTAGCAAATGCTCCAGTGCCTGGCCAACCGTCATGTCTGAATCAACCGCGACCGCTTCCTGCTGAAAGTCACCTGCCGGCATCAGCACAATCAGCCCGGCCTGTTCAGCCACACTGATGAGAGAACGCTGCAAGCTCTGTACAGGAACAGCATTTTGCAGCGGGTGAGTGAGTACATCCTCCTGCTGGGCGAATGCCTGAGACGACATGCCCATCGCAAATGCTGAACACAGCAGCGTGCGCATAAAACCTTTCCGCAAAGAGACGGATGCAGATGAAACATTTACAGAATTCTGGCTGGATGCCATGACCTGAAACTCCTGACAACTGAATAAATATCAAAAATACAAATACAAACAATTCGCATTACTTAGATATTAAGTACGTTACCGGGCCGTGTTTACCCAACCCTCTTCAGGAAAAAAATTTCAGCGGTGTAATAAAACCAGTGAATCAGACAGCGTCAGATGCCTGATGCCCAGGATCTGCTGAAGCATTTGCAGCGTTGTCGGGAGATCATCCAGTGGCAAAATACCGCTGACCCGGGCATCCAGTAACCGGGGGTCAACCGAACGGATCACCGCTGAATAATGCCGGTTAAGCAGCGTCACCAACTCGCTGACGGACATGTCCTCAACACTGACCATACCCCGCTTCCAAGCGGGCCAGTACTGCGCGCTGCCTGTCTGCAGATCCAACTGTCCTGCGCGGAACAGCAATTCCTGCCCCGCATTCAGCCTGATCCGGTCCGCAACGGTGCCGGAATCAACGATGCCTTCCGTCAGGGTAACGGTTATCTGCGACTCACTCAGGCTGATGTTAAATGCCGTGCCGACGGCCGTCGTCAGCGTCTCACCGGCAATGACCCGGAAAGGCCTCAGGGGGTCTTTAGCCACTTCAAAAAAAGCGTCTCCGCGCAGCAAGGCGACCCTTCTTTCCGCTGCTGTCATCGCCACATCCACCGCCGACCCGCCACTCAGATAAAGACGGCTACCATCTTCCAACACATGCATCTCCTGCTCACCGCTGGCCGTCACATAGTCCGCGTTGCTCAGCGGCAGCAATACGGAGCCGGGCACAAACACAGTCATAAACAGTAACAGACAGCACAGGGACGCCCCCAGCCAATAGCATAATTTACCGGAACGCCACCGCCCGGCCGGAGCAACCACTGTGTCCTGTTCCGCCGGCACGGTAACGGCGGCTTCATCAACCCGGTTTACGTTATCCCAGAGCAACAGAACCTCCAGATACAGGCTTTCGTTGTCCGGATGGCTGTCCTTCCATTCAACAAAGGCCTGCTTAAGACGGGGGTTTTCCGGATCTGCCTGTAATGTAAGGAACCAGTCCAGCGCTTCATCCTGACTGGCGCTGGCAGCATGCTGCCTGGCTTGTGAAGAAGAATGTATCGGTGACATCCGGCGTCCCTCAGTTCAGATCTTTCAGTAACGCATGGCGGCATTTCTGCAGTGCGTTTTTTAAATGCTTTTCAACCATTGTCTGTGAAATGCCCAACTCCCTGGCAACTTCACGTAATGGCATTTCCCTGAAACGTGCCAGTAACAGCGTTTCCTTACTGCGCGGCGGCAATTGTTCAATGGCGGCCCGCAGGCTGTCTATTTCCCGCTGCAGGGCAATGCTCTCAAGGGCGCCGGGATCATCGGATGCCCATTCCTGCAAAATATCATCGGATTCCGTTTCCGGCGTCCGGTGACGGGCACGTAAATAATCAACCGTGACATTACCGGCAACCTTGTGGATAAAAGGCTTTACCTGGCGAATGGTATCCAGTGCGGGCATGCGGGACAAACGGATAAAGGTTTCATGCAGCAGCTCTTCAGCGATATGCCGGTGTTTTACCTGCCCCTGAATCTGCAATAACAGCGCCTGCCGGTATTGCCGGTACCAGTTTTCCAACACACCGCCCTGCTGTGCGACCGCCTCCGGTGGCCGGTCTTCCAGCGCGACATCATATGATTGACTGCTCATTATTCCGAAATACAACCTGATCCAGTTCCGCGGTACATCGTCACAACCATCGGCATCCAGGGCTGTAACACTTAAAATCCGGCGCAGAGAATACTAGAGAGACAGCCTTAATTCATCAAAAATGATAACCATTAACAAATAAAACAAATAATCAGTTCCGAAATAATCAGCAATAAACGTCTCCATAAGCAGACAAACTTGCCATACACCCTACCCAAAGTGGGTTTTAGTCATTGAGTCCCGGGCAAATCGGCCGCTAATATGAATATAGAATGAACAGAATAATCATAAAAATAATTATCCGGCCCCCATCTCTGCGTGCTTCCGGTTCCGGTTCTTCCGGCTGTAGTACCCGGATAAGCACCCAGATATGCAGCTGACCGCCGGACCACAAGCAGACTCTGCATGACAAACAAGACTGATGAGCTTATAAAACGAAAAATCACCGATGAGGATGTCATTGCCGGCGAAGCACTGAACTGGGATATTTTTTCCTCAGGGGGATCACTGCTGCTTTCAAAAGGCCACGTGATCAAAAGCGATAGCCAGATCACTCAGCTGATTGCCCGCGGAGCCTGCTATTACTGCTCCCCCGAAGAGGTGACTGCAACCAAAAAAACCAGCCGCGACCCCAATGAACCGGCGGTCAGTTTTCTGATCATCAATACCTTACTTGATCATCTGAAAAATGCATTCGCCATTCTGCACGAAGAAAATGATCCCACCTTTATTAACCGAATCATGCGCATCGCACTGGATATTCAGTATGCCTGCGATGAAAACACGGATGCGATGGTTGGCAGTATTCAGCTCAATCAGGAAGCTCCTAATTTTCTTGCGCACCCGCTGCACAATGCCATTCTGTGTGAAGCCGCCTGTCGCCGTCAGGGTAAGGGACCGCTGGACCGTTTACCTATTCTGGTGGCAGCCCTGACCCAGAACATTGGCATGCTGAGCATTCAGGAGCAGGTCTTTCATCAGGAAGAAGCCCTCAGCGAAGAGCAGCAGACCATTATCGATGAACACCCGCAAACCGGTCATGACTTACTGGTCAGCCACGGGGTAACTGAAAAACGCTGGCTGACAGCGGTCCGGCAGCACCATGAACGTATCGATGGCAGCGGTTACCCTGCCGGTATCAGCGGCGCAGATCTCAGTGAAGACGCCAAACTGCTGGCCATTACCGATAATTACACGGCACTGATCCGCCCACGGGCTTATCGCAGCAGAATTCTGCATAAAGACGCCCTGCGGCAGATGCTGCAGCAACGCGGCAGCTCCATTGACGGCGACCTGGTTACCCTGCTGATCAATGCCATTGGCATTTATTCTCCGGGCAGCCTGATTGTGCTGACAAGCGGTGAAACCGGGATCGTTACCCGGCTCACTAAAAAACTGGATGAACCCCAGATCCGCCTGATCAGTGACGCCCGTGGGCATGCCAGTGAAATCGGCGAGGAAACGCCTACCGGCGGCGACACTGGCCTGACCATTAAAAACATGCTCTGCGCGAAAGAAAATCAGCATCTGCTGAAAGGCCTGCGTACCGTCTGGCCCATGCAACACCCTCTGGCCCGGGACGAAATGTAACCCGCCTGCGTTCTCTCCGGCGGGCAAAGCCGATACCGATTGTCAATTTTCGCCCGTAATCTGTCACCTGTGTCCGTCGCTGACCGTTACATCCTCTTATAGGCTAAGCCTTTCTTTTTTGCAGCATTTTCAAGCTGCAGACAACGCTGGCCGCCAGCAGAGGATATCCAATGACCACACTTATGCACGCCCCGTTAACCTGCTCACTGGCCGCCCGTATAGCAGCCGCAGAAGGCGGGGTTTCCCTGAATACTGAGTACCTGAACCTGCGGACCAAAACACTGGAAAACGGCACATCCCTATATGATATAAACCCGCTGGGGCAGGTATCCGTACTGCAGTTTGATAACGGTGAGATTCTGACGGAAACCTCAACCTGCCTGCTGTGGATTCAGTCGCAGTCGCAAAACAGCCACTTTCACCGTGCACCGGATAGCCCGGACTATTTTCAGATGCTGCGCTGGATCGCCTTTTGCGCCACCGAATTGCACAAGCAGATCTTCAGGGTGGTTTTCTATCCGGAAGCCACCGACAGCGTCAAAGATAAAATCCGTGATCTGGCACCGTTACGCTTTGACGTGCTCAATAAGCATCTGGCTGACAGACAGTTTCTGCTGGGGGATAACTTTTCGGCCGCCGATGCTTATCTGACCTGGTTCTTTGTACTGGCAGAAAACGCACGACTGAACCCGACTGAATATGAACACCTGAATGCATACCGGGAACGGGTTTTATCCCGTCCGCTGATCCGCGCACTGATCGAAAGCGACCGCCTGAAAGACAGGGAAATGAATCAGCAGATTATTCCGGAAGTCTGATACAGATAACTAAAAAGCCCGCGACAGCTGAACTGTCGCGGGCTTTTCCGTCAGTCTGATCAGCCAGTGATCAGAATTCTTCCCATTCATTACCACCGCTCTGCACCAGATCTACCGGACGGCTGCTTTTCTGCTTCAGCGGGGATTCAACATCGCGCTGTTCATTGGCTGAGCCCATCAGCTTACTGAGGGCATCATTTTTTGCCACCGCATCAGGCACTGCCCCGGTATCATCCACAGAGAAGAACGCAATCAGGTCCATCATCTGCTGAGACTGCTGATTAACAGACTCACTGGCAGCAGCGGTTTGCTCAACCAGTGCAGCGTTTTGCTGAGTGCCTTCATCCATTGAACCAATGGCAATGTTCACCTGTTCAATGCCGCTGGCCTGCTCCTGGCTGGCAGAGGCAATTTCGGACACGATATCACTCACTTCTTTGATCGATTTAACAATCTGCTCCAGTGACTCCCCGGACTCGCCCACCAGACGGGTACCCTCTTCCACCTTCACCACACTTTCGTTAATCAGATCTTTAATGTCTTTCGCCGCACTGGCACTGCGCTGCGCCAGGCTGCGTACTTCAGACGCCACCACCGCGAAGCCACGGCCCTGCTCACCGGCCCGGGCAGCCTCAACGGCTGCGTTCAGTGCCAGCAGGTTAGTCTGGAAAGCAATTTCATCGATGACACCGATGATCTCAACAATCTGCTTACTGCTCTGGTTAATGGTCGACATGGCTTCTGCAGACTCGGTGGCAACCCGGCCACCCTGTTCGGCCTGATCCCTTGCACCGCTGGCCAGCTCGCTGGCCCGGCGCGCGTTATCCGCATTCTGTTTCACCGTTGCGGTCATTTCTTCCATGCTGGACGCGGTTTCTTCAAGGCTTGCGGCCTGATCTTCCGTGCGCTGGCTCAGTACTGTATTGCCCTGGGCAATCTCACCGGCACCGTGGTTTATCTGCTGACCGTTAGCCCGGATATTCATCACAGTTTCGCTCAACTGATCCATGGTGGTATTCAGCGCCCGGTCAAGGGCCTCAAACTCACCCTGGAAGTCACCGTCCATCCGCTCTCTCAGATTACCCTGTGCCAGCTCTGACAGTACCCGGCGCACTTCCTTGATAGGCACCACCACGGTATCCAGCATCTGGTTAACCCCTTCACTGATGGTTTTCATAAAGCCATCGTAACTTGAGGTATCCAGACGGTCATCCAGTTCACCGGCAACCGAACGGGCAATCAGTGCTTCAACTTGTTTCTCAGCATCCAGCTGTTCCGTGATATCCGTCCATTCAATCACGGTTCCCAAACGCTGCCCGGCATCATTCACAACCGGGTTAGCAATCAGGCTGAAGTGATGATCTCCGATCTGAATATTGGTCCGGTAAGTAGACGTCAGTTTTTCCAGCATCCGGCTCTGAAGGTCCTCATCAGTAAAGATCCCGCCAATGCTGGCACCCGGCAACGCATTAACATCAAACTCAGGCAAATCCTTCCGGATAGCGTCTTCAGCGCTCCGCAACATATTGTTCACAGCAGGGTTAAGGTAAATCAACTGACCATTGGTATCCGCCAGCATGACATTACTGGAAACGTTATCCAGCGCCACCTTAATGCGCAGTGCTGATTCAGCTTTGGCCCTGCTTTCATTCAGTTCACAGCCCAGCTTTATCTGCATGCTGGTCAAAGCACGCAATACATCACCAATCTCATCTGCCTGACTAAGATCGGCGCGGGTCGTGAAATTACCTTCGGAAATAGCTTCAAACATGCCCACTGCCGAATCCAGCGGCCGGGTAATTCCGCGGACTGTCCGCCAGTAGAGGAACAGTGCCATAATAATGATCAGTGACACTACCCCAAGCTCTATGCCCTGGGTAATACGCAAACCGGTTACCCGGTCATTCAGCAGGTAATTCAGCTGATGTTCGGATTCATCAAACAGCGCAAAAATATGATTGATGACCTCGGTTCCCTGACTGAAATAAACATCGCTGCTGACCGTTATTACATTGCGGGACAACAACTGCTCATCCACCAGATGGAGATAGTCTTTCGCTTCACGCAGTACACCTTCAACCTCATTTTTCAGGCTCGCTTCCAGCTGCGGGTTCGCTTTAAATAAAGACTGATAACGGTCATCAATGTCATGAATATACTTTTCAACCAGCCCATGCATTGATAGTACGGCATCACGGCGCGATTCATTCATAACACCGGCAGAAATAGCCGCTGCACCTGTACCACGCATAACCCCTAATGTATCTGCCAGTGGCAGTAACTCATTCACCGTCAAACTGATCAGCAATGAAGAATCCAGATTCGGGTCTACCGCCATGCCGGACTTATCCGATATATGCACAATAAATTCAAACAGGGCATTAATAATGGCACTGTGGCGGACAAAACTCTCCTGACCACTCAAACCGCCCAGTTGGCTTTCCAGCGCCGGCCACCGTGACTTAAGCGTCTGCCATTCACTACTCAGTTTCAGTTCTGAGCCATATTCGGCGTTTACCTGGTCAATCTGGGTAATACTTGCGGCAATATTGTTTTTCAGTTCGGCTAACCGGCCAGCCTGACTACTATCTCCATTTTTATACGCGGCAGTGCGCCCCCGGTGTTCTGCCAGATTCTGCTGCAAAGTACGCAATGGCATAATGAATTCCACACCGTGTACTTCATCCTGCGCTTTGGCAATTTCACTGTTTTGTTCCGCAACCACCAGGAACAGCAGCGCCAGCAACGGAATCAGCACCATTGCCAGTGAAAACGATAATTTCTGAAATAATTTCCAGCGGGAGAAAAAGTTCAGTCGCTCCCAGCGACGGGCAGCATGCAGCGTCGCCTTGCCGGCATTTATATTCCGGTAAAGCGCATCGGCTTCATCAATTTGCTGGCGGCTGGGCTTGGAACGGACAGACATATAGCCACTGACGTGGCCATTTTCTTTAATCGGCGTAACATTGGCCTGTACCCAATAATAATCACCGTTTTTACAACGGTTCTTTACCATCCCGATCCAGGGCTGTTCAGCCTGAAGCGTCTCCCATAAATCCTGAAACGCCGCTGGCGGCATATCCGGATGACGCACCAGATTGTGGTTTTTCCCGATCAGTTCATCCAGTGTAAAACCGCTGATATCCACGAAGTCCTGATTACAATCGGTTATAACTCCCTTCAGGTCAGTTTTGGAGACCAGCTCCTGACCTTCCTGCATCATGACTTCCGTTTCAGTAACCGGCATATTGATCTTCATGCACACTCTCCCATGGATTTTTCCAGCAACCTTTCCGGACTTAATTGTTCTACTGCCCGATTCCTGAAGGAACCGTGTCCGGGATTTTTATCGGATGTAATCAGGCACCGCCTGCAACCGTGTTACCTCCATCACCCCGGGTAAATCACGGTTTACATCCGCATACAGCATAGGTGGGTTAACGGCACTTTGAATAGCGACATGGCTATTTGATTGACCATTTTGGGGAGAACTCTGACTTTCCGCATTCAGGAGGGGAAAAAGCTTACAAATCATCAGGGTAAGGAGCCTTACCCTGATGACCGCTATGCCGCTAAAACATATCTCTGAGTTTGTAATACAACATCCCCAGGGCAAAACAGGGGGTTCTGAATACCGGCCCGCCCGGGAACGGCCAGTGTTTAATCCGGGTAAACACATCAAACCGTTCCGCCTGACCGGCAATCATCTGTGCCGTAATACGTGCCATCATATGGGTGGGCGCAACCCCATGGCCCGAATACGCCTGAATGTAATACACATTGCCGTCAAGCCGGCCCAGCTGCGGCATCCGGTTAATACCGATGCCCATCTGCCCGCTCCAGCCGTATTCAAGCGGTACATCCTGAAGCTGCGGAAACACCTTCAGCATTTTCTGACGCATCACTCCAGTGAGATCCCCCGGCTCGCGCCCCGTATAATTAGACAAACCACCAAAGAGCAGGCGTCCGTCGGCCGTCAGACGAAAATAATCCAGCGCCGTTCGCGGATCACACACCGCCACATTGCCCGGCAGTAAATCATGCTGCTGTTGCGCCGTTAACGGTGCAGTTGTTACAACCGAACTGTTCGCCGGCAGAATCCGTGACGCCATTGCCGGTACAAGATTGCCCAGATACGCATTGCCGCAAAGCACCACATGATGGGCATTCACAACGCCGCTATCGGTATACACCCGGGGACGGTTACCCTGCACCAGCCGGATAACGTTTGAGTTTTCAAAAATACGGGCCCCCTGCTGTTCTGCAGCACGGGCCTCACCAATACAGAGATTCAGCACATGGCAGTGACCGTTGCCATGCGCGTTAAGCATGCCGCCAACGTATAGGTCTGACCCTATATGCCCACGCATTTCCTCACGGTCCAGCAGGGTTAATGTATAGGGGTAGCCCATTTGCTCCTGCCAGCGTTTATCCGCTTCAAACTCCTTCATATGACGGGGTTTAAGGGCCGCATCCAGATAGCCCCAGCGCAGATCACAGCCGATGCTGTATTTCGCCACCCGCTGGCGGATTATATCGGTGCACTCAACCCCCATATCGAAAAGAGCACGCACGCCGGTCTCGCCTATCTGAGGCCGGAAGCGCTCATGGGAATGGCCGATCCCTCCCAGAATCTGCCCGCCGTTACGGCCGGTCGCGCCCCAACTGATCCGGTTAGCTTCCAGCAATACGCAGCTATAACCACGTTCCGTTAATTCCAGTAATGTGTTCACGCCGGTGAAACCACCGCCGACAATCACAACATCCGCGTTTATTTCACTGGTTAACGGTGGATAACAGTTTTGCCAGTTAGCGGTCGCAGCGTAATAAGATCCGGTGTGCTGGCGACTCTCCAGCGGTTTTTTCAGAGCAAACATCAGCCCTCTCCTTCAGATAAGATAAGACAATACCGGCCAGCAGCATCAGACTGCCGGCAACAGACACAGCAATGAATCAGCGCTAAAGGAGAGGATCGGTGTCTTCACCACGGAAGAAGTCCTGCCAGATGGCAGCAGTACAGGCCCAGTGTGACCAACTGATAAACACTTCCATAGCAAAATACCTGAAGAACAAGATCTGAAGAACACTCTATGAAAAACAGTCCCAACACCGGCTGTACTCCGTGTACAACAGGCTATATCGGGGTTCTGTACCGAGCATAAATGATCACGAACAGGGCTGTCCCTATCACTTAAGAGGTAGAAAAGCAGGTTCAAGGCGCTGATAGGCCTGTAGTTCGGCACTGACATCCTGATGCGGATTACTGGCCATACGCCGGTAATGATTCAGGGTTTGCTGTAAATAGGCCCGGTGAACCGTATCCGTGAAATCCCACATCCGCTCTCCCACCGGGCTGACGGGATCGCCGCCGGCAGAAGCGACATGCAGTATTTCATAAAAGCGCTGTTTATCTTCCACCAGGGTTTCACTGATCAGCCCCAGCGACAAATCTGCCAGTGCCCGGCGCACCTTATAGTTGTGATAAACCGGACACAGCAGGAATTCAACGGGCACCTCCGGATGCGCCTGACAGATAGCCGTCACCAGATCCACGAGAAGATCGCCGCCGACTCCGGCAATCATCACCAGTTGCGGCTCACCGGCGCCCGCGTACCGGCTCAGGGGTAACCGGGCAACATCCAGACAATGCACCTGCCACCGTCTGTCGCCGTAATCTTGTTGCAGATGGTGCTCAAGCGTGTTCATCAGCGCCGGCACGACATCCACAAAGTGCACACAGTCTGCCCGGCCCCGTTCCAGTAACAGCTGCCCCAGCAAACCGTGATCACAGCAGCAATCCCAGATATGGGTATAGTGGCCGTGAACCATGGTACTGAGTTGCTGGATACGCAGGCTGACTTTCATGCGGATATTCTCTTAAACAGCGAAGAAGGCGGCTCAGTTTACCCCACCTGTTGCAGCACGTCATAAACCTTATTTCAGCCCTCTCGCCCGGCAACATCTCAGTTAAAAACACCCGTTATTTTCATAATGGGCAGGTCAGTACTTAAGCATTCAACTTTAGTCGCGTTTTCTTGATAAAAATCAAAAATTGAGTGGCAATACTATGAAACACTTCGCGTACATATATTGTTTTTCAAAGACTTTTTTGCCAGACAAACGCACACACAATTTGGGTTATAAAGTATACAAACGCTGGTTTAAATGCATTGTATATAATGTATTATCTTCCCATGTAGCACGCGATGGACCGCTGGCACCTGACGGCCAGTAAACCTATGCAGTCCAGCAATAAAAATGTTGTTTTCATAGATTAGGGGCCTCCCCCCTAAGGAGCTGTTATGTCTTTTTTCAGGAATCTGTCTATCAGATCCAAACTGCAACTCATCATTCTGCTGCCTTTAAGCATTTTGTGTTTATGCATGGCCAGTATCCTTACCGACAAATACACCATTGTTTCCGATGATCAGAAAGCCGCTGACCTGATTGAGCTCTCCGTTGCCGCCAGCGAACTGGTACATGAAGTTCAGAAAGAACGTGGTGCATCGGCCATATATCTGGGCAGTAAGGGCCAGCGCTTCAACACCGAAATGGGGAATCAGCGCCGTAACACCGATACAGCCCTGAAAGCCTATAAGACAGTTGTCGCTGATATTCTGGCAAAGCATGAAGAAGGCGGACTTCGCCAGAGTCTGGATGCCATCAGCGCCGACCTCAACCAGTTGGAAAACATGCGCGGAAAGATTTCATCACTGAGTATTCCTCTTCCGCAGGCAATCGGCTTCTTAACAGCTCTGAACGGCAAAATGCTTAACATCACCGCCGGTTTATCAGACATGGTCGCGGACGTTGATATTGCCAACCGTGCCTCTGCATATTTTTACATGATGCAAAGTAAAGAACGCGCGGGTATTGAGCGGGCAGTATTAAGCGGTGTGTTTGTGAAAGACGTGGCAACAGCCAAGGAGAAAGAAAAGTACATTTCTCTGGCCGTTGAGCAAACCGCCCTGATGCAGGTTTTCCGCAAGTTTGCCACCCAGGTGAACCAGCAGGAAGTAAACCGTGTGTTACAGAACCCGGCGGTTGCTGAAGTTAACCGGATGCGCCAGATCGCCTGGGCAGCCGACAGCAACTTTAACGTTGATGCAAACACCTGGTTTAAACAGGCCACTAACCGGATTAATCTGCTGAAACAGGCTGAAGATACTCTGTCTGCAGACCTGATCGGCCTGGTGAACAACAAGAAAGACGCCGCCAACAGCATTTTCTACACCGTACTGATTGCGGCTATCCTGGTCATCAGCGCTACCATTGCACTGAGCGTACTGACTCAGCGCCAGATCGCGCTTCAAATGAAAGACATCATTGAAGGCCTGACCCAGTTGGGCGAACACTCCAACCTGCGGGTTAAAGTGACCCCGCGCAGTGAAGACGACCTTGGCCGTCTGGCGGTGATCTTCAACAACATGGTCGACGGTATCCGCAAGCTGGTAGATGATATCCAGCAGGCCGGCCACAGTATGCAGAATACGGTGGATACCATGCAGACGGTCTCCAGCGACGTTCGCACCCAGATGGTCAGTGGCCAGGATCAAACCAACATGGTTGCTGCAGCCATGTATGAAATGGCCGCGTCCATTCAGGAAGTTGCGTCAAACTGCTCCATGGCAGCAGATCAGTCTAACGCCACCAACATCTCTGCTGAGTCCGGCAAAGAGCTGCTGCAGAAAACCCGTGAAGATGTAAATACACTGGATAGCACTTTGCTGGAAACCCGTGACATCATTGGTCAGGTCGCCAGCGACAGCGAGGAAATCGGCAGCGTTCTGGATGTCATCAAAGGGGTCTCTGAACAAACCAACCTGCTGGCACTGAACGCTGCCATTGAAGCCGCCCGTGCCGGCGAACAGGGCCGCGGGTTTGCGGTTGTTGCCGATGAAGTCCGCACCCTTGCACAACGCACCCGGGAATCAACTATCCGTATTGAAGAGATGATCGACAAGCTGCAGAACGGCAGCCAGAGGGCCGTCAATGCGATGACCCAAAGCCAGGAAAAAGCCGTGGCCACCCATGACAGCATTGGCTCTCTGGTTGAGCAGCTCACCGGCATTATCGATCAGATCTCGACCATCAACGATATGAATACCCAGAATGCCGCCGCGACCGAGGAACAGTCCGCCACGGTTAACGAAATTAACGACAATATTCAGGAAATCCAGCAGCGTTATAACGATAGTGCCGACAGCATGGCACAGCTGAGTGAAAGCTCCGACGGTGTACAAGATACCTCACAGCAACTCAGTGCCAGCGTACAACGCTTTCAGGTATAACCGGATAAGTAACTGATAAAGCACATGAATACCCAACTTGGGCTATTCATGTGCTTTAAATACCTGATTTTTTCTGGCCGGTATTACCTGTAAACTTCGTAAGGATATTAATCCGTTTACCCAGGAGTGCCCGAAACGGCAATAAAAGGCGTAGGCAAACCGCCGGAATACGCATAACCTGAACGGATACCGGTAAACCATGCAGGGTTTAGCGGACGGATTACAGCACAGAGCTGTAACCTCAGTATGAATACTAATAACAACACTGAAACATACGGGCCCATCCATTGCGGCAAAGCGCTTTTCAACTGACCTCCCTGATATGGATATTGCTTCTGCAGCTGCTCCTTGCGGGGATCAGTCATGCCCGCGAACCGGTCTCGGCTGTTCAGTATCCGGCAAAAATCACCCCGGAAATGCTGCTGGGGAAAAAACTCTTCTTTGATCCGCTGTTATCTGAAGACCGGCAAACCAACTGTGCATCCTGTCACCTGTTTTCCCACGGCGGCAGCTACCCGCAGGCTAAAACTCCCATGCATAACGGCAGGAAAAGCCGCTATAACTCACCGTCTGTTTTTAATCTGTCGCAGAACTACCCTCTGGGCTGGGAAGGTCAGCTAACATCCATGCAGGCGCAGATGCACAGCCTCGTCAACAAACAGGCCAAAATGGGCCTGAGCTGGGACAACATCGAAAACCGCCTGCGGCAGCAGGCAGACTATAACTCACGGTTTACCCGGCTCTACCCGGAAGGGATTACCCGGAAAAGCATTACTCAGGCGCTGGTCACTTACCAGTTGGCCCTGACTACACCGTCACCGTTCGATGCCTATCTTCAGGGTGACGAATCCGCCATCAGTGAAGACGCAATACTCGGTTACGAACTGTTCAAGCGTTACGGTTGCGTATCCTGCCATCAGGGACAGAAGATCGGCGGTAACCTGTTACAGAAAATTGGCGTCATCGAACCCTACGCCTATGATCCGGATGACAGCTCCCAGGCCAGCCTGGGCCGGTATAACACAACCGAAAATGAAGCAGATATTCAGGTGTTCCGGGTGCCCAGCCTGCGCAACGTCGCCCAGACGCCACCTTATTTCCATGACGGTTCAGTCAGCACCCTTGAAGACGTGATCAGGCTGATGGCCAGACACCAGCTGGGGCGGGAAATCCCGGTGACGGATGTCACTCTTATCGTTGCATTCCTAGAAAGCCTCAGCGGCTCACCACATCCGACGCTTATGCCATGAATAGCCTGCAAAGCCGAATTATCTTCAGTATTTTACTGGCCATTCTGGGGCTGGCACTGCTGTTTCTGTTTGTTCAGGACCAGACCAGCTCTGAACGCCACCAGCAAGCGGAAATCAATCAATACATCAGCAAGTTAGAGCAGCTGGATGCCAAGCTTGAAAAGCAGATTCTGCTGATGGACAGTTGGTATTTTCGCAGTTATGACGAGCTGAATTCAGTCTATACAGAATATAAAGACACGCTGGCCTCGCCGCCGTCACTGCCTGAGACACTGGCCCCCTGCATTCCGGAGTTACGGGCCAGCCTGGAACGGAAGTTCCCGCTGATCGAGCAACTCAAATCCAATAATGCCCTGCTACGCAACTCACTTAACTACCTGCCAAACCTGATCGAAGTGATGTTTAGCAGGCTCGAAAAGGCGAAACAACAACGTCAGATCACCGCGGAAACCAGCATTCTGTTCCGTAACTATCTGCAAAATGAAGTGATTCAGAGCCTCACCAATCAACTGGTGGATTACCGGCTGGAAACCCTGCAGGTGATTCCTTACAACGGTTTGTTACCGGAAGAATTACAACCCCTGTGGCAAAACATGCTTAAGCACCTCAGCCTGCTCAACATGCACCGGGACAACAACATCAAGCTCAGCCAGCAACTGGACAGCATCGCGATGCAGTCCAAAATTGAAGACTTTAACCGGCTGTTTTCTGAGCATCTGGCCTTTCTGGACGAACACCGCGAACAACAGCAAACCTGGCTGGCTATCTATGTGCTGGCCGGCCTGTTACTGATCAGTGTGCTGATCTACGCCCTGCGCCACTATCATGAACAGCATTACTTCCATAAAACAGAATCCATGACCGACACCCTGACCGGGCTGGGGAACCGGCGCTTACTGGAACAGCAACTGCCAGTGCTGTTCAGTGAAGCCAAACGCAACCATACCTCGCTGGGCATTCTGTTTATCGATCTGGACGGGTTCAAAGCCGTCAATGACACCCTGGGCCACCAGCAGGGGGATGAACTGCTGCGTCATATTGCCAACGAATTACAACTGTCTCTGCGGGAAAATGATCTGGTCATCCGCTTTGGCGGTGATGAATTTGTACTGGCGATCGCCAATGCCAATAAAGATATTCTCGAACGGATTGCAAAAAACACCCTGCGCCTGTGCAGTACAACACTGGAACAAAACATTCAGGTCAGCGCCAGCATCGGCATCAGCCACTATCCTTCCAATACCCGTAATATGCATGAACTGGTAGAACTGGCCGATCAGGCGATGTATCAGGCAAAGCAGGACGGCAAACAGTGTATCCGGTTTTACGCCCCTGAATAATGCCAGACACCAGCATTCACCTCCTCTGAAGAGCCGGCTCAGGGCAGTTGCCAGCAGCTATCGTCAGACCGTATGATCGGCATTCTCCGTCGCGCAGCAACTGCCCGCTAAAAGAATAATAATCACAGGAAAACAGTCTATGAATCAGGCCCTGCCCCAGGCTCCGGTCAAGCTTATGTACCCTGTCGGCGCGATCCTGCTGGCGGTATTTGCCCTGTCACTGGGTGACGCGCTGATTAAAGCCCTCAGCCTGTCTTTTCCCCTGTGGCAATTATTCGTCATGCGCAGCATTGTTGCGGTGATCCCCCTGATTTTACTGATTCACTTTTTACCCAGAGAGCAGGGTTTGCGGCCTAAAGCCCGGGGTTGGGTGGCCCTGCGCAGCCTGATGCTGACCTTTCAGTGGGTGGCCTATTATGCCGCGTTGCCAACGATCGACCTTTCCGTTGCCGGGGCAACCTTCTATACCCTGCCGTTATTTATCACCCTGTTTGCCGCCTGTTTTCTGGGGGAACATATTCGCCCGCTGGGCTGGCTCGCCATCGGGCTGGGCTTTAGCGGCGTACTGATCATGCTGCGTCCTGGCGCCGATGACTTCAGCTTCACGGCACTGTTGCCCTTGGTAGGTGCAATTCTTTATGCACTTTCCATGGTACTGACCCGGGCAAAATGCCAGCAGGAAAGCCCGCTCGTACTGGGGCTTAGTCTGCATCTGACCATATTGACGGTCGGTGCTGTCGCCAGCATGGGCTTTCCCCTGTTCTGGCCGGATGCTCTGCAAAGTACCGGCAACCAGTTTATTTTCGGTGCCTGGACCGACATGGGCATCACCCAGTGGCTGGCCATGAGCGCGCTGGCTGTGGCCGCCGTGATCGGTGCTGTCGGCGGCGCTTATGCCTACCAAAACGGTCCGAGCGCCACCGTTGCCACGTTCGATTACAGCTACCTGGCTTTCCTGACTGTCTGGGGCATTCTGTTCTTCGCAGAGATACCGGACATCTTCACGCTGAGCGGTATGGCACTGATTATCAGCGCCGGTGTACTGGCGGTACGGCAAAAATAATCGCCTCAGAAAACCACAAAAAAAGCAGCCAACCGGCTGCTTTTTTATGTGCGTCTGAAGCATTAATCCCGGTAAGACGGGTCCTTCTTATCGAGCATGGCTTTGAGCTGTTCAAAGTGCGCATCCCCGGCGCCTTTGAATTCATCCCAGCTGGCAGCGGTTTCTTCCGCCAGATCATCCGGTAACACATTCAGCGGCTGACCGGTTGAATACGCAAGTACCATGGTTTTACAGGCTTTTTCCAGGTAATACAGGCTTTCAAACGCTTCCGCGACGGTTTCACCCACCACGGACACACCATGGTTCCCCATCATCAGGGCTTTCTTACCTTCAAAGGTATCCATGATGCGCTTACCTTCTGCATCACTGGTTGCGATGCCCCCAAAATTGGTGTCATACGCAATCCGGTTATAGAACCGGGCGGTATTGTTATCCAGCGGTAAAATGCGCGGATCTTTCAGCGTCGACAGTGCGGTTGCGTAGGTAGAATGCACATGCAGAATGACCCGGGCATGGGGAAAGGCTTTATGCACATTGCCATGAATGGCCCAGGCAGAGGCATCCGGCGCTTCATCGGTGTGCATGATGCTGTCATCTTCACTGTCCAGTAACTGCAGATTGCTGGCGGTAACATTGGCAAAATGCATCCAGCGACGGTTCATCAGAAACTGTTTGCCGTCCGGGGAGACTGCCGCACTCAGATGATTCGCAACCGACTCATGCATATCCAGTTCATAGACCAGCCGAAACGCGGCTGCCAGATCGATACGTAATTGTTGTTCCTGTGACATAAGCACCTCACTTCCGCTGCGTCTGCTATCCAGATTACACAGTCAGGTTTTATTGTTATTTACAGATTGTCCTACAATCTACAGCAAACCATGCCCTGCCTCTATAGCCACCGCTATTTTTTTGCACATCAGGTCGGGTGCATTCAACCCTGTCGCTCAGAGGCAATAATTAAGGGTATCTGTCACGCGGAGTCATGCCGGCTGATTTCACTGCCCGCTTCACCTCCCTGAGTGCCGTCGCCAATTCAGTAAAGCCGGCACTAAAAAAGCCTTCTCCTGACGGCCAGAAGAAGGCTTTTGGTGCTCTTCACACTTAACCCACAGCGCAGCGATTAACCTTCGCCTTCTCCCACGGATTCTTCAACGCCCCGGTCAGAGCGAAACTTCTTCATCAGTTCAATCAGCGGTGTCATGAACAGCATCAGCGCCGCGATGATCATGATCGCCAGCGTCAGCGGACGTTCCCACAGAAAGGCCATGCTGCCGTCAGATATAATCAGCGCCCGGCTGAGGTTGGTTTCCATCAGCCCGCCCAGAATGAAGCCTAACAACATCGGTGCCATCGGGAAGTTCAGCAACTTCAGGAAGATCGCAATCAAAGTGATGATCGCCATCATATGAATATCGAAGCTGTTAAAGCTCACCAGATACACCCCGGTGATTGAGAAGAACAGAATCAGCGGAATCAGAATCGGCCGCGGAATCACCAGCAAACGGGAGATATACGGGATCAGCGGCAGGTTCAGAATCAGCAGCACCAGATTACCGAAGTACATGGAAATGATCACCGACCAGAACACATCCGGGTTATCAATGAATAACCGCGGCCCCGGCTGAATACCGTATGCAATCAGCGCCCCCAACATGATTGCCGTAGTACCTGAGCCCGGAATACCCAGTGTCAGCAGGGGTACAAACGAGCCGGTCGAGGCCGCGTTGTTTGCGGATTCCGGCGCCGCCAGCCCCCGTAATGCGCCTTTACCAAACTTCAGCCGTTCCTTAACCGATGCCAGGTTACGCTCCAGACCGTAGGCCAGGAAGGATGCAATGGTTGCCCCGGCCCCCGGCAAAATGCCCACCAGAAAACCGAACACAGAACTGCGGCCTACCGTGGGTGCGATATGCAGCACTTCCTCTTTACTGAGTTTCATACTGCCCAGCTGGCTCATGTCCACCTGCTTTTCTTCATCACGGTGCTCCCCTTTTAACACCGTCATGACTACTTCTGTCAGGGCGAACGTTGCCATCGCCAGTAACAGGAAGCTGACCCCGTCGATCAGATCCACACTGCCGAAGGTATAGCGCGGCGCACCGGAACTGAGATCCGTCCCCACCGTCGCAATCATCAGGCCGAACACCGCCATAATCAGCGCTTTAAGCACCTGCCCCTTACCGGCAAACGCAGCGACCGCCGTCAGGCCCAGTACCATCAGGGCGAAATAGTCCGTCGACTGAAAACTCAGCGACACCGTCGCCAGTGCCGGGGCAGCAAACAACAGTGCCAGCGCACCGATAGTGCCGCCGGTGAATGATGAATACGCCGCCAGCGCCAGTGCTTTACCCGCCTGCTGCTGTTGCGCCAGCGGATAGCCGTCAAAAGAGGTTACAACCGTACTTGCACAGCCCGGTGCATTGATCAGAATTGAAGACGTCGAACCGCCAAATACGGCCCCGTAATAGACCCCGGCCATCAGAATGATGCCGGAAGACGGATCTAATCCGTAAGTAATCGGGATCATCAGCGCGACAGCCGAAATCGGCCCCAGCCCCGGTAACATGCCGATAAAGGTGCCGGCAAAACAGCCTACCACCACCATTAACAGGTTAAACGGCATCAGCGCAGTGGATAAACCGGTAAAAATTCCATCCAACATGGTCCTAGCCTCCCATTAACATTGTGAAAAACTTACCCTTGGCCAGATAAATATCCAGCAACTGGGTCAGTACAAACCAGATACCGACAGCAAACGGCACGGACGCAATCAGTAACATTTTTGGCCGCCGTTCCCCCAGCAGCCAGTAGCCAGCCACCAGAAAGAGTACAGTGGCCAGCAGGAAGCCCAGCCAGTCCAGTGCCAGACCGAACAGCACCACTAAAATCAGTAACTTGCTGACCAGGCCAAAATCCAGCCCCGCCAGACGCAATGTATTCGCGGCATCAGACTTAGCCGTCACGATCAGTGCCAGCGACAGCACACCGCCAATCCAGGCCAGTGCATTGGGCACACTGCGGGCGGTGAAGGGTTCAAACTCATCCCCGGGTAACAGAGGAATATCCCGGGCGTAATAGCCGTAGGCAACCGACAGGCAGAGAAACACCAGGCCGCCAATATGGTCTTTGGTAATCGTCATGGAAATACTCCCGGACAAAACACTTGCAGGCTGCAGTCACACCCGTTCCGGTCAACAGAACTGAGCAGCCAGTCAGAGAGTCTGGCTGCCGGTACCGGCGGTACACGGCAGCAGACACATCACGTGAGAGGTAAAGCAGCAGGGTTTACTTCAGGAAGCCCAGATCGCGCATCAGGTTACCGACTTCGGTTTCCTGTTCCTTCAGGAAGCTGACGAACTCAGCATCAGGCTTAAAGATTTCGCTCCAGCCATTACGGGCGCGAACGTCTTCCCACTCCTGGGTGTCGTACATTTTCTGCAGCACAGCGACGTATTCACCTTTCTTAGCATCAGAGATACCCGGTGCGGCAAAGAAACCACGCCAGTTAACAAACACGGCGTCGTAACCCAGTTCTTTCAGGGTCGGCACGTCAGCAGCGGCATCATTACGCTCGTCACCGGTCATCACCAGCACCCGTACTTCACCGGCTTCCGCCAGGGTCAGCGCTTCACTCAGACCTGTGGATAACAGCTGAACCTCACCGGACAACAGGCCGGCCATCGCCTTTCCGCCGCCATCGTAAGATACATAGCGCACCTGACGGGCATCGCCACCGGCCGCTTTAAACGCCATTGCCGCCACTAAATGGTCCATGCTGCCCCGGGCAGAACCACCGGCAATCTTGATCGCACGCGGGTCAGCCTGATAATCAGCGACCACTTCTTTAAAGCTGTTGTACTTGGAATCTTTTTTCACCACGAATGCACCGAAGTCACCAATGGTGGCAGCAACCGGTGTCAGGTCGCGGAACGACTGAGGGAATACTTTAGACAGGGAACGGATCACGATCGGCGTTGAGTTCACCATCAGCGTTTCGTCTTGCTGCGCAGCTGTCTCGATCAGGTGTGCAATGGCTTTGCCGCCACCACCGCCAGACATATTTTCATAGGAAACTTCCTTGATCAGACCAGACTTGGTCAGGGCTTCACCGGTCCCCCGGGCAGTACCGTCCCAGCCACCGCCGGCACCGCCGGGAATCAGGAAGTGAATGTTATCAACCGCCGCAGCGTGCATAGACATACCCGCCGTCAGACAGGTGGTCAGCAGCGCTGCCATCAGGTTTGGTTTGGAGAAGGCTTTCTTGGCGAACATTTGAGTTTCCTCGCATTTTTATCGTTATTTTCAGCCCTCAAGGTAGTCGCTCATGCCTGAGTAAAGAAGATTGTGGATTTAATGGCATTAAAGAATTTAAAGCACCTTTTGTGCATAAAGTTCACGGGCTTTTCCGGAAAAAATTTCTTAGTATTCAGAGGGTATCCGGCGGAATAAGAAAAATAATGAAATTCTCCATACGCAGCCTGAAGCTAAAAAAACGCATGGTACTGATCCTCGGTCTGATCGCGTTATTGCAGACCAGTATCATCGGCCTCTTTGCCTTGCATAACCTCAACCGGTCGCTCGATGAGCAAATCGGTCAGCAAGCCCTGCACGTGGCAAAAACCATTGCCGCTATGTCCGAAGTCATCGATGCCGTGCAGCGTAAAGACTCCGCCATGCTGCAACCGCTGAGTATGCATCTGGCGCAAAAAGCCCAAACCCGTTTTGTGGTATTCGGCGATCAGGACAGCATTCGTCTCTCCCATCCCAACCCGGCAATGATCGGTCTGTCACTTGTGGATGACGATGACGATGACATATCTCCCACCCTGAAACAGGGCATTGAACGGGTCTCCAAAGCCAAAGGCAGCCTTGGCTGGTCTATGCGGGCCCGGGTACCGGTATATGATCACAACGGCAAAGACATCATCGGGGTTATTTCGGTGGGCTACCTGCTGGACACCGTGGAAGCGACCATCGCCGGTTACCGCATCACCCTGATACTGGTCATCATCGGTGCCTTTGCCTTCAGCGTGCTGACTGCCCTGTGGTTTGCCGATCACTTCAAAAAAGCCACCTTCGGGCTGGAGCCGGAGCAGATCGGCCGCCTGTTCGACGAACAGAAAGCCACCCTGCAATCGGTCCGTGAAGGCATCATTGCCATCAACAGCGAAGGTCAGATCACCACCATCAACCAGACCGCCATTAAAACCCTTGGCCTGCCCACTGATACCGACCTCACCGGCCAGCCGATTGAAGAACTGCTGCCCGACAGTGCCATGCTGGAAGTTCTTGCCAGCGGTGAACCCCAGTTCGACAATGAAGTCTGGCTGAAGGGCAAAAACCTGATTGTGAACCGCCTGCCCCTGCATCAGGGGGACACCATCACCGGCGTGGTGTCGAGTTTCCGCCGCAAAGACGAGCTTGATCAGGTGAGTAAAAAACTCACCCGAATCCAGCAGTACGCCGACAGCCTGCGCAGTCAGGCCCATGAATACTCCAACAAACTGCACACCATCGCCGGGCTGATTCAGATTAACGCCAAAGAAGAAGCGCTGGCGCTGATCGGTCAGGAAACCCAGGACCATCAGGAACTGATACATTTGCTGGTTGCATCAGTGCCTGATCCGATTCTCGCCGGCTGTCTGCTGGGCAAGTACAACCGCGCCCGGGAACTCAGCCTGCGCCTGAATATCGACCCGGAAAGCCAGATGGCTGATCTGCCCGAAAACCTGCCCCGGGATCAGCTCGTCAGCATTCTTGGCAACCTCATCGATAATGCCCTTGAAGCCACCCGCAGCCACCGGGGGGCCGGCGGTGAAGTAAAGCTGTCCATGACGGATCTGGGAAATGATCTAATCTTTGAAATAGAAGATCAGGGTGCCGGCATCAGCGGCGACCGGCAGCAACGTATATTTGAAAAAGGTGTCACCAGCAAAACCGGCAGTGGCCACGGCATTGGCCTTTATCTGGTCAGGAAACTGTTGGATGATCTGGACGGCACCATCACCCTGGAACCTGCTGATAACAGCGGCAGCCGCTTTATCGTCTATATACCGAAGGTACAGAGCCATGACTGATATCCGGGTAATCATTGCCGAAGATGACCGCCAGATTGCCGCCATCCAGCAACGTTTTCTGGAGCGAATTGAAGGCTTTGAGCTGGTCGGGATGGCCCACGGTCTGGAAGAAGCGGAAGATCTGGTGGAAATCATGCAACCGGATCTGATCCTGCTGGACGTACAGTTTCCCACCGGCACCGGCCTGGATCTGCTACGTAAACTGCGGGCCGATAACAGCAGTGTCGATGTCATACTGGTCACCGCCGCCAAAGAAGTGGATACCCTCCGTGAAGCCCTGCATGGCGGTGTTTTTGACTTTATCCTCAAGCCGCTGGTCTTTGAACGCCTGCAGGAAACCCTGCACAACTACCGGCAACACCTGAACAAACTTCAGGCACTGCAATCACTGGATCAGCAAAACGTCGATACCATGTTACCCCGGGGCCAGGTTCCCAAAACCACACCGCAGCCACAACGCCTGCCCAAGGGCATCGACAGCATTACGCTGGACAAGATCCGTCAGGTGCTGCAGGACAAAGACGTCGCCCTCAATGCCAGCGAAGTGGGCGACTATATCAATGCCAGCCGCACCACTGCCCGGCGCTATCTGGAATATATGGTCAGCAGCGACGAGCTGCATGCTGAAGTCAGTTACGGCAGCGTTGGCAGGCCGGAACGCAAGTACCGGCTTAACCCGTAAAGTACTTGCTACAGGCAAAAACTGTTCAAAAAACAGCCAAACCCGAAAAGATTAAACCTTTATGCCAACACCCTATGGCAATGCTTTGAATCTATTGCTATAAAAAACCCTGAACATAAACAATATGTTCAAAAAGTGCTTAAAGAACTTTACAGTCTATATGCGCGAAAACTGTTGTTGTACCAGGTCGCAGGATAGGCTGTAAAAAACAACAAGAGAACCGTCATGCTCAACCCATACGATTTTGATTCTGTCGGCCGGCACCTGGCGCCAAGCGGCCGTCTTCGGGTAGCAATTAATCTCGGCAACCCGGTACTGGCACAACGTAACCCCCACACTGACGAACCTCAGGGAATATCCGTCGAACTCGCCAAGCGGCTGGCTAAGCAGCTCGGGCTGGTGATGGAAATTATCGAGTACGACGCAGCCGGCAAGGTTGTGGAAGCACTCGACAGCGATAACCCTGCCGACCACTGGGATCTGGCATTCCTTGCCCGTGACCCGCTGCGCGGCGAAACCATCGGCTTTACCCGACCATACGTGGTCATTGAAGGCTGTTATCTGGTGCGCAAAGACAGCGACATCAACACTAACCTCGATCTGGACCAGCCCGGCATGCGGGTCAGCGTCAACAAAGGTGCCGCCTACGATCTGCACCTGAGCCGCAATCTGGTACAGGCAGAAGTGGTCCGCGCGGAAGACGGTAAAACCGCTGCGGAAATCTTTCTGGAACAGGGCCTGGATGCCGCCGCCGGCGTGCGCCAGTCACTCACCCAGATCGCGGCGGACAACCCTGACCTGAAGGTTCTGGACGAAAACTTCATGACCATTGATCAAGCCATGTGCGTACCGAAAACAGTGCTCTGCGGCAACAACTGTATCGCGCAGGAATACCTGCAGGACTTCGTGCGCGAACAGAAACGCAACGGCTTTGTCCGGCGCTGGCTTAACAGCAATGGTCAGCATAACGTCACAGTTGCTGACTAAAGCGTCGACTAAATAGCCGACTGATCAGCTCACAGAAAAGCCATCCCACCCGATGGCTTTTTTACTTATCCACAAATAGACGAAGGCAGATACGGCCAGACACTCCGCGCAAAAAAATACCCGCATACGGCGGGTATCGGTCAACAACGGTTCAGCCAGAATCATTCAGATCACGGCGCCAAACGCTCAATCTTCCAGCTGCCATCCGCCTGTAAATAATACTTAAAGCGGTCGTGCAGACGGCTGCCACCGCCCTGCCAGAACTCAATGGTGGTCGGCACGATGCGGTAACCGCCCCAGAAATCCGGTAACGGAATCTCACCCTTGGAGAACTTCTCTTTCATCGACTGGAACTGCTGCATCAGCAACTGCCGGGATGAAACCGGGCGGCTCTGTTGCGACGCCCAGGCGGCCAGTTGGCTCTCTTCCGGACGGGACGCAAAATACTTCAGTGATTCACTGGTCGGTACTTTCACCGCCTCACCGCAAATTTTCACCTGACGTTCCAGCGCATGCCACGGAAAATGCAAACTCACTTTTGAGTTTGCCGCAATATCCTCAGCCTTACGTGACCCGTAATTGGTATAGAACACAAAACCGTTTTCATCCGCCCCTTTAAGCAACACAATCCGCTGCGAAGGCTGCCCGTCGGCATCCACTGTCGCCAGCGTCATGGCCGTCGGGTCCTGCATGCCGGCATCCACCGCCTGCTGCAGCCAGGTATTAAACTGTTCGAAAGGACTCTGCGCCAGCTGCTCGCGGTTCAGACCGTCCTGTAAATATTCCCGCCTGATATGATCAATATCCATCGTAAAACTCTAACCTGTTGTTACCAAAGGCTTACTCAGCCTGTCATCGATAATACTTTGCGCACAGTGACCGATGTGATCTGCGAAAGCATTCATCAGCCATACATTGGACAATATTCTATCGCGCTTCACTTCCCTGTGTCCGAACATTTTCGATAAAAACAAACCGAAGCGTATTTACCCCGTATATATGAGTATAAAAGACACGCCTGATTAATAATCCGGGTCAAAATTAAACAGCACATATTTTATGTGCTGCGTAGTGATTTTTATGTTTTTAGTGTTATTATCGGCCGCTGACCACGAAGGTCCGTTGGAAGTAAAATCGGTTTTAAAGGAATTTCAGGGAATTATGTATCGGTTAATCGCTACTGTTTTGATCGTATTCGCCGTCTCCGCGTGCAGCAAAACAGATCCAGTCATCACTCCGCAAATTAAAACACTTAACGACAGCAGTTTAATTAATAAAACTGCGAATCAGCATCTGCGTAAACCGTTTGATCTGAGCGAAGTCATTGTTGTTAATTATGAACTGAAAGATTCTGAAAACAGACAGGTTACCAGCCTGAAAGCCGTTACCCTTAACAGCGATAATGCCAATACGATTCTGACCATTTCCGCAGACAAACAGAATCTCGTTATTTTCAGTTATAAACAGGACCACTCTCAGGCAAAACTTGCAGAGATCCCGCTGACCCAGCCAACCCCTTACACCGCTGAATTTGATTTCCTCCACGACGCTAATCTGACCCGGCTGAACGTACAGGAAGTACTGCGTAAATGATCACACCGGATAACAGAAAAAAACTGTTACCGGTATTACTTCTCGTACTGCTGGCAGCAGTGGTTTTCGATACCTATTACCAGCCGGAAGAAGACAACAGCGCACCGCCTCTGATTCCGGCACGCGCCTATCAACTGGTGGCGAACGAAGCCAACATACAACGGGATTACGGCCTGCTCGCCCCACTGTATGCGGAAGTTTCCTCGGAGTTTCTGTTCTTCACACTGGACATTGCCGAGTTTGACTCAGGCTTACGGGTGTTCATCAATCAGGCTCTGACATGCAGTGGCAATCAGGACCCGGATATCCGGTTTGAAAGCCAGGTAGAAAAAGCCGATGGCGTTTACCAGCAGGAAGGCACAATCAAATTCACCGCCCGGCAGCAAAGCTGCATCCTGCAACTGATCGAAGCCATCGGCCAGCCCAGAGCAGGTATCGACTGGAAAAACTTTACCGTCCGGGGCGACGAAGCTGACCAGCAAATCGAATTCAGCGGCAAGTTCACCGCTTTAGCCATCGAGGCAAGAGAATAATGCACGCATCAAAGCCTGTCATCGGGCTCATTTGCCTGAGTTTTCTTTTGCTGGCCTCCACGGCAGGCCTGTTGTTTGCTGCCCAGCTGAATTATCAGCCGGAACTGCGGCTGTCTGAAATACGCCGCAGCCCGCAAACCGAATACCGGTTCGCAGACTACTCGCAAAAACTGCAGCAGGAACGGAACATTTTTGCCACCAACGGTGAACACTGGGCCGAGCCCGTCACCGAGACGGCTCAAGTAAAACCTGCCAGCACTCAACAGCAGCAGACACTCGATAAAAACAAAATTGACGGCATCATCGTTTTCGGCAGCTTTAACCGCCTGATAACAGACACACAGCGGTATAAAAACGGTGATCAGATTAACGGGCTGACGCTGAACACCATTCAGCAGGACAACATCCGGCTCACCGATAAGAATAATCAGAATGTAACCATCAAGCTGAAAACTGACGAAGATCAGCGCCAGCGCCAGCAACGGCTGGAACAGTATGGCTTTCGGCTTACAGAGGACACCCCGTGAAGTTTAGTACCCCCTTACGCCCGTTAGTACTGGCATGGTCCTTAATCTTTCTCAGCGGCTGCTCAATGCTGCAAACAGAGCAGAGCCCTACCCCTGAAGAACTGGCCGCGCAGGAAGCCGTGGCAGCCAAAGCGCGTAAAGCCGATGAAATTCGCAAACAGCTGGACAGCAACAGCCTGCAGGCCGGTTCAATCTTTGGCCGTGGTGATGCAGCCATCAGCCAACCGGCCAGCAATAAAGGCGGCATTCTCTCTGAATACGGTTTTTCATCCTTAAGCCGCAACAAAAGCGCCGCCGGTAACACGCCGGAAGAACCGCTGATCCCGGTCAATATTGAATTCAAGAATGTTGACCTGAGCACCCTGGTCAACGTCTTTTTCCAGGACTATCTCGACACCTCCTATACCATTCTGCCGGGCTTCAAAGACAGCAAGGTCAGCTTTACCTACCGTGACCAGGCCACCCGGCATGAATTCGAAACGGTCATCGTCAGCTTTCTGGAACTCTATGGTGTCAGAATCATTGATACCGGCCAGTTCATCGGCATCACCAGTGCTTCCGACACCCAGAACTACAGTGGCAATAACGGTGCCTTTGGCAGCTCGTTCAGCGCCATCAAACTGCACAACATCGCCGTCAATGACTTTATCAACCTGGCCCGCCGCCTGGTGGATGACGGCAAAAAACTGCAAATCGTCGACGACTACAACACGCTGGTCGTACACGGCTCCAGCCTGGAAATTGAAGCGCTTGAAAGCCTGAAACGTACCGTTGATAAACGCTACTTTAAGGATAAGCGGGTCATTATCTACCAGCCACGCTTCCTGGGACCGGATGCACTCAGCCTGCTGATCAAGCGGTATGAAACCACACTGGGCACCGCTCAGAAGACCCCGAACCTGATGTTCGAAGCGGAAAAAATCAAAGGCCGCAACGCCCTGTTACTGGTGTGCTCCAATGATTACTCACTGGGCCTGATGAAAACTTTCCTGCAGGAAACCGACCGGCCCGACAGCAACACCCCGCAAGCCTTCCAGTATGTACTGTCTAACCAGAAGGCTGCCGAACTGCTCACCACCATTAACGGGGTAGTGACCGGTATGTACCAGGGACTTGAGCGCCCGATCAAGATTGTTGCCGACAAAGCATCCAACAGCCTGATCACCATTGCCACCCCGGAAGAATACGTTGGTATCAAAACCCTGATTGAACGCCTTGATTACCGCCCGTTTGCGGCCCATATCGACGTCACCATTGCCGAGGTATCCCTCACCAACCGGATGCGTTACGGCGTGGAATGGTTCCTGAAGAACACCTCTAATGGCATCGTCTCCGACGCCAATATCGACTTGGGCCAGAATCTGGATTCCGGCCTGTCTACCGGTCTGGTGAAGTTAAATTCAGATCAGTTCCTCACCATTGAACTGCTGGGCAGCGAAACCGACTTCAGCATTCTCTCCAATCCGAGAATCCTGGTGAAAAATGAAACCACCGCCCTGATCAACGTCGGTAAAGAGATCTCCATTGAGAAGTCATCGTTAACCACCAACACATCCGGCTCCAGCACCCAGCGGGAATTTGAGCGTAAAGACGTCTCGATCAGCCTGCAGGTAACGCCAACCATCGGCCCGGACGGCCTGATCCAACTGTCACTGGAATTAAAAGACAGCCGTGACGGCGGCACCGACTCCAACGGCCAGCCGATATTCCAGAAACGGGAAATTAAAACCGATCTGGTGGCCGTCAGCGGCCAGACCATGGTCATTGCCGGCATCATGCAGTCGCAGGACTCGCTGAACGAAAACAATGTGCCGGGCATTTCAGAAGTACCCTATCTGGGCAAGCTGTTTGAAAACACCGACAACCGTGGCGAGCGTACTGAACTGATCATGATCGTTACCCCGCGACTGGTAGCCAACAACACCCAGGCGGAACTGGTCAGCCAGCTGCAACTGAACACCATCAGCGAAGAACTCTCCGGACAACTGTATCCGGTATCTGTCGCCGATAACGGTGCCGGATCATAAGCAATATGGCACTGTATACCCAAAACGTCCGCTTTCTGTACGCCGATGGCAGCAGCCAGTTCTATCGCATCAGCATGGACTGGCTCGGCCGCTTCCGGATACGGGACAGCCAGCCACCGGCAAAACTGAAGCCAGGTAACTGCGTACTGATCAGCGACAGTCAGTTGCCTTTCCGGCGGGCGTTCTCAGCCGCTGCCGCCGGGCGACTGCCGGCCGGCAAACTAAAGCTGCTCGCCAATGACCTGTTCCCTTTTGCCGGGCAGACCGAAGGCGAAGTATGCTTTGGCCACCACCAGCAACAGGGCCAGCTGTTCTTCTTTGACGAAGAAAGCCTCACCACCCTGGCCCAGCCGGAAAACCCTGCCGCCTACAAGGCCGTTCTGGTATCCGACCCGCAACCGGACGCCATTCTGCAAAGCTTTATACACTGGCAGAAGCAGCCAAAAACCTACAGCCTTTACCACAAAAGCCAGCGGCTCAAGCCCATGCACGCTTATCTGCTGTCACTGGGAGGTATATGCACCCTGCTGGCCGCAGTTACCGCATTCAGCGCGGTAGAGTTGTATCACGAATATCAGGCACAAAATCACACCTACAGCCGCAGCATCAGCAGCAAGGCCGTACGCCTGAATCAGACCAATACCTTTAACCGCCATGCTCAGGCACTGTTGGAAATCTCCCAGCAGCATTTTCAGCCCAACAGCCTGGGGGCACAGATCCTGCTGCAACAACTGCTGCAAAATGTGCCACAGGGCACCCGGATCACCCGGATCAGCCACGACGATCCGCAACTGCTCAGCTTTGAAGGCTGGGGACAAACCCCGGACCACTGGTTACCTGCAAACCAGCTCACGGTGGAAGAAACCTCCGCCGGTAAAGACAGCACCTTTTTCAAAGCCAGCCTGTCAGTCACCGTTACACAGCCAGAGTAATCTGGCTGCAGCCCCCGCACGGCCAAGCTATCCCTGAAAACAAGTAGTTAACCGACAGCCGTCTGCAGAATCTGCAGCACGTTATTTTACTTATTTTTGGTTATTTCGATTTATTCCCCCGGCATTAAAGTAAAGCCTACCTAGAAGCATACTCATAACGTGCTCAGGATTTTATCGACATAACACAGGATAGAAACATGTCTCAAACAATGTTCAAAAAGTCGCTGATGGCAGTTGCCGTTGCCGGCGTCATGACGGCAGGCTCTGCTTATGCAGCAAACTCTGTTGACCTGCACACTGATCAGACTGCTCAGGGAGAATCTCACCCGGTAGCATTCGGTACTAACAACATTCTGATCGGTAAAACTAAACTGTCCGTTAAAATGGATGGCGATGACGGCCTGACTGATAACTTCCACTGGGTTGCTGTTACTTTCAACGGCGGTACTGCTGTTGAAGTTATCAAGAGCGCTGGCGCTGGCCAACTGGATGCCGCACAGGAACTCGACCTGTCTGGCGCTGCAACTTTCGACGAAGTTGTGATCATGGCTCTGCAGGCAAACGGTGGCACCGAAACAATCAACGGTATCGCTGCAACTAACGCTGTTGTTGTTCTGAACTCTGACACAACTATCTCTGTTGCTGATCTGGGCACTTCTCTGGACGACGGCGCAGCTGATCTGGCAATTGCTACTCAGGCTGCTACTCTGCGTACAAGCAACGCTATTGCATTTGATGACTACGCTGGTCCAAAAGCAACTGCTGCTTACACAACAGACAAAACTTCCACAACGCCTGCTAACTTTAAACTGCAGTACAACACTCAGATCATCACTGCAGACGCAGATGATAACACCACACAGAGCGGTGGTTCTGTAGGTGACCTGACAGGTCTGACAACTGACCCGGCTTCTGCTAACGCCGCCGATGACGGTGTTACTTACTTTGCAGCCCACGTTACTGCCGGTGCGGACACTAACATTGTAACAGTAACCGATACTGGCGCCACTGCATTCGACGAAGCTGTAACCAGCTTTAACTTCGACCCTACTGTTGGTAACGCTGCCACTGATGCGACCGTATTCGACCTTGCGGGTAACGAAGCTGTTCAGCAAACTGGCCTGAACGGCATTGTTGTTGACAACCTGCCTTCTCCAGCTCTGCTGAGCACAGCTGGTACTCAGGCAGCAATCACTTCAGCCATTTCCGGTCTGAGCGCCGCTGATGAAGTAGCACTGTGGGATGGCACTGGCGTAGATGCAACCGGTAAAACCATTACTATCAGCGTAATGTTCAACGCTGACATGAATGCAGCAACGACAAACGCTGATGACTTCAAAGTATCCATCAACGGTACTGATGCCAACATCGCATCTGTAAACGACGCTACTTCTCGCGTTGTTGAAGTCGCTATTAACGGCCTGACCGGCACTCTGACCTTCGACCGCGCAACTGGTAAGCTGCAGGAAGACGGTAACGACGTAGAAGTCAGCCTGCTGGTTGATGCTGGTGACGAACTGCAAACTGCTCTGGGCGGTGAACTGAGCGCAGCATCCGCAGCTGTTGATGCCTTTGCCGGTTTTGATCCTTCTGCTCCTGAAGTTTCTACAGCAAACACTCACAACGCTGATGGCGCTGGCGTTGTTGACGGCTACACCGTTAACTACGTTGCACCAATCACTGTTGGCACAACTTCCGTATTCAAACTGAACAGCAACACTGCAATTGTTGACCTGGGCGCAGCTAACTACTCTGCAACTGCTGATGCAGCTGCCGGCACTGTTACCGTTGCTCTGAACAACACTGTTACTGATGCAGGCAAGCTGGATCTGGACGGTAACGGTACTGCTGACGAACAGGCTGACCAGGACGCTGCAGAAGACGATCTGGGTACTGGCGATACTGCTGGCAACCTGGCACTGTCTGCTGAAGTTGCTGCTGAAGACGGTAACGTATTCACCTACATCTGGGATGCTGCTAACAGCGGCGCGAAGATGGAACTGCCAGCAATTGCCCAGGCAAACAACAACATCTCTGAAGACGGTGTTGGTCCGGTTATCCAGGCAGCTGCTTACGCACCTGAAACCGGTGAAGAGTACGGTTCTGTTACCCTGACCGTATCTGAAAACGTTTCCCTGGTTGCTCCATTCGGAAACACCACTCAGGACGCCAACAACGAAATCCGTTTCAACGACGTTCCTGCGGATATCCTGAACCTGAATGCAAACATCGGTGACCGCCCGGTTGTAACCGTAACCGGTGACGAGATTGTAATCACCAAGATTCCTGGCACTGTCATGAATCAGACCGTATCTCTGGGCTCTACCAGCCTGGCAGAAGATACTGAAGAAAACCTGCTGACCGTTAGCCCGGTTGCAGCAGACAACGTCGTATCTGAGCCTGCTCTGTCTGCGCCGGAACTGAAGTCTGTTAAAGCGGTTGAAATCAACGGCACTTACCAGACTGTTGTTGCTACCTTCGACCAGGCAGTTGAGCAGCCAACAGGCGCCACTGCTACTGATCTGAACGGCATGTTCGTTGTACGTGTTAAGGTTGGTGCTGACCACGCATTTGGCGGTTCTCAGACTGAATACCACCAGTTCGTAATTGCTGGTTCTGATGTAGCTATCGGCATGGACGGCGTTAACGCTGATCCTAAGTCTGTAACCCTGACCCTGCCAAACGCTGGCGTAAGCGGCGGCCTGCCAACCGATACCACTGAAGTATGGGTTGACTATGAAGCAGCAACTACTGCTGAAATCGACAACGATGGCGCGCTGAACTACCTGCAGAACAGCAACAAAGACATTGCCGGTGGCAGCGACCTGTATAGCGGCCAAACTCTGGCAAATACTGCTGCCGCAGCTGTAGATGCTGACACAGCAAAAGTTGAATACGAATTCGGTACCATCAGCAACAACAGCAACCTGTTCAACATGACAGTACTGGGTTCTGCTCTGGAAGACGGTGAAGCGATTCCAAACGGTCGCGCAGTTCGTGCAGACGTTGTACGCATCCGCACCGTTACTGAAGAAGCAGTAACTGCCCGTAAGGCTGTTGTTGGTAACGGCGAAATCGAAATCCGCTCTATCGACGACAAAGAAACCAACACTGCTCTGAACGATGCTGCTACTCTGAAGCAGACTGTATACCTGCACAACAAAGCAGTGACTACAACTGATCTGGAGAACTACGGCAAAGCTGTCGCTGCGTGGAACGCTGCAATTGAAGAGCAGGATGAAGCACTGGCTAACGGTAACGTTTCAGCTGCTAAGAACGCATTCAAGAAGCTGGAAACAGCATCTGCCAAACTGGCTGCAGACTACGGCATCACCCGTAACATCGGTGATTCGTATGAAGATACAGCTGGCCGTTCAGGCGATCTGGACGTTTCTTCCGCTGGCGGTACGCTGAACCTGATCGTTGAACTGACTACCGGTAACGGTAAAGATGCTCAGTCCGGTTCTCAGGGCGACGGCAACGGCAATGCTGCTGTAGGTCACACTGCGACTCTGGTTAAGTCTACCGACAACAAGCCAGAAAACGGCACCACTTACTTTGCTGTTCAGCTGAGCCTGAACAACGGTAGCCTGAGCAACAACAACAGCGACCTGGGCGCACTGAGCGGCGACCTGAACCTGACTCTGCCTCGTCTGGCACAGGATGCAGTTGAAACTAAGTACGTTGAAGTACTGGATACCGCCTTCGGCCGCGTAGACGCTGGCAAGTACCAACTGACTGTTGGTATGAACGAAGACGAACTGGAGAAAGGCGATAAGTCTATCGACCAGAAGTTCAGCAACACCTTCGTACTGGTTTCTGCTAAAGATTCTGACGGCGACTGGGCTCTGACCAACACTGCTGAAGAAACCTTCACCAGCTACATGCCATTCGTGGCTGACCTGAACAGCGATGGCGAGCCTACTGCTCACAACATCAACCTGGACAACGTAGCGAAAGGCGACATCAGCAACGCTTCTGGCTGGCAGCTGGTTGGCCTGGAAGGCGTACCTGCACGTAACGCTGCAAGCGCAGGCAAAGCTGTTAACATGGCCCGCCTGATGATCACTGTTGATCAGACTGACGGCGAACCTTCTACCAACTGGGGTTACGACGGTTCTGAACAGGATCAGGCGTTCTCTCTGGCTGGCAACAAGATGACTCTGTCTTACGAGCTGGGCGACAACGATGTTAACGGTCTGGTAGTTGAAGGCGGTCTGGCGATTGCTTATGACGACCAGGGTCCTGCGGCAATGGAACACGGCGGTGCATCTACACAAGCTCGTCGTAACCTGGACGACGCTACTGGCCTGAAAGACATCTTCATCCCGACTACTGGTGCTGCACCGGTATCTGACATGAAGGCTGGCTGGTCTCTGATCACTATCCAGGAAGATACAACTGTATCTGCTCTGGCTGCAACTCACGGCAACATCGACGCTGTGATCCTGCTGTCCGGTTCTACTGAAGCATGGTTCCGTGGCGATTCTGCAGACAGCTCTACCAAGCTGGAAGCAGGTTCTGCACTGTTCGTACACTTCGCAACTGACACTAGCGGCTTTACCTTCAAGTAAACCGCAGTTCCCCACAAAGCCACTCATATGAGTGGCTTTTTTTTCCTCAGCTATTGGCTAAAGGCCAGTTACCCTGACCTTTAGCCAATGCCTGAACACGCGACACAAGGACCCAAACATGTTTAAAGCACCACGTATTCTCGACTCAGAACAGGCCAACGGCCTGACTTATAAGCCGGTTAAGAGCTATGAAGCCGCCGCCGGCGTACGCCTGATTCCTGTCAGCTATGAAGAAATCCCCAGCCTGGCGCTGGAGCTGCCGGTAGTATTTCTGCCGTCCCACAACAGCATGCCCCATGTCATGCTGGGCCTGAACGATAACAGCGCCGCACTGGACAGCAAATACCGCTGGAAAATGCGCGCCACACCTGCGTACCTGAACATTTATCCCTTCGCCCTGAGCAATCTGGAAGACGGTACCAAAGCGGTAAACTACGACAGTGAAGCCCCGCACTTTGCCGGCAAAGGTAAACGCCTGTTCACTAACGATGGCCAGAGCACCGAAACCCTGGAAGGCATTAAGTCACAACTGGTAAACTTTAACCGCGCCATTAAACAAACCGGCAGCCTGGTTGAACAATTGCGTAAAGACGGCCTGCTAACCAGCCGCCGCTTTAAGCGTATGGCCGATGGCCAGGAAGAGAATTTTGAGCCGGTCGTGGAACTGATCGACGAAGAAAAGCTGAATAAGCTGCCTGCAGAAACTCTGAGCCAGTATCAGCAAAGCGGTATCATGAAGCTGCTGCACAGCCAGATAGCCTCTCTGCAGAACTTAGATCGACTAAACTGAGCCGACCAAACTGATAGCACGAACGCAAAAAAGGCTGCCACTGGCAGCCTTTTTTACATGCAAATAAACAATCAGGGCGGCGGCAACGCCGGCAGTAACAAACTGGCCCGATAACCCAACTCTCCGTCAAGTACGTACAGCTGATTGGCGGTATGCGCCTTGGTTACCGGCACACTTGCCCAGCGCTCACGCTGTTCCGAAACGGCCGGGACCGCCTGAGACACTGCCCCTCCCGCCAGTTCTGCAGCCTCTTTTTCACGGCGCAGCTGCTCGCGGGTAAATCCTGCCTCATAATTAAATACATCCAGCACAATCTCAGGCTGGTTATCAACACTGAGTGCGGCCTGCAAACGGTCATCCCGCAGCTCCACATCCTGAATTTCGCTGCTATACAGCTTAAAGCGGGTTAATGTATTCAGCCCCGCAGTGGCGGCTGAGTAATGCTCTTCAACCTGAATCCGCTGGCCGGTAAACCCCTGAATCTGTGCCAGAATGATTGCTGTACTGGCCGACACAATGACCAGGGTGATCATCAGCTCCAGTAATGTAAAACCTGCCTGCCGTACCATTCACTCACCTAAAAACATCACCCAAAAACACTCGCCCACAAAAAAACCCGTAACAGATGGCTGCTACGGGTCAGGTAAAAACGCTGTCAGCGATCCAGGCTTGCTGCCCGCGCCGCTTTAATCACATCAATAATATCGCGGGTATTAATCAGTTTATCGCTGTTCACATCATATTTGGCGAGGTACGCAGCATTGGATACTACGTGCTGCTTAATCAGCGCGGTGTCTTTCGTATCAACCTTACCGTCACCGTTGAGATCAAAACTTGCGTCAGCAGTACCACCGCCGCCACCGGAATCGCCGCCGGAGCCGCCATTATCGCCACCATTACTGCTGCTGATCAGCGCACCTATGGTCAGCCCGTATGTACGCCGGCTGGGCAACAGCCCGCCATTAAAACTGAATACCAGCGCCTCGCCGTCACTGAGCAGCTGATAACGGTTACCGCCGGTGGAATAAATCAGCGTGAGCTGGGTGCCGTTAAAGTCAGTGGTTTTGGAAATTTCAACGGAATAGGTACCCGAATTATCAAGCACCACCCCGGTAGCAACGGAAGCCGTTGTACCCGGCTCCACGGCAATTACTTCTGCGTTCTTCTTTACTGATACACTGCCACCGTTGATATCACCGGTCACCAGCATTGTGGCCGGCACAGGCACCGCCGCATGCAAGATGCTACTGGCCATTAAAACTGCTGAAAATAGCATCCCGGCCATTTTCAAACTTCTTATTTTAATCATATTTCGCTATATCCCATAACGGAAGAACAATGCTAATAGTCGAAGAATTATATACAAACTTCTGTGCTACAAAAAGCGAAAAAGCGCTTAATTTCAAACAAGTTTTCAATACTTATGTTTTAATTATTTTTAGTTATTGCATTTCTAAAAAACCATAAATTCAAACAAAAAATACTGCTTGAAAAATAACCACTGATACTGTCTGTGTGAGCGCACATGCCAGCTACGGCCTTTTAACTAGATTTAGGTATATACGGAATTTCAAAAAGAATGATACAAATAGCTGTAGCACGCATATAATACGCCCAGGTTATCTTATTCATACCGGATGAACACGGAATGAATATTTGTAGAATAAGAGAGTTTTCGTGTCAGCAATACAACAGCCCAAGGTTGGTTTTGAGTTTGAAAGCGGTTTTGTAAAAGATTTATCCTTTGAGAACCCGTTTGGTCCCCTGCCGGACAAACAGCAGTACAAAGCCATCACCTCTAACATTACACCCAAGATAGACATTCAACGCCTGAGCACCGATCGCTACGGTGTGCAACTGACAGTTACCCTCGAAGGTTTCTTACAGGATAAATGCATATTCATCACTGAAGTCAGTTATCACAGCGATGTGCGTGTTATCAATATTCCGGAACCGGTACGCCCTCAGATTCTGAATGTGGATGTACCGCAGGCCATGCTTCAGAAAGTCAATGAAGTTGTTGCGGGCACCGCTCATTGCGGCGGCTTACCGCAGATGCAAATCACTGAGATTGATTTCAGACAACACTATAACAATAAATAACTGTGCGACAGATAATGGAAGTACCACACACATGGAAAAAGTCTTAGTCATTGATGATCATCCGCTTGTTTTACGCAGCATCACCAGCATTCTTGAAAAGAACTATGAGATCCTGTGCTCCGATAGCTTCGGTGACGAGTGTATTGACCTGGTCGACAGGGTTGATCATGTTCTCCTTGATTATAACCTTGGCACCCTCCGCGCTACAGAATGCGCGTCTGGAAAGAACCTGCACACGGTAAATACCCTGTTGTTTTCCGGGCTGTCAGACCCGGATGAAATCGCTACCGCACTTGAAGGCTGCTCAAGCCTGGCATTCGTGGGTAAACATGTTGAACCTTCCTGCCTTCATGACGCCATACAGGCCGCCCGCCACCTGAGTGAAAAATCCACCTGGGATATGACCCAGAAGAAATTCGTCCCCCTGACTGAAGCCTTCCAGGAACACAATCTGCTATCCCCGAAAGAACGGGAAGTTTATACTCTGCTCCGCGAAGGCATGACTGACAAAGCCATTGCTGACAAGCTATGCCGCAGCATTCATACAATACGGGTTCAGATTCGTGCGATTAAGCAGAAAAAGGGGCTCGGCAGACGGAGTTGACCCTTGAACAGCGAACCACTGGCGTACACCCTTTTTTTCGGCTTACAGTTTTTCAGCCTTTGTTCGCTGCTCTTAACACACTTTCTGCGTAACAGAATTACCCTTGGCCCACTGCTGGCATTAGCCGCATCGCTGATCATTGCGATGTGGTACATGCGTTATGTCGGATGGTGGATTAACCTCCCCTCCCCCGTAGAAGCCCCGCTAACCGCTATCATCCCAAGCATATTTCTGATGACCACCATCATTTATATGATTGATGGCGGCAGAACTTACTGGGCAACGGTTTACACACTGGTCATGGCGTCTACCCTTGGCTGGCTGCTGTCTGAATACGGTCAGCTGCTGTCTGACATAATCTCAATGGGGCACGTGCTCGAACTGGCAACACGCACCCACACCGCCGCACTGGCAGCCTTTATCATTGCACTTCTTTGCTGCGGACTGTTTGCTAACTATCTGCTAAACAGAGCCCCTGTCTGGTTTTTACTGACAACCAGCGGCATCACCTCCGGACTGATTTATTTCGGCCTGTCCGGCATTTTCGAATCAGGCTTTGATATTGGCAGCAATAAATTTGCCGTAGAGTACCGCGCTTACCTGCTGAGTTTTGTCGTTCCACTGCTGATAATGACGCCTTACCTGATGTATTGCGTCGCCAAAGGCGGCCACATTCCGGGGAAGAGTTTACGCCGCTTTTTTGCCATTATTGGCAACATATCCAGCGATAACGATATCGACAGTATCGTCCACGCCAGAGAAATGATTTCTGAACTGAAGCAGCTGAATCAGTCGCTGATTCAGGCCCAGCGAATCAACAAGTATCAGATACAGCACAGCCACATCGGCACGGTTTTTACCGATTATGACGGTTACATAGAACAGGTGAACCCGGCCATTGCAGATATATTTGAAAGCGATACTGACTTTTCCGGCAAAAGCCTGAACAAGCTGTTGCCGGAACTGACCGTCAGGGATCTGAACCGCGTTACCCTCGAAAAAAGCACTGAAATCATCACCCTGAAACGTGAATCACGGCCGTCATTATTATTAGAAGTGATGGTTGCTTTCCGCTATGGCTTTGATGAAAACCCCTGCGGTTATCATATCCTTCTGAAAGACGTGACCGAAGCGGTTAACCAGCGGCGGCGTCAGGAAGTCACCGATGCAATCTTCACCCTGCAGCGTACCGGCAGGCTATTAGTCCATGATATTAAGAACCTTTCCTTTGCTATCCGCTCTTCTTCCGCCCATTCACGTGAAGCATTTGAAGCGCACGACAGCAAAAGCTTCTATGCCTCGATTGATACGATCGATCTGGGTGTTGAACGCGCTCTGGCACTGGTATCCAGTTTAAGTGCGGACAATCAGCTGGGGATTCTGAACATATCTTCCATCAACTTAGTTCAGTTGGTTGAAGAAACCCTCATGCTTAACGAGGCCGAACTGAATCTTCACAATATCCGGATACAGTTTGAGCACCCTGACGAACCGGTCCTGGTCAGCGGCGATATCGGCCAGCTTTCACGGGTGCTGATGAACCTGCTTGTGAATGCGATCCGCGCCTGTAAAGATGCTGACGCGCCAGCCATCAGAATCATCATTCACACGTACAGTGACGATATTCAGATCGAATTTACCGACAATGGCGTCGGGCTTTCACCGGACATGCTGGACAGGGCATTCGATTCTGGCTTTACCAGTAAAAGCGACGGTGCCGGCGGGCTTGGCCTGTGTATTTCCCAGTTGATCACACTGGCCCACAGCGGTGATCTGACACTCTTATCAGACGGGCCGGGCAATGGTGCCACCGCCCGGATCACCCTGCCTAAATTGCTCGATAACGGTGAATTTAACGAATTTACCGACGGCATTATGCTGGCATCAGACAATCAGCAATGGCTCAGCCACGAAAGCGCGCTTCTCGAGAAAGTCGGCATTGATATCATTGAAGCCTGGAGCACCGAAGAGATTGAAGCGGTCATGAGCGACAACATCGGCATCAATACGCTGATTACAACCTGGGAAGATGCCGGGAATATCGAGAATTACACCGACATGCTATGGGTTAAAGCCTGCCCGGAAACCCACCTGCTCAGCCTTGTTCAGGGCAGCCAAAAGCAGTTTGAACTGCTTAAGAAGATGCACCATAAAGCAAATATGCACTGAGCCTAAAAGCGCTTCAGGTCATGCACCTTTAAACGGTCTGTATCGAATACCGCCGCCAGCCTGACAGCTTTCCCCTTCAGGCTGATTCGCCAGAAAGAGTAATCTTTCTGAAAACTGACAACCTTACCAATGCGTGACAGGTCCTCACTGAGCAACACCTGATCATCCGGTTTAACATCTTCAGGAGGCAGACGCCGGTTAGTCAGAAAACGTTCTGCTATATCCGTACTGACATCAGCAAGCGCCGCCAGGCCCGGCGCTTCCAGCTTATCCCAGTAGATATGACGACTGCCAAACAGATTAAAATGTTGCTGCAGTAACTCCAGCAAATAGGGATCAGCACCGAATAAATAACTCAGCTCCCGCCAGCTGTTTATTTCCCGGTTCGCAGGGGTAACATCATCAAAACGGTTTATATAGTCAGAGGCTTCAGCGCCATATTGCCTTAACAGCGAATCTTCATCCCGCCAGTCAGCAATGCGTGCCGCCACGGTTTGCGCCTGCTCATCCGTAAACGCCAGAATGTCGCGAAAATAACGCATCAGCGCCTCTTCCGGCAGCAGATTAAGGTTCAGCCGCTCATTTACCGGATCGATCGAGACCAGATATTCACGGTCCCCCAAGACAACCTGCCAGCCTTCTTTCGAAGGGAAATAAACGGGCTCTAAACGGGTTTCCCGCATCCCGGCAGGTATATCACTCTCGACAGCCTCGGTTTTCTCTTCAGTCTCTGAGGTCACCGATACACCCGGCGTCGGCGCATCGATGTTTAATTCCATTCCCATCTGGCTCAGCAGACTTTTTAAAAACTCAACCCTTTCATCTGCTGAAGCCTGCCTGATTTCCTTTTCTTCTTCTTCATGAAGTACCAGACGCTCATCAATATTCACTGACTGCACAACACTGAACCGTGTGATATGACCAAGCAATTCGCGCAACTCAGCATACTCCAGTGATTCCTGAAGCTGATAGCTTGTTAAATTGACCGGATTTTTAGTCGAATATGCGGCCACTACCAGACTAATGCCTGTCAGCACCCATAAGGTATAGATCAGTATGAAACCTGACTGTCTACTATCCATTCTGCAGCCTGTTCATTGGAGAAGTGCATTTCAAAGCGAATCCCTTCTATATCAGGTACCGGCACCGGCAAACCCGTCTCCCATAACCCCCGCGGCCCTTCAGAAGCGATCTGATACGAAAACTGAAACTCAGATAAGTCCGTCAGAATCTTATCCTGCCAGCCCTCTCCCTGGCCAGCCTTCAGCCTGCTCAGGTATTCTCTGAAGGTGACGTCAGTTTCCTCCCAGGCCGGAGGGAGCGTTATTTCCCGGTAACTCAGTGCCTGCTCTGTTCTGTCATATTGATACAGCACCATTACCCGCGGCCCTATATCTCCAAATCTGGCACTCAGACTCGTCACAAACGCCAGCTCGGTACTGTCTGCCAGTAAAAAGGCATCAGCGCTGAGCCGCGCGGCAACCTGCTTACGAACAAACTGCTGCGCCTGCCAACTGTCCACATCACCTTCCGCGCCGGCAATACTGTGCAAAGCGGTGCGCATCACCAGTGTCAGTAACACGATAATCCCTGAGGCAATGGTTACCGAAATCAGGAGTTCAAGTAATGTAAAGCCCGACTGTCTGCGCATCACTGGTTAATTGAGCTTAAATCAAAGACGGCCAGCAACATCGAAATAACAACAAAACCCACGGCAAAGCCCATCGTTACAATAATGATTGGCTCAATCAGGGACACCATGGTTCTTAATAAATTCCGCGTATCTCTGGCGATCAGAAAATGGGCTTTATCAGCCGCTGCGGCTAAATCCCCGCTCTCATTACCCAGTTGCAGCAAACGTTTGCCGATCGGCGGTAATAAGGGGATCTTCGCCATGGCTTCCGCAATGGATGCACCACCGGTCAGCTGATCAATGGCCGTCTGAACGCCCTGACTTTGCTGCCGGTTAGCGGTAATTTCCTTACAGATTGCTAACGACTCAGCCAGCGAGATGCCGTTATTCAGCAAAATTCCCAAAATGCCGGTTAACCGTTCAGCCTCGACCAGCCTGATAATCTTACCTATAAACGGAATTTTCAGCATAAACCGCTGCATAACTTCCTGCGCCTGGGCGGAATGGCCATAGAGCAGTATCCCGGCCAGCACGGCGACCATCAATACCACCAGCATAGTAATGCCATTCGCCAGCATAAAATCACTGAACGCAAAGATCATGGCTGTACTGGTGGGCAGGGCCGCATTGTTACCGTCAAAAATATCTTTAAAAACCGGTATAACAAAGACCGCCAGGGCAATCATAGAAAAAATACTGACTAAGAAAAGTATCGCCGGGTAAGCCAACTTACCGACCAGCTCAGAGCGGAACTCTTTGGCGGCCTGAAAATGCGCATTCAAACTGACCAACGCTTCCCCCAGCTGCCCGGTTTGTTCGCCGGCTTTTAACATCGGCACAACCAGCTTAGGGGTAACAACCGTTTGCTCAAATGCCTGCGACAGAGAGGCACCTTCTTTTAAAGCCACACGTAACTTAGCGGCCAGTTCACTCACCGCAGCAACCGGGTTATCTTCAGAAATAATCTGCAGGCTGCGCTCAACCGGAATCTTACTGGCGATCAGATCTGAAAGCTCTGCGATCAGTAACGAGATTACCTGTTTCTTTAACCGGGGCTTTTTTTCAACCGTCGCCGAAACCAGAACCAAATGCTTGCGACGCAGTAACTGCACCAGCTCATCATGATCACTGGCATCAAGCTTGCCTGATATTTCTGTGCCGTCATGCTTTATAGCCTGATAAAAGAAACTGCTCATTATCAGATAACACCCAGCACTTCTTCAAAAGACGTTTCGCCCTGCAAAACCTTTGCAATGGCATCATCCTGCATTGAACCGGCCTTATTGCGGTCTGCGGCTTTTTCCAGATTATCCAGCGAGGGGTTATCTACAATTGCCTGACGGACATGATTGTCGATGGGTTTAACTTCGGAAATGGGCACACGCCCCTTGTAGCCTGATTTGCCACAGTGACTGCAGCCTGCCGGGATATATACCTTGGCATTCAGATCAATATTAAAGCGGTGCGCCATGGCAACTGGCACCGGTGTTTCCGTTTTACATTTATCGCACAGTTTGCGTACCAGTCGCTGGGCGGTTACCGCACTCATACTGGAGGCGAGCAGATAATCAGCAATCCCCATATCCAGGAAACGGGTAATGGCACCGATCGCAGAATTTGTGTGCAGGGTGGAAATGACCAGGTGGCCGGTCAGTGAAGCCTGAATAGCAATTTCTGCCGTTTCCAGATCCCGGATTTCACCGATAAAAATCACATCAGGGTCATGACGCAGTATGGAACGCAAAGCCGCTGAAAAAGACATGCCAATGGCATCGTTTACAGAGATCTGTGTGATCCCCTTAATTTCATACTCCACAGGATCTTCAACAGTAATGATTTTGCGCTTACCGTCTACCAGCTCCTGAAGTGCGGAATATAATGTGGTGGTTTTACCCGAGCCTGTCGGGCCTGTCACCAGAACAATGCCCTGACGCTTGGTCAGACTCTCCCGTAAACCGCTGATAACATGATCGCTCAGGCCGGTTTCCGTTAACCTTTGGGTATTGGATTTTTTATCCAGTATACGCAGTACAATATCTTCACCGTGCGCTGTGGGTATTGTACTGACACGGATATCAACCGTTCTGCCATTCGAATGAATACGGATACGCCCATCCTGTGGCAGGCGGTGTTCTGCAATGTCTAACTGAGCCAACAGCTTGATCCGTGACGTCACGCCAGGATAATCTTCCAGCGCCGGGGCGGTCCGCTGGGAAAGCACGCCATCCACCCGGTAACGTAATTCAATATGGTGGCGGAATGGCTCTAAATGAATATCAGACGCCCCCAGACGCACCGCATTATTCAACAGGTCATTTACCTGATGAACGATCGGTGCCTCTAAAGCGATATCTTTAAGGTGTGTTGCAGAAAAACTGCCGGCTTCCGTCAGTTCTTCCGTGCTTTCAAAACCAAAATGTTTTTTAAGCTGGTGCTCTATTTCAGATTTAGGACCAACCAGCACCTGGGCATCTTTATCCAGCCGGCGGATAATATCTATTAAGCCAATATCCCACGGATCGGCAACCACATAAAACCGTTTTTCGTCGATAACTAAAGGCAGTATATTATTAAAAACCAGATAGTTATCTTCGAATAAATCCGTTTCACAAATATCACCGTCACCCTGCCATACAGTTAATGACAGTTTCTCTGCATAAATACTGCAGATCAGATCTTCAGTCACCGCACCTGATGATATTAATAAAGGAACCGCTTCACTTTCAGAGATATTATGAATATTGGAAAATAACTCTTCAGTTATTACACCATCATCCAGTAAATGCCGCTGTAAATTAAACTGAAGAAGTTGTGCCTGACTATTCACAGCGATACTCCAGTGTTACCAGTTACCTATATCGGCATTCTCACCGTCGCCGCCTGCCAGGCTGTCTGCACCGTAGGAATAGACGTCGTAATCCAGCCCACCGGCTTCAGCAGGATAAGCATAATAATAGGCATTACCCCAGGGATCTTTTGGCAACTCTTTCTTACGCAGGTAAGGGCCACGCCAGGACTTACTGTCGGCCACTTCTTCATCAATCAGTGCTGCCAGCCCCTGATCACTACTCGGATAACGGCCTACATCCAGGCGGTAACTGTCCAGTGCAGTAGAAAGCAGCGCGACCTGCGCTTCACTTTGCTTAGTCTGAGATGATCCCAGGGCGCCAATCAGCCGTGGCGCAACAAGGGCTGCCAACAGGGCGATAATCGCCATGACGATCAAAAGTTCTATCAGAGTAAAGCCACGATGGGATTTAGAGCGGAAGTCTGCTTTGCGAGAATTCATGTATATTATTCCATTAACACAACAACTGGATCAGCCCGAAAAGGGCTCAATGTGACAGAAAAGCGGGTGCTTTCTTCGCCGTCCTGTGGCACGTTCCAAACAAATTTGACGGCGGTGAATGTACCATCTGAGTATATACGGGTCAATTCCCTGTAGGGGAGATCGACCTCTGTTTTAAACAACTGCCGGTAGGCATTTTCACCTTCAAACGCAAGGGTTTCACCGGTCAGCACATTTAACAGTCCTTCCTCCCCAGCCACTACCTGATTCGGCTTTCCTTCTTTAATAGCCACTTGTCTGGCTGCATCAAGGAAGGTCACTACATTTAAT